>NZ_JBEXDB010000003.1:0-325417 GCF_040605575.1 Streptomyces sp. NPDC005566 | reverse complement strand
TCGGCTTCCACGACCGGCTCGGCCTCGGCGACCGGCTCGGCTTCCACGACCGGCTCGGCCTCGGCGACCGGCTCGGCTTCCACGACCGGCTCGGCCTCGGCGACCGGCTCGGCTTCCACGACCGGCTCGGCGGGCTCCGCGACCGCAACGGGCTCCGGTTCCGGCTCCGCGTCGATGTCGATCGTGATCGGCGCCGGCTCGTCCGCGACGGTCGCGGTCTCCGCAACAGTCGCGGTCTCCGCAACAGTCGCGGTCTCCGCAACAGTCGCGGTCTCCGCGACCGTCGTGGCAGCCGCGGCCGGCCTGGCGTCGGGCGCCGACCCCTGTGCCGGAACCGTCGGCGTGGGTCCGGAGGTTGAGGTGGATGTGGTGGTGGCCGCCTTGTCAAAGGCCTCCGCCACCAGGTCCGTTGCCGGTCCGTTCTCCCGGTCCGCGGTGGACCGCGTCGAGGAGGAGGCCGGTGCCGGTACCGAGGCCTTCGCGGGCTCGGCCGCCGAAGTGGTGGTCTCCGGCTCCGGCTCCGTGGGCTGGGTGCGCTCGGCCTGGGGCGGGACGGTGGCCGTGACCGGCTCGTCCTGCTCCGTGCGGCCGAACACCTTGCGCAGCAAGCTCCGAATGCCCATGGGCGAGGCCTTTCGCATGAGTTGGTGGCGATAAATGTCCGTACTGCGGGAATTGATCCCTGGCCAGGGCGGATACGTAAGGTTAGCGGCCGGATCCGGCCGTTCGGTGGCGCGGCCCGCCCCTGTGTCAACCGAGCTCCAACCGAGGCCGGACCGAGCCCTGCGCACAGCGGTGGCCCGGACTTCACCCCTCGTTCACCGGCCGTCCCTCGTACCGCGTGGATGCACACCTACCGTCACGCAGGACACACAGACGGAGGGACGAACAAGTGCGCAATCTGCTGCCGCTCATCGGCTCGCACCAGGGCGGGCGCTCTGCGCTGACGTGCCGCTACCGCTGCGGTGACGCCTGCTTCCAGGAGATACCGAACACCAGCGGGAACGAGTACGCCGGCGACATCATCGCCGGTGCCCTGTCGCGCCGGTCGATGATGCGCGCCGCCGCGGTGGTGACCGTCGCCGCTGCCGCCGGAACCGCCGCTCTCACCGGCCCGGGAGCCCCGCAGGCCGAGGCCGCCGCGCTCGCGGGCCACGGCCGCACGCCGAAGCCCCCGCACCGGGACACCCCTTCGGGCGCCCGAGGCCTGCGCTTCGCGCCCGTGGCTCCGAACAAGAACGACAAGGTCACCGTCCCGGACGGGTACAGCCAGAACGTGGTGATCCGCTGGGGCGAGCCGATCCTGCGCGGCGCCCCCGCCTTCGACCCGGACGAGCAGTCGGCGAAGGCGCAGGCGGGCCAGTTCGGTTACAACAACGACTTCCTCTCCCTGCTCCCGCTCCCCGGCGAGCGGGGCCGCCAGGTACTGGTCGCCAACCACGAGTACACGGACGAGATCCTGATGTTCCGTGGATACGATCCGGCCAACCCGACCCGTGAGCAGGTCGAGATCGCCTGGGCCGCGCACGGACTCTCCGTGGTCGTCGTCCAGGAGGAGAACCGCACCGGCAGGCTCGGCCCGGTCAGCCGTCACCCGCTGAACCGCCGCCTCACCGCGACCAGCGAGTTCAGGGTCACCGGCCCGGCCGCAGGCAGCCCTCTGCTCCGTACCTCCGTCGACCCCACCGGCCGCAAGGTCCTCGGCACGCTCAACAACTGCGCGGGCGGCACCACTCCGTGGGGCACCACGCTGCACGGCGAGGAGAACTTCAACCAGTACTTCGCCAACGGCGCCGGCGACACGGACAAGCGCTACGGCATCGCTGCGAGCGCCACCGAGCGCAAGTGGGAGCGTTTCGACAAGCGCTTCGACCTGGCCCAGGAGCCCAACGAGGCGCACCGCTTCGGCTGGGTCGTCGAGCTCGACCCGTACGACCCCGACTCCGTCCCCCGCAAGCGGACCGCGCTCGGCCGCTTCAAGCACGAGGCGGCCCAGCCCCGGCTGACCGCCGACGGCCGCCCCGTCGTCTACATGGGCGACGACGAGCGGTTCGACTACTTCTACAAGTTCGTCTCCAGCAAGAAGATGAAGAAGGGGAACTCGCGTGCCGCGCGCGAGCACAACCTCACCCTGCTCGACGAGGGCACGCTGTACGTCGCCAAGCTGACCGGCGACTCCCCGGCCGCGGAGTTCGACGGTACGGGCAAGCTCCCGTCCGACGGCGAGTTCGACGGCAGCGGCATCTGGATCCCGCTCGCCACGGGTAGCACCTCGCACGTGCCGGGCATGACCGCCGAGGAGGTGTACGTCTTCACGCGTCTCGCCGGTGACAAGGTCGGCGCGACGAAGATGGACCGGCCGGAGGATGTCGAACCGTCGCCGCGCACCGGACGCGTCTACATCGCCCTCACCAACAACACCGACCGTGGCAAGGCGGGCAAGGCAGGTGCGGACGAGGCCAACCCGCGCAACGCCAACAAGCACGGTCAGATCCTGGAGCTCGCGGAGAACTGGGACGACCCGGCGGGCGACGGTTTCGCCTGGCGGCTCTTCCTCGTCGCGGGTGACCCGAACGACCCGTCGACGTACTTCGCGGGCTTCCCCAAGGAGAAGGTCAGCCCCATCTCCTGCCCGGACAACGTGGCGTTCGACGACCACGGCAACCTGTGGATCTCCACGGACGGCGCTCAGCTCGGTTCGCACGACGGCCTGTTCGGTGTCGCGACGCAGGGCGAACGGCGGGGAGAGCTCAAGCAGTTCCTGACCGTGCCGTCCGGTGCCGAGACCTGCGGCCCGGTGATCCAGGACCGCCGGGTCCTGGTGGCCGTGCAGCACCCGGGCGAGATCGACGGCGCGTCCGTCGAGAAGCCGGCGAGCACCTGGCCGGACGGACCCGGCCGAATCGTCCGCCCGTCCGTGGTCGCCGTCTGGCGCAAGGACGGCAGCGACATCGGCGTCTGAACCGCACCCGTCTCCCACTGCTGCCTGCGGTGGACGTCAGGCCTGTGCCCATGGGGTGCAGGCCTGACCTGCGTCGTACGAGCCGTCGCCGACTTCGGTTCCTGACCCGTCCGGGGCGCCTCACCGCACTAGAGTCGGGTGCATGGTTTCCGGTGAGGCGCCGCAGGCGGAGGGAAGTGTCCGGGTCGACGTCTGGATCTGGTCGGTCCGGCTGACGAAGACCAGGTCGCAGGCCGCTGCCGCCTGCCGGGCGGGGCATGTGCGGGTCAACGGGGAGCGGGCCAAGCCCGCCCAGACGCTGCACACGGGCGACGAGGTACGGCTGCGGCATGCGGGGCGGGACCGGATCGTGGTCGTCTCCAAGATCGTGAAGAAGCGCGTCGGGCCGCCGGTCGCCGCCGACTGTTTCGTCGACAACAGCCCGCCCCCGCCGCCGCGCGAGGCCGCGATCCAGGTTCCGGTCCGCGACCGCGGCGCGGGACGCCCGACCAAGCGTGACCGCCGGGAGATGGAACGCCTCCAGGAGCGCGGACCCGGACCGTCCTGAGAACCCCTCGCCGAAGGACCGGCTTCAGATGACGAAGACGGTCTTCCCGCGAGCCCCGCCCGTACGGTTCTGGGCGAGCGCCTGCGGGGCCTTCTCCAGAGGGAGCTCGGCGTCCACGGGCACGGCCAGTTCGCCCTGCACCGCGCCGGCGGCCAGTGATTCGAGCAGTTCCGCCGTCGGGGCGAGCCGGAAGTCGACCCGTGCGACGCCGGGCGGGCCCGCGACTCCCCGGGTGGTGACGGCGACACCGCCGTCGCGCACCAGTGCGGCATGCGCGGCGAAGGCGTCCGGGTCGGTGGAGACCAGGTCGACGAGCGCGTCGACGCCGTTCGGGTACACGTCCCGTACCGCCGCGGCCAGCTCGCCGGGACCGAGGGTCGTGTCGACGGCGGCGGCGGCGCCGAACGCCCGCATCCGCTTCTCCTCGTCGCCCCGTACCGCGGCGACGACCCCGATGCCCCGGGCGGCGGCGAGCTGGGTCAGGAAGGTGCCGACGCCGCCGGCCGCGCCGATGATCAGCAGACTCCGGCCGCTGCGGACCGCCGTTCCCCCCAGAATCTGCGCGGCGGCCGTCCCGGCGGACGGGAGCGCCGCCGCGATCTGGAGCGGCAGGTCGCGCGGTACCAGGGCGATCGGGGAGTCCTGCGGCACGGACACGTACTCGGCGTACGCCCCGCAGCGCCCGACAGGGGGCGCGGTCACCCGGCCGAAGACGGCGTCACCCACCCGGAAGCGGTTGTCGCCGCTGCCGATCATGTCCACCCGGCCCGCGAAGTCGACTCCGACGATCAGTGGGAAGGCGTGGGGGGCGACCTCGTCCAGGGCGCCGTCCGCGGTCTGCCAGTCGAGCGGGTTGAGCGCCGCGTACTCGATCTTCACCCGTACGTCGCCCGCGTCGGGATCGGGCTTCGGCACTTCGACGAGACAGGGCTCCGCACAGAACGCGCTGACAGCGATGGCTCGCATACGGCAGACCTCCCAGTCGCCCCCTGCTCTCACGGGTCCCACTTTCGCCCGGCCCACGCGCCCGCGCATGTCGGAGGCCGGCAGGCCGGAGCACCCTTTTACGGCCCGACGTTCCGTCCGGTGTTCCGCCGCGCCGCCACGTACCGTCCCGCAAGTCCGCCGACCACCAGGACCGCGCCCACCACGATCACGATCCACACGGTCGTCCGCAGTGAGGCGGTCAGCGCGTCGTACACGGCCGCGGCCCCGCCCCGGTCGCTGCCCGGCACCTCGTCCAGCACCCTGTCGCGGCCCACCGCGACCAGGATGCGCAGCACGATCGCGCCGAGCACGAGGCCGCCGCCCACCGCGGCCGCGGCGCCCAGCCCGGCCCGCACGCCTCCCCGTACGAGCGCGAGACCCACCACCAGGACGAGGAACACCACCGTCCCCACGGCCGGCCAGACGCTGCAGTGGCGCAGCCACTGGAAGGAGCTCCGCAGGTCGTCCGCCCGGTCGGCGGAGAGCACCGTGATCGCCGTGCTCTCGACCGGGATCCGGTCGGCGAACGGCACTCCGGAGTTCACCAGTTCCTCTTTGACCTGCTCGATCACCGGTGCCAGATCGATGGTCACCGCCTGCCCGCTGTCACCGTGCAGCGCGGCGGTCACGGCTTGGTGCGCCGTCCGGTTCGCGGTGGTCCAGGCCAGCTGGAAGGGCTCGGTGGTGGTGAACGACTGCACGGTCTCGTGCAGGAACTGCTCCAGGGTCTCCTGGAGCGGGCCGACGTCGATGTTCTTCATCGCCTCGTCGGTGACCAGGGTGGCGACGGTGTTCTGGACGTCGGGGTCGGAGGCCAGCGGGGAGACGGCGGCCAGGTACCGGTCGGTGTCGTCGATCTCCAGGTCGACCCACGCGGAGAGCGCGCTCACCGGTACCAGCACGGCAAGCAGGACGAGCAGTACTGCCGACAGGGCTGCTGAGAGGTAGGTCCGCACACCACCCAGACAATCCCGTGCGGGGCCGCGGCGCTTCGGGCCGTAGACCATTCGAGTTGCCGGTCGGCGCGGTCGGGTGTGCCCTGGAGGGACGGACGGGGGCGAGGGAAGGAGCTGTCCGCCATGGCCACTCACGCAACGATGCCGACGCGTCGGCGCACGCATGCCCGCACACCGGCACGGCGGACGCACAGCGCGCTCGCCTGGGCGATGCCCCTGACGCTGGGCGTGATCCTCGGTTTCTGGGCCTTCTTCATCCGGCGCGACGGCGGCGCGACCACCGGCGGGCAGATCTGGCTCGGTGTCGTGTCCGGAGTGGCTTTCGCCGCGCTGTGCTTCGTGCTGGGACGGGTCGGGCCCGCCCTGCCGCGGGAGCTTCGGGCGGCGGCGTACGGCGCGCTGACCGGGATCGCCATCGGCTTCCTCTACAGCCTCAACGGCAGCAGCGTGTTCTCGTCGGGCGTGCTGGGGCTGGTCGTCGGGGCCGGGATGTTCTGCACCGCCTTCTACATCTACTACACGCGGGAGGACTGAGCGCCGGGTCCCTCCGGACCGGTGCGTGGCCGCCAGATCGGATCTGGCGGCCACGCTTTTTTCCTTCTGACGTACCCCGTGGCGCGGTGCTCCCGTGCCATCGTGGCCCTGACCCACCCGACTCCTCGACCATCCCGACCATCCCGATCTCCTCGGTCATCCCGGCAAGGAAGGGACCATGAGTACTGAACTGGCCATCGAGACGACGGGGCTGGTGAAGATCTTCGGCGACAACCGTGCGGTGGACGGCATCGATCTCGCCGTTCCCACCGGCACCGTCTACGGCGTCCTCGGACCCAACGGCGCCGGGAAGACCACCGTCGTACGGATGCTGGCGACACTGCTGCGTCCGGACGGGGGCCATGCGCGGGTCTTCGGCCACGACGTCGTGAAGGACGCCGACGCGGTCCGCAGCCGGGTCAGCCTGACGGGGCAGTACGCCTCGGTCGACGAGGACCTGACCGGTACGGAGAACCTGGTGCTGCTGGGCAGGCTGCTCGGGCACTCCAAGCCCGCTGCCCGTACCAGGTCGGCACAGCTGCTGGAGGCCTTCGGGCTGAGCGAGGCGGCAGGCAAGCAGGTGAAGAACTACTCGGGCGGCATGCGGCGCCGTATCGACATCGCCGCGTCCATCCTGAACACCCCGGACCTGCTCTTCCTCGACGAGCCGACGACCGGGCTCGACCCGCGCAGCCGCAATCAGGTGTGGGACATCGTGCGGGCCGTCGTCGCCCAGGGCACGACGGTCATGCTGACCACGCAGTACCTGGACGAGGCCGACCAGCTGGCCTCGCGCATCGCGGTGATCGACCACGGCAAGGTGATCGCCGAGGGCACGAAGGGCGAGCTCAAGGCATCCGTCGGCTCCGGCTCGGTCCATCTGCGCCTGCGGGACCCCGCTCAGCGGCCCGAGGCCGAGCGGGTGCTCGCGCTGGAGCTGGACGCCACGGTCCAGCTGGACCCGGACCCGGTCGCGCTGACGGCCACGGTCAACGGCCACGGCACGGAGAAGGGCGCGGCGGAGAAGGCCGCGCGGGCGCTGGCCGAGCTGGCCAGGTGCGGCATCCATGTGGACAACTTCGCGCTCGGGCAGCCCAGCCTCGACGAGGTCTTCCTCGCGCTCACGGACAAGAAGGGGGTGTCGGCGTGAGTACCGCACCGGCCAGGACCCAGACGGAAGACGTCGAGCTCGTCGCGCCGGACGCCGAGACGCTCGCCTCCCTGCTGGTCGGCCAGGAGCGGCCACCCAGGCCCGGTGCTCTGTCGGCGTCCCTCACCTTCGGGTGGCGGGCGATGCTGAAGATCAAGCACGTGCCCGAGCAGTTGTTCGATGTCACGGCGTTCCCGATCATGATGGTGCTGATGTACACGTACCTCTTCGGAGGAGCGCTGGCCGGTTCCACCGAGGCGTACATCCAGTTCCTGCTGCCCGGCATCCTGGTGATGAGCGTCGTGATGATCACGATGTACACGGGTGTCTCGGTGAACACCGACATCACCAAGGGCGTCTTCGACCGGTTCCGTACGCTGCCGATCTGGCGGCCCGCCCCGATGGTCGGCTATCTGCTCGGCGACATCCTGCGTTATGTGCTGGCCTCGGCGGTCATGCTCACCGTCGGCATGATCATCGGCTACCGGCCGGACGGCGGAGTGCTGGGCGTGGCGGCGGGTGTGGCCCTGCTGCTGGTGTTCTCGTTCGCGTTCTCCTGGATCTGGACGATGTTCGGGCTGCTGCTGCGCACCGAGAAGTCGGTGATGGGCGTCAGCATGATGGTGATCTTCCCGCTGACGTTCCTGAGCAACGTGTTCGTCGACCCGAAGACCATGCCGGGCTGGCTGCAGGCCTTCGTCAACAACAGCCCGGTCACCCATGTGGCCACGGCGGTCAGGGAGCTCATGGCCGGCAACTGGCCGGCGACGGACATCGCCTGGTCGTTGGGCTGGTCGGCCCTGTTCGTGGTGGTGTTCGGCACGGTGACGATGCGGCTCTACAACCGGAAGTGACTCCAGGCCGCCGGCCCTCCCGGCGGGGTGCGCTCCGACGGTGGGGCCGTGCTCCTTCTCTCGCCCACTCGGCGGGCCGGGACCGGACTGGAGGACAGGGGACAGGGATCTGCCCTGAGAAGCCCTGGAGGAGCCATGACGGCCACGACGAGGAACGAGACGCCCGTCGCCTTCGAAGGTGAGGGTGCGGAACTGCGCATGAAGGAGATCGGTGGGGACCTGACGGTCGCCTTCGTCCGGTTTCCCAAGGGTACGGACATGCGCCCGGCGCTCAAGGGCATGCCGGACGACCTGTGCCCCTGCAACCACTGGGGCTATCTCCTCAAGGGCCGGCTGAAGATGTGGACAGGTGCCGACTCGGAGTCGTACGAGATCTACGAGGAGGGGCAGGCGTACTACTGGCCTCCCGGCCACGCCCCCGAGGCGCTCGAGGACTGCGAGTACGTGGACTTCTCGCCCACCGAGGAGTTCGCCCGGGTGCTCGAACACGTCAATTCCCAGGGCTGAACCCGTCCGGCCACGAAAAGGGCGGGCCACCGCGTGGGTGGCCCGCCCGTGAGCCGGGTCGGGAGGCCCTAGTCGCGGACGACGGTGACCGGGCAGGGGGCGTGCTGGGTGACGTGGAGGCTGACCGAGCCGAGCAGCGTCGCCTTGAAGCCGCTGTAGCCGCGGGCGCCGACGACCAGCAGGTTCGCGCCCGCAGCCCGGTCCAGCAGGGACTGCGCCGGGTTGCCGATCACGACGATCTTGCTGACGGCCGCCGCCCCTTCGGCGCCGAGGGCCTCCTCCAGCGCCTCGGTGAGGGCGATGGTCGCCACGGCCTGCGGATCGAAGTCCTCCGGCATGCCCGGCATCACGGACCAGCTGGATGCGGGGTACTCCCAGCTGTTGACCGCCTCGACCGTGTCCCCGGTCAGTTCGGCCTGGCGCACGGCCCAGCGCAGCGCCTTGATCGACGAATCCGAGCCGTCCACGCCGACGACGATCCTGCCCATGTCTGCCTCCCGTTCGGTCTGCCACTTCTGGCTGCATCTCGCCATGCATCAATTCGTGACAACTCTAACCAAACAGGACACCCGGGGCCTGTGGGTCGGACGGGCCCCGGGTGCTGCCTTCAGGCTGTGCGCAAGCCGGCGAGCTGCTGCTCGAACGGCACGACCGCGTCCTCGCCGTCGTCGAGGGTGAGCGACCGGGACGCCCCGGAGACCGTCCGCCCCATGACCGCGGAGGCGAGTTCGCCGCCCGCGCGCCGGATCCGGGAGGGCAGCCCCTCGGTGTACTCGTCGCCGGACGAGCCCCAGTCCTCCGACGCCGCGTACACGGACGTCGGCAGGACGACCGCCCGCAGGTAGGTGAAGAGCGGGCGCATCGCGTGCTCGAGAACCAGTGAGTGCCGGGCCGTGCCGCCCGTCGCCGCGATGACGACGGGCTTGCCTGTCAGGGCGGTGTTGTCGATCAGGTCGAAGAAGGACTTGAACAGTCCGCTGTACGAGGCAGTGAACACCGGGGTCACGGCAATCAGGCCGTCGGCGCCGGTCACGGCGTCGATCGCCGCCTTGAGCTCCTTCGGCGGGAAGCCGGTGACGAGGTGGTTGGCGATGTCGACGGCCAGATCGCGCAGCTCGATGATCTGGACGTCGACCCTGCGGTCCTGGTCGGCCGACAGTCGCTCCCGGACGGCCCCGGCGAGCCGGTCGGCCAGCAGCCGGGTGGACGAGGGGCTGCTCAGTCCGGCCGCGACGGCGACGATCTTCAGGGGGGCGGTGGCGAGCACGGTCAGACTTCCTTCCGGGCGGTGCGGGCGGCGGTGACCGCCGGGTGGACGGGTGCGTCCGGCACGCCGGCCGGGCGCAGGTTGGCGAACTCCTTGCGCAGCACGGGTACGACCTCCTCGCCGAGGATGTCGAGCTGCTCCAGGACCGTCTTGAGCGGCAGTCCCGCGTGGTCCATCAGGAACAGCTGGCGCTGGTAGTCGCCGACGTGCTCGCGGAAGGACAGGGTCCGCTCGATGACCTCCTGCGGGGAGCCGACGGTCAGCGGGGTCTGCTCCGTGAAGTCCTCCAGGGAGGGGCCGTGCCCGTAGACCGGCGCGTTGTCGAAGTACGGGCGGAACTCCCGTACCGCGTCCTGCGAGTTCTTGCGCATGAACACCTGGCCGCCGAGGCCCACGATGGCCTGCTCGGCGGTGCCGTGCCCGTGGTGGGCGTAGCGCCTGCGGTAGAGGTCCACCATCTTCTTCGTGTGCTCCAGGGGCCAGAAGATGTTGTTGTGGAAGAACCCGTCGCCGTAGTAGGCGGCCTGCTCGGCGATCTCCGGGGAGCGGATGGAGCCGTGCCAGACGAACGGCGGGACGCCGTCCAGCGGGCGCGGGGTCGCGGTGAAGGACTGGAGGGGCGTACGGAACGTGCCCTCCCAGTCGACGACGTCCTCGCGCCACAGCTTGTGCAGCAGGGCGTAGTTCTCGATCGCGAGCGGGATGCCCTGGCGGATGTCCTTGCCGAACCAGGGGTAGACGGGGCCGGTGTTGCCGCGGCCCATCATCAGGTCGACACGGCCGTCCGCGAGGTGTTGGAGCGTGGCGTAGTCCTCCGCGATCTTCACCGGGTCGTTGGTGGTGATCAGGGTGGTGGACGTGGACAGGATCAGCTTCTCGGTGCGGGCGGCGATGTAGCCGAGTGTGGTCGTCGGCGAGGACGGGACGAACGGCGGGTTGTGGTGCTCACCGGTGGCGAAGACGTCCAGGCCCACCTCCTCGGCCTTGAGCGCGATGGCGAGTGTCGCCTTGATCCGCTCGTTCTCGCTCGGCGTCGTACCGGTCGTGGGGTCGGTGGTGACGTCCCCGACGGTGAAGATCCCGAACTGCATGGCGCCCGCCTCCAGCTACTGGTTGAACGTTGAACTATGTGAACACACCCTACAACGGGAGACCCCGCCCCCCTATTCCGCGGGCTCGGAGCCCTCTCCGGGGCTGCGTACCCTGGAGCGGGCCTGTCGCGGTGACCAAGCGGAAAGGGGTGAGTCATGAGCGAGAGCGAGAGCTGGAAGGAGCGCGGTGTCGTGCTGCGCGTCTTCGTCTACATCTTCGCGACGCACCTCTTCGCCGGGTTCGTCATGCTGCTCTTCTACGTGGGCGGCCACGCGGACAAGTGACTACAGTGGGCGCATGACCTCCGTCCCGTGCCTGAACCGGTGGCGCTCCCCCTAGGAGCGGCCACCCTCATCTGCACGGAACCAGGGCCGTTCGACATGGACGGCCCTTTTTTGCTGCCCCGATGTCCGTCGGCGGGCCGTCCTGAACGCATACGCGATCAGCGAGGAGAGCCACGTGACCGTCACAGACCTGCCGCCCGCCGGCCCCGCAGCACCCGCCCTGCGCCGCAGTGCCGAGCTTGAGGAACAGCTCGCGCACGACCCGGGCCGTTTCCGGGTCCTCACCGGCGACCGGCCCACCGGGGCCCTTCACCTCGGGCACTACTTCGGCACCCTCCACAACCGGGTGCGCCTCCAGGACCTCGGCGTGGACGTCCTCGTCCTCATCGCTGACTACCAGGTGCTCACCGACCGCGACGTCGCCGAGCGGCTCACCGAGCACGTGGAAGGGCTCCTGCTGGACTACCTGGCCATCGGGATCGACCCTGCCCGGACGACGGTCTTCAACCACAGCGCCGTACCGGCCCTCAACCAGCTCCTCCTGCCGTTCCTCTCCCTCGTCTCCGTCGCCGAGCTCGGCCGCAACCCCACCGTGAAGGACGAGATCGCCCACTCCCGGCAGGCCGCGGTCAGCGGGCTCATGTACACCTACCCGGTGCACCAGGCCGCCGACATCCTGTTCTGCAAGGGCAACCTCGTACCCGTCGGGCTGGACCAGCTGCCCCACCTGGAGATCACCCGCACCGTCGCCCGCCGCTTCAACGAGCGGTACGGGGCGGTCTTCCCGGAACCCGACGCGCTGCTCTCCGCCGCGCCCCTGCTGCTCGGCACCGACGGCACCAAGATGAGCAAGAGCCGGAACAACTCCGTCGCCCTCGGCGCGGACGCCGACGAGACGGCCCGGCTGATCAAGGGCGCGACCACCGACGCCGAGCGCCACATCACGTACGAGCCCGAACGGCGGCCCGGGGTGTCGAGCCTGGTGCTGCTGGCCGCCCTCTGCCTCGGGCGCGACCCCCACGACGTCGCCGAGGAGATCGGGAACGGCGGCGGCGCCGCGCTCAAACGGACCGTGACGGACGCGGTCAACACCACGATGGCCCCGATCCGGGCCCGACGGGCGGAGTACGCGCGGGACATGACGTACGTGCGGTCGGTACTGCGCGCGGGCAACGAGCGGGCGAACGCGATCGCCGAGGCGACGCTCGACGAGGTGCGCGAGGCGATGGGCACGCCCCGCTAGCAGGGCCGCGCCGGCCCGTTGCCGAGCTTTCGTCGACGGGTCACAGGCGGTTCATCGAACGCTGTCTGCGCAGCAGTTCCGCCAGACCGCGCCGGGTCGCCGCGATCACCACCCGGTCCTCCGGCCGCAGCACGTAGCCCGGGTGCAGGTTCCAGATCAGTCCGGAAGGCCGGTCCGCCGCGTCGGGGCCGAAGGGGTCGTACGGAGGGACGGCGGCCAGATCCGGGCGGCGGTCGGCCGGCGGGGTGGCGTCCAGGGCCAGGACGCGCCAGGAACCGGGTCGGAACGCCTGCTCGACGGTGTGGCCCTCCAACTGCGGATGGCCCCCCACCTCCAGGGCGGCGAACAGCAGGACCTTGCGTTCGACCGGGACCGCGCCCAGGATCTGCCGGCCCATCATGGCGACCGCGAACGACGGGGCGGCCAGGTGGGAGACGGAGCGGGAGCGGGTCAGGGCCTGCGGGTGGGCGGTGCGCAGGGTCCGGTAGACGGCGGTGGCGAACTCGTCGTCGTACAGGCGCAGGGCCACCCGCAGATCCGGCTTCACCGAGCGGGCGTACAGGGCGGCTTCCAGGTTCGTCGCGTCGACGCTGGTCAGGGCCAGCAGGGCGCGGGCCCGGCGGATCTTCGCCGCTTCCAGGACACCCTCCTGGGTGACATCGCCGACGACCGTGGGGATGTGCATGCTGCGGGCCAGCGGGATGCCGCGCGCCTCCGGGTCCTCCTCGACGACGACGACGGGGATGTCCAGCTCCCGGAGCCGCACGAGGACCCTCGTACCGATCTTGCCGAGGCCCAGGAGCACCACATGGCCGGACAGGCCACGCGGGGGGCGGCGCAGCACCGACGCGGTGCGCAGCGAGCCGAACGCCTCCAGGACGGCGGCGACGAGCAGCGGCAGGAGGAGGAGTCCGGCCGTTCCGGAGAGGAGCTGGATGATCTGGCGGGATGCCGGGTCCTTGTCCCCGTCCGCCGGGTCGCCCATCGCGAGCAGGTCGAGCAGGGTCAGGTAGGCGGCGTGTACGGGGCTGTCGCCGGTGGTGACGACCGAGGCGACGGCCAGGGCCACGACGGCCGTCGCGACACCCGCCGCCGACCAGCGCAGCCGCCGCGAGAAGATGTGGCCGAGCGGTGCGCCCCTGCCGCCCATCCGGGTGGGTGTGCGGTCGGGTCCCGCCTGGCTGATGGCTTCCAGGACGACCGTGCCCCGGCCGGTGGCCGCGGCCACCGTCGCATGGTCGGGCAGGAGCTGGGGGCCTTCCTCGCCACTGCTGTCGGAGCCCTCGGTGCCCGCCGGGTCATGGGTGGTGGAGGAGAGCAGCGCCAGCGTGCACAGGCCCGGGTCGGCGAGCTCGCCCTGCCGGGGCGGGGTGCGCTCGGCGGCGCGCAGGAGCACGCCCTCGGCCTGGATGACCTTGCTGCTGCCGGTCAGTGCGGTGGCGGCCAGGGCGGGTGCGGCGGTGTCGGCGTCGGACAGCACGGTCGTGGAGGCGTCCAGGGCGGTCGGGTCGAGCCCCGGCATCGCGACGGCGGCCGCCTGGTCGAGCAGGGTCTCCAGGTGCTGGCCGAGCTTGCGGTTGTAGAGCCGGATGACCAGCCGCAGGCGCGGGTTGAGGCGACGGGCCGTCAGGGCGGCCCGGATGTTCCGCTCGTCGTCGTCGTAGACCAGCGCGAGCGCGGCAGCCCGGTCGACACCCGCCTCTTCCAGTACGTCGTCGGACGGCTCGTGCGCCTCGATGATGCGGACGGCCTCGACCCCGGCGTTGGTGTCGCCGTCACCGGCCCCGCCCGCCGCCCCGTTGCGGTTCATCGCCGCCGACATGCGGCCGAACAAGGCCGCAGCCCTGGCGCGTTGGGTCAACGGCAGATCGGGGCGACCGGTGTCGCGGCCCGGCGGCAGCAGCAGGGTGACCCGCTCCCCGTACACATAGCGCAGCTCCACGGCGAGCCGCCGGGCGAGCGTGTCATCGCCGCAGACCACCATGTGGCCGCTGATGGTGGGGCGTTGGGGCTGCTGAGGAAGTGGGGACACGAAACCCAGCATGCCTTGTCCCTCTCCGTGTCAGTCGTTGTGGGCCGGGCGGGCTGCGGGGCCGGCCGGCAGGTGGCGTGGGTCCGCCGCCCGCCCGATCGCCGTCTCCACCGCCGCTATCCGGTCCGCGAGGAGCCCCAGGGCGGCCACCGCGCGGGTCATGGGGTCGCCGTCCGGGCCGCCGAGTGCCTGGGCGCGGACGTACGAGGCGGTGATGGCGGACCAGCGGTCCGCCTGCTCGGCGGTGAGTGTGCCGCGCAGCGCGGCCAGCTTCAGCAGGTTCGATTCGGCACCGGTGGTGAGGGTCTGCGCCTCGCCCGCGTAGTGATCGTCGATGACGGCGGCCAGCTCGGCGTCGTTCATGACGGGCACGATCCGCTCCGCGATCCTGTTCATGTTGCGGTACGAGCCCTGCAGCCTGAACGGCGGCTCGGTGCGCGTCGTGTCGGTCTGCGCCGCCGAAGCGATGTACGCCGCGTTCACCGTGAGGACGGTGTCCCGTGCGGTGAGCAGATGCCGCAGGACGGAGACGATCCGGTCCAGCTCGACAGGCGTGTACGGGTGCTCCAGCCGGTCGGCGCGCACCTGCCCGGTGGTGTCGGACGCGAGGTCCACGAGCTGTGCGAGGTCGTCGCGGGAGCGGGCCGCGAGCGGGGCGAGGACCGGGTTGGCGGTCAGCGCGTTCTCGACGAAGCTCAGCGCGAAGACGTCGTCCCGGCCGCTCAGGACCTCGCCGAGATTCCAGACGTCCGCGCGGTTGGCGAGCATGTCCGGAATCCTGAACTGCTCCCCGGACTCGGTGTACGGGTTGCCCGCCATGACCACCGCGAACCGCTTGCCCCGCAGGTCGTAGCTGCGCGCCTCGCCGTCCCGCACCCCTTCGACCCGGCGGGTCGCGTCGCAGAGCGGAATGAACTTCTGGAGCAGTTCGGGCGAGGTGTGCTGGATGTCGTCCAGGTGGAGGAGGGTGTTGCTGCCGGCCCCCAGCGCGAAGTTGATCTTCTCGATCTCCTGGCGTGCGGTCGCGCTGCGGGCCTGCGCCGGGTCGAGGGAGGTCACGTCGTGGCCCAGGTTCGGCCCGCTGACCTTGACGAGGACCATGCCGAGCCGGTCGGCGACGTATTCCATGAGCGTCGTCTTGCCGTAGCCCGGCGGCGATACGAGGAGCAGCAGGCCCTGGGAGTCGGTGCGCCGGTCCGCGCCGGCGGTGCCGAGCTGCTTGGCGAGGCTGTCGCCGATGAGCGGCAGGTACACCTCGTCGAGCAGCCGGTTGCGGACGAACGCCGGCATGACGCGCGGCCGGTGGTCGTCCAGGCGCAGCCGGGCGCGTTCGGCTGCGACCAGGGTGGTGCGCAGCCGCTGGTACGCCCGGAAGCCGGGAACGGTGCGCTCGCGGAACCCGGCGGTACGGGCGAGGAGTTCGTCCAGCCGCACCGGCAGCTTGCCCCGCTCGACGCGCGGGTGGTCGCCGAGGAGGCCCTCGACCGTCTCGGTGAGCGGCGCGTCGCACTCGTACCGCTGCAGGTCCGGGCACAGCTCCACGGCGACGGCCTCCGCGAGGTCCCCCTCGCCCGCCTCCGTGCCGCTCGCGGCGGCGTAGGAGGCGAGCCAGCCCTCGACGAGCTGGCGCCGGGCCCGCAGGTCGTCGGCCAGGGCCGCCAGGTCCTCGTCGTACGCCGAGGTTCCCGTGGCCCGGCGGAACTTGTCCAGGAACGTACGGGTGGCGGAGCTCGTCACGAACCCGGCAGGACCGCTGGTCAGCTCCTCGAAGAGGTACACGGCGACCGTGTCCCCGGCCCCCATGGCCGCCGCCCACTCCTCCTGGAGCGCGGCGATGGCCGGGGCGAGCCCGAACGTGTCGCGGGCGCGCGCCAGCGACACGGCCCGGCGCGCCCAGGACGTACGCCGGGCATCGTCCGCGCCGTGCGCCCAGAAGAGCTGCGCCGCCGCGCGCACGGCGGGCGGGAAGCGCAGCAGGCCGGCGCCGGAGTGCAGCCGCAGCAGGGCGGCCAGGATCGTGGTGGCGTCCTCGTCGTGCACGCCGCGCTGATAGCCCTCGTCGTACGCCGCCGCTGCCGCTTCCCGTACGAGCGCGGCCAGGTCCTGCGCATCGGTGAGGGCATCCGCGCCGTGCTCGTCCAGGAGGCGGGCGGCCAGATGCTCGGCACGGTAGACGTCCCCGGATTCGGAGGGCAGCAGCTGGTCCCAGTACGGGCGGGTCGCCGCGAACTCCGGGCCGGTGACCGGCGCCCGGTAGTCCGTGCCCGTCAGTGCGAAGGCGAGCCCGTCGCCGGACGGGACCAGGGTCAGGTCGAACGGCTGGGTGTTCACCGCGAACCGGTGCCGGCCCAGCCGGATCACGGACCCGCCGTCCGCGTACAGCTCGCTGCGGTCGCGCAGCGCCCGCCCCGCCTCCTGCCGTGCCGCCTTCAGCCGCCCGTCGAGCTCTTCGGCGCGCACGGGGTCGCCGAGCCCGCGCAGCTCATCGGCGGTGCGGCGGACCTTGGCGACCATGGGGTCGGAGGCGAAGTAGGTGTGGACGGCGTCCAGGTCCTCCAGCGAGGCAAGACGCCGGGCGACCGTCTCCAGGACCCGGTTCGCGGAGTCCGCGAGCCGCTCCGCCCGCCGGGCGCGGGCATCCTGCAGCGTCTGCTTGCGGGCCGAGAACGCCTCGTACACCTCCGTACGCCGCTCGGCCAGCCGGACCGGGACGTCGTCGGTGTCCGCGAACCGGGACTCCAGGTTCTCCAGCTGGAGCAGCACCCGCGCCAGTTGCTCGTCGCAGGCGTCGGGGGAGTCCGCGGCGGCCAGCGCTCCCGTGACCGCCTGCCCGAGCAGGGCGAACTCGGCGGCGAATCCGGCCCGCCCCTCCCGGGACAGCAGCTCCCTGCGGCGGGCGTCCAGGGTCGCGCGGGCGCGGTTGGCGCCGCCCAGGACCTCGGCGATCCGCTCCAGGATCGACGTACGGACGGTGGCGTCGCCGATGTCGAGCCCGGCGACGACGTCCGTGACGGTGCCGAGGCCCTCGGTGATCCCGGTCAGCCGGTCCGCGACGGCCGAGGTGCCGGCGACGCCGGTTGCCGTGCCTGCGGCCTCGGTGAGCTGCGTGAGGTCCTCGTGGTATCCGGTGAACGCGTCCTCCCGGGCGAGGAAGGCCACCACCCGCTGGGCGGCCGAGGCGAGGGCGTGCTCGGTCTCGGCGGAGAGTTCCGCGATCCGGCCGGTGTCGGCGTACCGCATCTCGGCAAGGGTCGCCAAGTGGCCCTGAACGCGCCGGAGTTCGGTGAGCTGGGCCACCCGGGCGGCGGCTGTGGGCGGGGCCTCGCCCCGGATGCGGCGGACGAGGGCGGTGAGCCGTGAGGCAGTCCGGGCGAGGGCTTCGGCGGCCTGCCGGGTCAGCTCCTGCACCGTCTCGAACTCGGCCAGGACCTGGTGGGCGGTGGCCCTCAGCTCCTCCAACGGGTCGGCGAGCGAACCCAGTTCGGGATCGGTGAGCCAGTGGTAACGGTCCCCGGCCCGGGCGCAGTCGGCGACGAGCTGCTCGTACACGGCGGTCGTCGGTGTCATGTCCCGCACGCCGTGCGCCAGGGCGAGACAGTCGGAGATCCCGCGCACCAGGTCGGCGTTGCCGGTCCGGGCGAGCGGGCCGGTGCCCACGGGGCGGGAAGCGGCGTAGGTGTCGGAGGCGTACGGGGACTGCCAGCGCTGCAGCGGGTGGACGCGGCCGGGCCCCTCTTCGCCCCTGTCACCGCCCTTGAGCAGGATCAGGGTGCCGTCGTCGAGGAGGGCGTGACCGCGGCCGAGCAGCGGGGTGGCGACCTCCTGGCGGATCAGGTTGTAGGGGAGGAGCAGGGTGCGGCTCTCGTCCCGGGACCGGAAGGCGTACAGCACGTCCTCGCCGTTGGGCGAGCGGACCGCGCCTTCGAAGACCGGGTCGGTGAGTTCCTCGGCGGTGTCGAACGTCCTGGCCGTACCGGTGGTGAGGTAGTAGCCGCCGGGGAAGATGATCCCCTGGTCCTCGGGGAGCCGGTGGCAGGACGGCCCGATCGCGTCGAGCCGGCGGACGGTGGAGAGCAGCGTGTTGAAGACCAGGTGACGCCAGTCCTCCTCCTTGTACGGGCGCACCCGAAGCAGGATCAGCGGCCCGGCCTCGGCGTACTCGACGTCGGCGTCCGCGAGGGACTGGAGCGGCTCCTGCACGGGCTCCTCGTAGATCCCGGCGGGGGACTCGGTGTCGTCGACGGTCTTGACGGTGAGGCTGCCGCCCAGCGTGTCGACGAAGAGCGCGCCCCCGCCGACGGCGATGTGCGGATGCCGCCCCGGGACATGGGCGTCCCGCCCGGCCGGGGTCCATTCGAAATCATGCGACGGCGGGAACACATGGTCCTTGTCCCCCTGGGCGTCCAGGAACGCTCCGGGCGCACCGTCCGGGCCGAGCGCCCAGCGCAGGACGCGGATGTCCTCGGCGGTCTCACCGGTACGGAAGACGGCGAGCAGCCGGCCGTTGACGCGTCGCAGCCGGAGCAGCCGGGCGCTGCGGTAGTAGCGGTGGAGCCCGGCGAACTCCCGGACGAACGCCTCGTCGCCGAGCAGTCCCGCGCCGCTCTCCTGAAGACCGGCCGAACGCAGGACGAGGACGTCACCGACCTCCACCTCCCCGCCCGCCCCGGGCCCGGGCTCGAAGCCGAACAGCAACTGTCCGCCCACGGCGAGGAGATCGCGGACCGTGGACGCCCGCTCCGTGCGGACCTGCTCGGTGGCGAGCAGCCGCAGCCCCGTCGAGCCGAACTCCTCGGTCCGCCGGACGTTGAGGGCCTCGGCCCGCCGGACGAGCTCGGCGGCCTGCGCCCCGAGCCGGCGCCGGAGCACCTCGTAGGCACCGGCATCGGTGAGTGCGGTGTCGTGGTCCATGCGTACGGCTCCCTGCGAGATGTCGACGTCCTGCGACCCGGTCCGCCCGAGCCCCCGGGGGAATGACGCCCGGTGGCCGGGGCGGGCGGCCCTACCCGACCGCGGCCGCCCCGTTCCGGGACACCGGGGCGGAAGCGGACGCGGATCCGGGCTCAGCCCCGGAACCCCCACCCGTCAACGACGACACCGTCATCCCCGCCAGCCCCAGCTCCTCCGCCGCGGCGAGCAACTGCCGTACCTGACCCGAAGCCGCCCCCGAGGACCCCCGCATCAACTGCATCAGCAGGGCCGACACCGTCAGGTTCCGCACATCCCCCGTGGACACGGACCCCAGCACCCGGGTCAGGTCCTCCGTGAACGACCCGCTGCCGTCCAGCCACGGCCCCGCCAGCGCCTGAGCGGTCCTCGAGTTCTCCACGAACCCGTCCACGCTCCGTCCGAGCGAGACCGACGAGACGAGCCGGTCGAAGAAGACCGTGTCGCCGCCGACGATGCTGATGTCGGCGTTCTCCAGCCCGGTCGCGAGCACCGTCGCCTGTGCCTCGGCAACCTGCCGCTGCACGTCGAACTCCGCCAGCCGGATCTCCTTCTCCGCGGCCAGCCGCAGCCGGTACTCCTCGTGGCCGCGCGACGCGTCGTCCAGCGCGGCCATCGCCGCGGCCTTCTGGGTGAGCCCTTCGGCCTCGGCCTTCAGCTTCCCGCCGATCGCCGCCGCGTCCGCCGTCGCCTGGGCCCGGGTGCCCTCCGCGACCGCCAGTGCCTTGAGGCGCGATCCCTCCGCCTCCGCGCCGAGCCGTGCCTCCGTCGCCCGGCCCTCCGCGAGGCCGGCCTTCTCCGTGACGTCGGCCTCGGCCTCCCGGACCTGGACCTCCGCCAGCCCTGCCGCGGCCGTCTCGGCCTGAATGCCTTCCGCGAGCCGCAGCTTCGCCTGCGCGTCGAGGTCGGCGGTCTTCAACCGGGCCTCGGCGAGCGTCAGCTGCTCGGCCGCCCGATGCGTCGCCGCGGCCTCCGCGGCCTCGGCCGCCTTGATGTCCTTGACGAGCTTCTCCTGCGCCTCCGCCTCGGCCGCGATGATGACCGACCTACGGGTGCGCTCCGACTCCTCGACGGCCCGCAGCGTCAGGATCGACTCCTCCTGCTCGGCGACCGTACGGTCCACCGCGATCCGCTCCCGGATCACGTCCGCGACCTCGCGGCGCTCGGCCTCGACCTCCTTCGTCGCCGCGATCCGGTTCAGTTCGGTCTCGCGCTCACGCCCGATGACCTCCAGCATCCGGTCCTTCTCGATGCGCTCGTTCTCCACCGCGATGACCCGCTCACGGTTCTTCTGCGCGACGGCGATCTCCCGTGCCTGGTTCTCCCGCTGGATACCGAGCTGCTCCTCGGTACGGATGAACGCACCCTGCGCACCGAGCCGCTCCTCCTCCTGCACCCGGGCGGTGGCCGCCTCCTCGCGTGCCCGCAGCGTCTCGACCTCGCGGCGCTGCTTGATCTCGGCCTCGGACTGCCGTCGCTCCAGCTCCAGAATCGTCTCGCGGGCGTCGACGTCCTGCCGGGTGATCTCCTTCTGCTCGGTGCGCTGGAACTCGTTGGTCCGCACGTGCTCGATCGACGTCAGCTCGGTGATCTTGCGGATGCCCTGCGCGTCCAGGATGTTCGCCCCGTCGAGCTGCGCCATCGGCGTCTGCTCCAGGAAGTCGATCGCCGCGTCGTCGAGGTGGTACCCGTTCAGGTCGGTACCGATGACGCGGATGATCCGGTCACGGAACTCCTCGCGCTTGGTGTAGAGGTCGACGAAGTCGAGCTGTTTGCCGACGGTCTTGAGCGCCTCCGAGAACTTCGCGGCGAAGAACTCCTGGATCGCGACCTTGTCGCTCGCCCGCTCAGTGCCGATGGCCTGAGCGACCTTGATGACGTCCTCGACGGTCTTGTTGACCCGGACGAAGAAGGTGATGTGGATATCCGCGCGGATGTTGTCCTGGCAGATCAGACCCTCGCGCCCGGTACGGCGGATCTCGATGGTCTTCACCGAGATGTCCATGGTCTCGGCCTTGTGGAGCACGGGCAGGACGACCGCACCGGTGAAGGTGACGTCGACCTTCTTGGTCTTGGAGATGATCAGCGCCTTGCCCTGCTCGACCTTGCGGAACAAGCGGGTGATGACGAGCAGCAGAGCGATGGTGATGAGCAGGACAACGGCGACGAGCACGCCGATGCCCAAGGAGATGGCATCCATGTCAGTCCTTGGCGGCTGGTGGGAAGGAGTGAAGAAGGAAGGGCGCGCCCGCGTTCCGGAGCGGCGTCGCGGCATGCGGAACCAGGAGCCCGGCGGCAGCGGGGCTCGCGCATGCGGGTGGGGACGGTCCGGTCAGCCGGCCTTGCGCGGCAGCGGTCGCGGGGCGAGCGCGGCGTCGTACGCCGAGACCCAGAAGAACTCACCCTCGGTGTCGTACGCGTACAGGAGCCCCGTACTGCCTGCCGCGAGCAGCTCACCGGGACCGGACGGCGGCTCCGGCTGCCGGACCTGCACGATCGCGGTCGAGCCGTCGGCCGCCGAAACCTCCGCCTGCCCGAAGTCGGCACTGACGGACCCCGTACGGATCGTGCAGACCTGACCCAGGAAGTCCTGCCGCGATGGAGGAGGTTCCGCCGGGAAGTACCGGCGGAAGTGGCGTACGAGCATGCGGACGACCCCCCAGGCGATCACCAGCGCCCCTGCCAGGACGACGACGTGGAGCAAGGAGCGTGTGGTGCCGGTGACACCACTGCGCTGGACCAGGACCGAACCCGTGAGGCTGGTGAACCAGGCGATGACGACGGCGAGCGACGCGGACGCGGCGACCGGAATCCCGCCGACGCCCGCCGCGTCGGCGTCGAGGTCGCTGTCGAAGGAGTCCGTTCCGGCGGCCCCGGCCAGCACGAGCAGCCAGAAGCAGACGACGACGACCAGGGCGGCGCCGAGGACGACGGCGGGAAAGGCAAGTGCTGCGGAAAGGAATTCGGCCATCCGGTTCACCCCCTGCGACGCTGCGCGCCTCTGTCGGCCAGGGGTGTGGTGGGCAGGGTGCGCCGGGGCCCCGGCGCTGCGACACCGCGAACGGCACCGCAGCAGCCGGGCCTTCTCCCCGTGTCCCCCGTGATTTCCCCGTAACCCCCGTGCTTCCCCCGTGTGTTGCTGAGGAGATGGTGCCACTCAGGGCTCTTCCCCCGCATTGCCGGAATCCGGCAATCTTTGCGGGATCCCGATGCCGGGCACCGGCACCCGGCCTGGTGCGTTGGAGAGGTGTCGGCGCCGGTCGGCGCCATCACGCAGGGAAACGCAGGAGGAGTGAGCCGTGGCAGAGCCGGAGATCCCCGAGGAGTTCCTGGGGGACCACGCCCGCGTGCTGGGTGAGGTCGCGGACACCGGCCGCCGGCTCACCCGTGACGAGCTGGAGGCCCGTCGCGCGATGGGCCGTGAGGCCGCGGAGGCCGGGCATCAGCTGCGCGCCCTGGTCAATCTGCATCTGGCTGCCACCCGCACCGCATGGCCGCGCACGGCGACCGGGTCCGCTGCGGCCACCGATGCCGTGCTGGCCGCGGTGGAACAGGCGGTCGACGCCTTCGCCGAGGGCTTCGAACGGGCGCAGCGGCTCACCGTACGGCGCGAGGAAGCGGCGCGGCGGGAGTTCATCGACGACCTGCTGTACGGGCGCAGCGACCTGGGCAGACTCGCGGAGCGCGCCACACGCTTCGGGCTGCGGCTCTCGCGGGCGCACGCCGTCGCCGTGGCGGCGGGCCCGGAGGCGTACACCGAGACCGACGCCGTGCCCCGCAGTGTGGAGACGGCGCTGCTCGCCCGCTTCAGCGGCCGGAAGATCCTGCTCACGACGAAGGACGGGCGCCTCGTCTGCATCGCCCCCGGCAGTCAGCCGGACGTCCTGAGGTACTTCGCCAAGCAGGCGCACGCCGCGACGGACGGCGGCCAGGTCGCGGTCGGCCGCCCGCACCGGGGTCCAGGCGGCGTCGTCCACTCGTACGACGAAGCGCTCGAGGCCCTCGACCTGGCGCAGCGGATGGGGCTCGACGAGCCGGTGCTGTACGCCACGGACCTGCTGGTCTACCCGGTGCTGACCAGGGACCGGCAGGCGATGGCCGACCTGGTGCGCAGCGAACTCGGCCCGCTCCAGGAGGCACGGGGCGGCGCGGAACCGCTGCTGCGGACGCTGTCCGTGTACTTCGACGCGGGGTGTGTCGCCGCAGAGACGGCCCGTCGGCTCGCGCTGAGCGTGCGCGCCCTGACGTACCGGCTGGAGCGCATACACCAGCTGACGGGTTCCGACCCGTCCGATCCGATGCACCGCTACACGCTCCAGACCGCGGTGATCGGGGCCCGGCTGCTGGACTGGCCGGCGAAGGAGCTCTGATCCGGCGAAGGACTCCGACCACCCGGCCGGGGGCCGGCGCCCCGCGCCCGGAGGCCCGCGGAACCGGGACCCCGGGCACCCCCGGGGTCCCGCCTCAATCGGCGTCGCGCCCCGCGTGCTCCGGCGTGAGGTCGTCGTGCGAGGGCATGGGCCCGCCGCTCGCCACGGCCGGTACCGGCTTCCTCCCCCTGCCGGCCAGCTTCCCCTGGAGCATGGAGGCGACCGGTTCGGTCCAGCGGGCGGTGAGCGGTCCGACGATCACCAGGATCAGCACGTACGCGGTGGCGATGGGCCCGATCCGCGGTTCCGTCGCCACGGCCAGACCGGCGATGACGATCGAGAACTCGCCGCGCGCGACCAGCGTGCCCCCCGCGCGCCAACGCCCTCGCGGACCGATGCCGGCCCGCCGCGACGCGTACCAGCCGGTGCCGATCTTGGTGAAGACGGTGACGATCGCCAGCAGGGCCGCCGGAAGCAGCACGGGAGGGATCTCCGCCGGATCGGTGGACAGACCGAAGAACACGAAGAAGACGGCGGCGAACAGGTCGCGCAGCGGCGTCAGCAGCTTGCGCGCACCCTCGGCGACCTCGCCCGACAGGGCGATACCCACGAGGAACGCGCCGACGGCCGCGGACACCTGCAACTGCTGTGCCACACCGGCCACCAGGACCGTGAGCCCGAGGACGACGAGCAGCAGCATCTCCGGGTTGTCGGAGGACACCGCACGGCTGATGAGCCGCCCGTGCCGCAGCGCCAGGTACAGCACGAACCCGACGGTCCCGAGTGCGATCAGCAGGGCGATGCTGCCACCGGCCAGTCCGACCCCGGCCAGCATCGCCGTGAGCAACGGCAGATAGACGGCCATGGCGAGGTCCTCGATGACGAGGACACCGAGGATGACGGGCGTCTCGCGGTTACCCAGGCGCCCCATGTCGGTCATCACCTTGGCGATCACGCCGGACGAGGAGATCCAGGTGACCCCGGCCAGCGCGACGGCCCCCACGGGCCCCCACCCGAGCATCAGACCGGCGATCGCCCCGGGCGTCGCGTTGAGCACGAAGTCGACGGCCCCGGACGGGTACTGCGTCTTGAGGCTGGTGACGAGTTCGGACGCGCTGTACTCGAGCCCGAGCAGGAGCAGCAGCAGGATGACGCCTATCTCCGCCCCGATGGCGGTGAACTCCTCACTGGCGCCGAGCGGCAGCAGTCCGCCTTCCCCGAAAGCCAGCCCGGCCAGCAGATAGAGCGGGATCGGCGAGAGGCCTATCCGTCCGGCGAAGCGGCCGATGATGCCGAGCCCGAGAATGACGGAGCCGAGCTCTATCAGCAGTGCGGTCGTGTCGTGCACGGTCAGCCCTCCGCAATGATCTCGGAGAGCGTGTCGACGCCCTCACGGGTGCCTACGACGACGAGCGTGTCCCCGATGGCCAGCCGGAAGTCCGGACCGGGCGACGGATGCGCACTGTGGGTGCGCAGGACGGCCACGATCGACGCGCCCGTCCGGGTCCGCGCCCTGGTCTCGCCGAGCACCCGCCCGCCGTACGGGGAGCGCGTCCCGAGCGGAATGTGCTCGGTGACGAGATCTATGCCCTCGGTCCGCACCGCGTCGATCGGCGCGGCGTCGATCAGATGCGCGAGCCCGGTGGCCTCGGCGGTGGTCAGGGGCACGGAGAGCAGGCACGAATCCGGGTCGTCCTTGTCGTAGAACCCGAGGAAGCGCCGCCCGTCGTGGTGCACGACCACGGAGATGTGCTGTCCCGACTCGGTGGTGTAGTCGTACTGGACGCCGACTCCTGGCAGCGATGTTCGGTGGGTTCCCATGGCTTCCTCCCGAGGAGCGCGGCGCTACGACGGCGCGTCTTGGTGATTCCTTTAGCGTTCCATTACCTTATCCGGCGACGAAATCCGGCCATGTGTCGGCAGCTGGAGCGCTGTCGGATCGGCGTGATAGTTCTCCGGACATGGCTCACTTCAAGGACTTCAACTTCAAGCTGCTGGTCATCGAGAAGCTCATGTACGGGGACAGAACACTCGTACCGGCGTACAGCATCGGCGAGCGGATGCGCGCCAGAGGCGTCGAGGACGTGCAGACCCATGTGTTCGACAACGACCTGGCGTTCACGGTGCTCGACGAGTCCCGCGCCTTCTTCGAGGAACTGGAGATCAGCGAGGAGCTGCTGGCGAGCGTGGACACGCTGCTCGTCGACGGCGGTCACGAGGTGTACTACCAGTGCTCCCCGGTCTGGGACGGCGAGGACGACCTGTTCGACGTCCAGTCGCTCGACGACCTGGCCCTGCTGCCGAATCTCGAGCGCATCACCTGCATAGCCGACCTGCGGGTCCCCGGCGCACCGGAGATCCTCGCGGCACGCGGGATCGCCGTGGACTGAGCCGCGCTCCCCGCCGACCGACGGGGCCCGGCGGTGAAGGGTCGCCGCCGGGCCCGGTGGAGTGCACCTGCGTCAGTCCGTGACCTCGATCTTGTTGTTCGCGTGCTGGGGGGCGGCCGGCGGTACGGACTCCGCACCGCCCACCTTGCCCTTCAGGTTCTGCAACAGCGCGGCCAGGTCGACGCCCGTGGTCGAACTCAGCAGTTCCATGCCCTGGGCCACGTTGTCCGTGACGGTGCGGGACAGCTGGCTCGCACCGTCCGTCGAGATGACCGTCAGCTTGTCGATGGCGCTGAGAGGCTCGGCCGCCTTGGCGACGACCTGCGGGAGCACCTCGACCAGCATCTGGAGCACCGCCGCGTCGCCGTACAGGGCGAAGGCGTCGGCCTTCTTCTGCATGGCCTCGGCCTCGGCGGAGCCCTTGGCGGCGATGGCGGCGGCCTCGGCCTCGCCCTCGATGCGTACGGCGTCGGCGAGGGCCGAGCGGTGGAGCTTCTCGCCCTGACCGGTCAGGCGGGAGCGCTCCGCGTCGGCTTCGGCCTCCTTGACCTGGGCGATGCGGCGGGCCTCGGCCTCCTGCTCCGCCTGGTAGCGGGCGGCGTCGGCGGGCTTGCGGACCTTGGTGTCGAGCTCGCGGTCGGTCAGGGCAGCCTGGCGCTGGGCGACCTTCTCCTGCTCGGCGAGGACCTCCTGCTGGCGGGCGGCCTCGGCGAGCGGGCCCGCGGCGTCGGCCTTGGCGGTGGCGGCTGCCGTCTCGGCCTTGATCTCGGCCTGCTTGAGGTAGAACGTCCGCTCGGCGATGGCGATCTCCTCGGCCGCCTTCAGCCGGGCCTGCTCCGAGGCGCGCCGGGCGATGGCCTCGGCGATGTCGGCCTCCTGCTTGGCGCGGGCGGCTTCGGGGCGTCCGAGGTCCTCCAGGTAGGAGCCCTCGGTGGTGATGTCCTGGATCTGGAAGGCGTCCAGGATCAGGCCCTGGCCGGAGAGGCTGGCTTCGGCCTCCTCGGCGACCTGGCCGGCGAACGCGGCCCGGTCGCGGATGATGTCCTCGACCGACATCCGGCCGACGATCGCGCGGAGGGCGCCGGAGAGCACTTCCTGGGTGAAGCCGACGATGCCGTTCTGCTGCTGGAGGAAGCGCTGGGCGGCGGCGCGGATCGCGTCCTCGCTGCCGCCGACCTTGACGATCGCGACGCCTTCGAGGTTGGACTTCACGCCGCGCAGGGTGACCGCTCCGCGTACGGCGACGGGGATGTGCCGGCTGGAGAGGTCCAGGGTGAACTTCTGCTGGACGAAGGGCACGACGAAGACGCCGCCGCCGACGACGACCTTCTGGCCGCTGTTGTCGATGCTGGTACGGCCGGTCACCGGGTCGGTCGACTTCTTGCCGCGTCGGCCCGTGATGATGAAGGCCTGGCTGGGTCCTGCGACCTTGTAGCGGGTGATGACCGCGAGGCCGAGGAGTACGACGAGAACGACTATGCCGATGACGGCGATCACTACTGGACTCATGACAAGGATCCCCCCTGCCCCCCACGGGGTGGCAGCTCGTTCAGGTGGTGGACGGACGTGTGGCCCGGCGCTGGTCAGCGCTCGACGGGGCGGACCGTGACCGAGGTGGTCGAGAGGGTGGCCTCCACCCAGATCTCGGCGCCTCGTTCGACCGGTACCTCGCTCTTCGCGGAGAACTTCACGGTCTGGCCCGCGAGTCGCAGCAGGACCTCGCCGTAGCCGTCGGCCGGGATGGGGGTGACGACGGATCCGGAGGTGCCCACGAGGTCCTCGCCGCGGGGCGTGGCCGTGGTCTGGTCCCGCATCAGGGCCTTGCTCAGGCTCCAGGTCAGCCAGGCTGCCACGAGCCCCGCCGCGGCTCCGGCGGCGAGGGCCACCGGGGTGCCCGCTCCGGTGGTGCCGAGGACGATCGCGCCGCCGAAGCCGAGCATGGAGATGAATCCGGCGATGACGGGCAGGGAGAGCAGGCCGTCGAAGAAGCCGTTCAGCAGCCCGCCCAGCGCGTCGCCGAGCAGCCCTTCGAGGATTCCGTCGAAGATCAGGGAGAGCGTGAGAAGAGCGATCCCCGCAATGCCGAGACCGAGAAATATGGTCACGTGATCACTCCCCCGGCCTTCGATTTCCCCCGAAATGTTTCCGTCGAACTGGCTGAATGATCCCATACACCACCGGCCAGGGATACTGCCGGAGTCCGGCAGTCTTTACGCGGTTCCGATGCCGGAAAGGTGCCCCGCGAGCGTGTCCAGCGACTGGAACGTGGCGCCGAGCAGGGCGACGTGCTTCCAGCGCAGCACACCGTCGGGCCCGATCAGGAAGACGGAACGCCGCACTCCGATGCCGGGCGCCGCGACCCCGTACGCCCGGGCGATGTCCCGTCCCGTGTCGGCCAGGAGCGGCATGCGCAACTGGTGGGTGCGGGCGAAGGACTCATGGCTGTCCACACCCTGGGGACTGATTCCCCAGACCTCGGCGTCGAGGCCCTCGAAGGTCTCCAGGCCGGAGGAGTAGGAGCAGAGCTGCTTGGTGCAGACGGCCGTGTTGTCACCGGGGTAGAAGGCGAGGACGACGGCTCGGCCGCGTGCGGCGGAGAGCGTGTAGTCGTGCCGTTCGAAGGTGTCCTCGGCCAGTATTCCGCCGGGAAGCGTGAAGTCCTGGACGGTCTCGCCGATGTGGGGTCCTGATGCCATGACGGCAGCTCCTCTGTTCCGGTACGCGCGTGGGTCCGTGCCTCGTACAGTGAACGGCACTTCTTACGTATCGACACGTTCGACCCATCCTTGCGCCGCCCGGCACCGAATATGGGAGGAGAGGGCGGGCACGGGATCCGCACCCCGACCCGGAGGTACGCGTGGCCGAACGACCGCCGTCCGCAGCCGTACTCGTCCTGCACGGCGGGTACGAGACGGGACTGGCGCCGCCCCCGCCCGGCGTCATGAACCTGCCCGGCCTGCGGATGCTCCCGATCGCCCGCGCCGTCGCCCGGGCCGTCCGCCCCGCCGCCGGTGTACGCGTCCGCCGGGTGCGCTACACCCACCGCGGCTGGAACGGCGCCCGCCAGGACCCGATGCGCGACGTCGTACGGGAGCTGGACGCCCTGCGGCACGAGGCGGGCGACATCCCCGTGGTCCTCCTGGGCCACTCCATGGGTGCGCGTGCGGCACTGCACGCCGCCGGCCATCCGCTGGTCCGCTCCGTGGTGGGCCTCGCCCCGTGGTGCCCGCCGGGGGATCCGGTCACCCAGCTCGCGGGGCGTGACGTCGTCCTGCTCCACAGCACCCGCGACCGCGTGACGAGCCCTCAGGCCACCCAGTCCCTCACGGCCAGGGCCCGCCGTGCGGGTGCCCGCAGCTGCCTGGTCACCATCCGGGACAGCGACCACGCGATGCTCCGGCGCGCACCGTCCTGGCACCGTCTGACGGCCGACCTGGTCAGGGGCGTACTGGGACTCGGGCCGCTTCCCGACGCGGTCAACGCCGCGCTGGAACTGCCGGTGGACGCATCGGCGGCCGACGGCACCATGGCGCTGGACAGCCTGCCCGCCGGACCCGGCAGGCGGCCGGTACGGGGAGTGCCGCGCGCCTGAGACCGGGAGCGGTCCGGGCCGGAACGGCCCTCGGGCCACGCCTGTCGGACGACGGCAGCCCTGGTGCAGGCGCCCGCTTGTCAGCGGCGGGTGCCAGGATCGGCGGCATGGAACCTCTGCTCCTCGCCGACATCGAAGCCGCCATCCGCAGCAGTTGGGACGCGGACACGACCACGCCCGGGCACCGGCCCCGGTGGGACCCGGACAACCCGGCGCGGGACCAGTGCGGAGTCACCGCCCTCGTGGTCAACGACCTGCTCGGCGGCGAGCTGATCCGGGGCGAGGTGCGGGTCGGCGGAGAGCGGGTCGACCACCACTGGTGGAACAGGCTGGGCCTGGGCGTCGAGATCGACCTGACCCGGGAGCAGTTCGGACCGCACGAGGTCGTCACCGGGGGCACGGTGATCGACCGGCCGGCGGAGATCGTACGGCTCCGCGAGGAGTACGAGACGCTGCGCGGCCGGGTGCTGGAGCGGTTGCGCGGGCGGATACGGGTGGGTTCCGGCCGGTCGGTGTGACCGGTCAGCCGAGCTCGAGGCTGGTGATGCCGTACAGACCCACCCGGTCTGTTTCCGGTACCGGCCCGGCGTACATGCGGGCCGTGCCGAACGACGGGGTCAGGCCGAGCTGTTCCGCCAGGCGTACGGCCGCCGGATTGATGTCGGGGACGTCGATCGCGACAGCGGTGTCCCGGGCGGTTGCCGCCAGCGCGCTCACGAGGGCGCCGGCCACCTCGGGGGAGTCGGCGTGGAGCGGCCCGATGCGCGAGGCGGCCCGGCAGGCGCGCAGCACGGCGAAGCCCACGAGCGAACCGTCGCGGATCGCGGCGAGCGCGGTGCGCCGGGGTGCCGTGATCCAGGGGGCCAGGAAACTGTCGCGCTCCTCGGGGAAGAAGCGCCGGTCGTACGCGCAGAGCAGGCCGAAGGGGAGCGTCCGGGCGTCGACGAGCGTGACACCGGCCGGCGGTGCGACGTCCGGGGGCACCACCCCTTCGTAACGCGCGTTGCTCCAGGCGGTGCGGAATCCGGACCTGCGGTAGTTGTCCTGCTGAGCGGGTACGCCGTCGAGCCCGACGCTGCGCCCGGAGAGCCGGGCCAGTCCCGCGCGCCATACCTGGGTCCCGTACCCCCGGCCACGCAGCGACGGCCGGGTCAGGTAGAAGCCGAGAAAGCCGAAGCACGCGCCGTAGCGCACGACGGAGACGGACGTGACGGGCTCGCCGTCGAGCCGGCCGATCAGGAAGCCGCACGGGTCGGCGGCGAAGAAGGCCCGGTCGTCGGTGAGGCCGGGGTTCCAGCCCTCGTCATGGGCCCAGTCCCCCAGCATGGCGACGTCGTCGGCGCTCGCGGTGGTGATCTCGAATGTCGGCACGGATCAGTCGTACCCGGTACGGGACCCGTTGGCTCAGGCGAGGAGGAAGAACGCCGCGGTCGCCGCACCCAGGAACGCCCCCGCAACCGTCTGTGCCACCGAGTGGTAGCGCAGTGCCACCCGCGACCAGCACACGGCGGCCGCCGGTACACAGGCGGTCAGCCACCACAGCGAGTGCACCACGCAGAGCAGGGCCACCACGGACGAGGCGACCGCCGAGTCCACCGAGATCTTCCAGACCGTGTTGACGGCCAGCAGCACGATCGTCATCACCCACAGGGAGACCATCGCGATCAGGATGCCTGCCGGGGCACCGCCGAGGACCATGATCAGCGAACCGGCGCCGAGGGATCCGAGGATCACGAGGAAGATGGGCGCACGCTGCGTCCGGTCCACGACATGGCGGTCGCCCCAGGTGCCGCGGCTGCGCTCCCACTCCACGTACCCGGCGGGGACGAGCCCGGCACAGGACGCGCCGAGGAGGCCCCAGGGCAGCCCGGTCCAGTCGCCGGCGGACGCGAGTCCGATGGCGAGCATGCCGGCGAGCAGGACATTGCGGGGCTGGAGGACGTCCGTGACCGTGCGGGCCGCCGCCGTGGTCCTGCTGATGGTGCTCATACCGTGCTCTCCGGGGCTCCGCGGGATCCGCCGGCCCCGTGATGCCGGTGGCAGGGCGTGACTGTAGCCCTTCACGACGGGGGATGCGTGAAGGGCTACTCCTGCAGTATGACCGCTCGTAGGTCGCCGGACAACTGACCGGCCGGTCAGCCGCGTTGGGGCATTCGGGGGAATCCTCGCAGCGCCCTGAGAGCGGTCCGGGCGGTGCCACGGTGCGCGTGGGGCGCCACGATGCGGGGAAATCTGTTCCGGTGGCGATAGACATGACCTACCCGTACGCCTAGGGTTTCTTGTGCAGTCGGGCCATATCAGTGGGTCGGCGCGCAGTAGAAGAGGTCAGATGCCCCCGGAAACCGCCTCGCACGGCACCGATCGACTCGACGACGACGACTACCCCGCGTACACGATGGGGCGGGCCGCGGAGATGATCGGTGCGACACCGGGTTTTCTCAGGGCCATCGGCGAGGCCCGCCTGATCACGCCCCTGCGCTCGGAGGGCGGTCATCGCCGCTACTCCCGCTACCAGCTGCGTATCGCCGCCCGCGCCCGCGATCTGGTGGACGCAGGCACCCCGATCGACGCCGCCTGCCGCATCGTCATCCTGGAGGACCAGCTCGAGGAGGCCCTGCGCCTCAACGAGGAACTGCGGAGGCCCGCGGTGGGCCGGAGCGCTGCCGATTCCTGACCGGCGGGCGGGTGCATATCTGTTTTCGCCAGCACAGAAATACGCGCAATGAGCCGTGAAGGTTTATGCCGTGCACGGTGGAGTGGTGCCTGAGTGATATGGCGTACAGCCCGCACCTGCCCAAATCGTGCTACTGTTGTGATCAGTTGCAGTTGTGGTTCCCAAAACTTCAAGTGCTCTCGCCGGTTCACTCGGGTGGGTGCACTTTTGTATTTCCGGTTTCTTCCGGACGGGGCAATCATTTGCGGCGACGTGGCTCGCACAGTGCGGGACACGGGCAACGCCCCGAAGGAGATATGACATGGCTACTGGCACCGTGAAGTGGTTCAACGCGGAAAAGGGTTTCGGCTTCATCGAGCAGGAGGGTGGCGGCGCTGACGTCTTCGCCCACTACTCGAACATCGCCGCCCAGGGCTTCCGCGAGCTGCAGGAAGGCCAGAAGGTGAACTTCGACGTCACGCAGGGCCAGAAGGGCCCGCAGGCGGAGAACATCACCCCCGCCTGATCACCTCAGGCGTATGGCGCAGCTGGGGCCCGCACCTTGGGGTGCGGGCCCCAGCTCGTTGTTGTTTCCCGGCACTGTGACCCCGGCGTGTCGTCGCCGCGGTAGGCCCAGTACGTGAATTTCTGGTGCACACGGGTCGTGCCGGAGCAGTCCCTTTGCAGTCATTCCGAAGCGCCGCATACAGCTGATTACCGGCGGACGGGCTTCGTTCTTCATTATTTCATCGGCTCGTTCTTGCGATTCTTGGCGCCGTACTTGGCTGCAGCCGCCCGGAAAAAGAATCCCTCGACACGTGCCATTCGAGGGAAGGGTTCTCCATTGAACCGCGATCGCACAGCTCGCACGAACGACCGATTTTCTCGCACCCGCTCCGGCGGATCCCAGAGCGGCCGCACGGCCAACGGATTCCGCTCGGCGGCGTCCAACCGGCAGGGCGGCTCCGGCTCCCAGGGCCGCTCCGGCGGCGGACGCTCCGGAGGCTACGGCCGCCGGTCCTCCTCCGTCTCGGGTGAATTCGCCCTTCCGGTGACCATCACCCCGGCACTCCCGGCCGCCGAGACGTTCGGCGACCTGGACATGCCCGCGCCCCTGCTGGCGGCGCTCGGCTCCGAGGGCATGACGGTGCCGTTCCCCATCCAGGCGGCGACTCTGCCGAACTCACTCGCAGGGCGTGACGTCCTCGGCCGCGGCCGCACCGGTTCGGGCAAGACGCTCGCCTTCGGCCTCGCCCTGCTGGCCCGTACCGCCGGCAACCGCGCCGACGCGCGGCGCCCGCTGGCCCTGGTCCTCGTTCCCACCCGGGAGCTCGCCCAGCAGGTCACCGACGCGCTGACCCCGTACGCACGCTCCCTCAAGCTCCGGCTGGCCACGGTCGTCGGCGGTATGTCGATCGGCCGCCAGGCCAGCGCCCTGCGTGGCGGTGCCGAAGTCGTCGTGGCCACCCCGGGCCGGCTGAAGGACCTCATCGAGCGCGGCGACTGCAAGCTCGACCGCGTCGCCATCACCGTCCTCGACGAGGCCGACCAGATGGCCGACATGGGCTTCATGCCCCAGGTCACGGAGCTGCTCGACCAGGTGAACCCCGAGGGCCAGCGGATGCTGTTCTCGGCCACCCTCGACCGCAACGTCGACCTCCTGGTCCGCCGCTACCTGCACGACCCGGTCGTCCACTCGGTCGACCCCGCGGCCGGTGCGGTGACGACGATGGAGCACCACGTGCTCTACGTCCAGGGCTCCGACAAGTACGCCACGACCACCGAGATCGCCGCCCGCGAGGGCCGGGTGATCATGTTCCTCGACACGAAGCACGCGGTGGACAAGCTCACCGACCACCTGCTGAACAGCGGTGTACGGGCTGCCGCACTGCACGGCGGCAAGTCGCAGCCGCAGCGCACCCGCACGCTGGACCGGTTCAAGACCGGCCACGTCACGGTGCTGGTCGCCACGAACGTCGCGGCCCGCGGCATCCACGTCGACAACCTCGACCTCGTCGTCAACGTCGACCCGCCGAGCGACCACAAGGACTACCTGCACCGCGGCGGCCGTACCGCCCGTGCCGGGGAGTCCGGCAGCGTCGTCACGCTGGTGCTGCCCAACCAGCGCCGCGAGATGACCCGTCTGATGGCCGATGCGGGCATCGTCCCGCAGGTCGCCCAGGTCCGCTCCGGCGAGGCCGAGCTCAGCCGGATCACCGGGGCGCAGGCGCCCTCGGGTGTCCCAGTTACCATCTCCGCTCCGCTGACGGAGCGGGGCAAGGGCAACGGCTCGCCTTCGCGTCGGCGCGGCAGCAGGCCCCCGCAGGGCCGCCGCTCCAACGGCAACACCGCGACCCCCGAGGCGCGTGCGGCTGCCGCGCTGCGTCGGTCCGACCGGGCCGCCTAGACCGGACCGGCAGTCCCTTCCCGGCTTTCTCTTCGACCCTGTTGAGGCACTATGCGCTGTGTCATCGCCCGCTTCCCCTTCGATCTGTTCAAGAACGAAGTGGAGGCTTCGATGAAGGGCATCAAGCCCGAACCCGTCACCGGTGACGCGGTGGTCATCAGCCGCCGCGTCTACCCCGTCAAGCAGGTCGGGGAAGTGATCACCCGGCAGGACCGCCGCGACTTCACCGCCGCCGAGGTGACCAGGGCGCTGTCGCGCCTGGGCTTCACCTGCCGACCGGCCGAGGTGCCCGCCCCCGCGGTGCCCCTCACTCCGCTGGAGAACGCGTCCGCGATGCTCGGAACACCCGGCAACGTCTGAACCGCCGTCCGGTGAAACCGCACCCCCTGTGCCCGTCCGGGCCCAGGGGGTGCGGTGCGTCAGGAGGCCGCCGGATCCGGGCCCCGCTTCTTCGCCCAGTCGAGTCGGGGCTCCACCACGTACCGGAAGACCCGCCGCACGGGCGGACTGCACAGCAGCGTGACGACGGCCGCCGCGGCGAGTGACACCGCGATCCGGCCCGGCGGGGTGGAGACGAGGTCGGCTTCGAAGAGGTCGAGGTGGATCGCGCCCTTGATGACGAAGCCGTGCAGCAGGTAGCCGTACAGCGTGCCCGCGCCGAGCGCCGTCATCCACAGCCGGCGGCTCGGCACCCAGGCCAGGAAGCAGGCGCTGAGCACCACGGCGCAGCCGAACAGGAGCAGGGTCACCGGCACACCCGTCCAGGCGGGCGAGCCGAGCTGCTCGGCGCCGTAACGCCGGAAGAACCAGGAGGTCGTCGTGCGCGGGACCGCCCAGTACGCCGCCGCCAGGGCGACCAGACAGACCGGCACGGAGGCGATCCGTACGGCACGGCTGCGCACCAGGTCGAAGTGCGCGGGCCGGAGCTGCAGGCCGAGTACGTAGAACGGCAGGAACTGCAGGACGCGCTGCAGTTGCAGATCACCGCCGATGTTGCTGGTCACCGCCCCCATGGCCGCGACGACCAGGGACAACGCCAGGGGCCACCGGACCGTCTGCCAGATCGGCGTGGTGAGACGCCACAGGAACAGCGCGGGCAGGAACCACAGCAGCCAGTACGGCGTGAGAGGGCTCAGCGGGAAGTCCGGGGTGCCCGTGAGGCGCTCGAACAGTGTGTAGGCGATCTCGAAGACCGCGTAGGGCACGACCAGGCTGGTGACGAGCTTCCACACCCGCTCGGGACGCAGGTCGAAGCTGCGGGAGAAGTAGCCGGCGATCATGATGAAGACCGGCATGTGGAAGGTGTAGACGAAGGTGTAGAGCGTCTCGACCAGGCGGCCGCTCCCGGGCATCGGCTCCCAGGCGTGCCCCATCGCCACGAGGACGATCGCCAGGTACTTCGCGTTGTCGAAGTACGGATCGCGGCCGGCCCGGGGCGCGGCCGGGGACGAGGCCCCCGGGGAGGCCGGGCCCGGGGTCAGTGAGGTCAAGGACGGCATCCGGCCACCCTAATCACCCGCGCAAGTGCCCCGGGCCACGTGCCGGGGCCCGTCAGGGGACCAGGATCACCTTGCCGGTCGTCCGGCGTGCCAGCAGGTCCTCGTGGGCGCGGCCGGCCTCGGCGAGCGGGTAGCTGCCGCCGGCCACGGGCCTGAGCCGTCCCGCGGCAGCCAGGGCGAAGAGTTCCTTGACCGGCCCGGAGACGGCGCCGGGCACCGCCAGGGTGGGGCGCAGCCAGAAGCCGACCACGGAGGCGTTGAGCCGGCCGAGCTCGGCGGGGTCCACCGGGGTGAAGCCGGTGCGGGACGCGTTGCCGTAGGTCACCAGACGGCCGAAGGACGCCAGCGAGGCCAGTGCCTGGTCGAAGAGTTCGCCACCGGCGGCGTCCAGGACGACGTCCGCCTTCTCCTGGAGGGGGTAACTGATCACCGCGTCCGCGCCGAGGTCCAGCACGAGCCGCTCCTTGGCCGGGGAGGAGACCTGGGCGAGCACCCGCCCCGCGCCGAACTCCTTGGCCAGCTGCACGGCGAGGCTGCCCACCCCGCCCGCGGCGGAGTGGACGACGACGGTCTCGCCGGTACGCAGCCGGGCCGAGGTGCGCAGCAGATGCCAGGCCGTGAGTCCCTGCACGAGCAGGGCCAGTGCCTCGGCGGCGCCCAGCTCCTCGGGCATGTCCAGCACGGCGGACTCCTTGGCGACCACCTGCTCCGCGTACCCGTGCGAAACCCGGGCCAGGACCCGCCTGCCGTCCGGAGTGCGGCCGACGACCTCGCTGCCGGGTACGTACGGAAGGGCGTCGGCCGTCAGGTAGGAGCCGTCGACCTGGTGGGTGTCCGCGAAGTTCACCCCGGCGGCCTCGACGGTGATCAGCACCTCGCCGGGGCCCGGTACGGGGGTGGCCAGTCGGGTGGGCCGGAGGACTTCGGGACCGCCGAAGCGGTCGAACTGGATAGCGAGCATGCCGCACGGTATCGCGGTGGACCGGCGGGGACGGGGCGGCCGGGAAGCGGCTTTCGGCCACCTCCGGAAAAGGGCATAGAAAACAGAACATCCGGTTTGTTAGAGTGCTCACTCTGAGTGGCTTTCTGAGTGCACCGTATCGGCGGCCGCTTCCGCAACCATCGGAACCCCGTACTCACCGGAGCGTCAGGATGGCCAAGCAGGACCGCGCGGTACGCACGCGGCAGGAGCTGATCCGGTCGGCCGCCGAGGCCTTCGACCGGAGTGGGTTCGCTCCGTCGTCCCTCATGGAGATCAGTGTCGGAGCAGGAGTCAGCAGCGGTGCGCTGCATTTCCACTTCGGCAGCAAGCGCGCGCTGGGCGCTGCCGTCGAGTCCGAGGCGGCCAGGATCCTCCAGGACATCATCGCTCCGCGCCCCTGCGAACGGCCCGCGTCCTTGCGGAATCTGGTCGACACCTCGCACGTCCTGGCCCGGCGGCTCGCCGAGGACGTCGTGCTCCGCGCCGGCTTCGGCCTCGCCGGGGACGCCGCCTGGCAGGAGGACGTCGCGCTGTGGCGGGTGTGGCACGACTGGGTCGGCTCCATGCTCACCCAGGCCCGCGCCGAAGGCGTCCTGGCGGCGGATGTCCTCATCGAGGACCTGGCGTCCGCTGTGACCGCGGTGGTGGTGGGAGCGCAGGCCCTGGGCAGCACGGACGCGGACTGGTCACCCCGGCAGGCCGTCGACCAGTTCTGGAATCTGCTGCTGCCGCGGATCGCCACGGCCATGGTCCGGCCCTGACAGGCCTGCGAGACTGCGGCCATGAGCGATCTTCTGAACGGCAAAGTCGTCCTCATCACCGGGGCGAGCAGTGGTATCGGCGCAGCCGCGGCACGGGTCTTCTCCCAGGAAGGTGCGACCGTGGTGCTGGCCGCGCGCAGAGAGGACCGGTTGGCCGCGTTGGCCGCCGAATTGCGGGACAAAGGCGGTCAGGCGGCCCATGTCGTCTGTGATGTCACGGTGGCCGAGGACGCTGCCAGAGCAGTCGACTTCACGGTGAACACCTTTGGGCGCCTCGATTCGGCATTCAACAATGCGGGGCTCGGTGGTGACCGGACTCCGTTGCATCTGATGAGCGATGACGTCTACGACGCGGTCATGGACACGAATGTGCGGGGCGTCTGGAACTGCCTGCGCTACGAAATTGCGGCCATGCTGCCGAACGGCGGGGGCTGCTCCATCGTGAACAACAGCAGTGTGGGCGGTCTGGTGGCCATTCCCGCCGCCGCACCGTACATAGCGGCCAAGCATGCGGTCGTCGGGCTCACCCGGGCAGCGGCCGACGAATACGCCCAGCAGGGAATCCGGGTCAACGCCGTGGCTCCCGGTACGACGCGCAGCGAGATCACCGCCGACTGGTTCGGGCGTAACCCGGGACTGGAGGAGATGGTCAACAGCCGTACTCCACAGGGTCGTACGGCCGAGCCCGAGGAGATCGCGAACGCGGCCGCCTGGCTGCTGAGCGACCGCTGCCCGTTCCTCACGGGCACGGTCCTGCCGGTGGACGGCGGCTTCATCAACCAGTGAGCCGACGGCCTCCGGGGGCTGTCAGCCGCACGGCCCGCTCAGCCGGCCCCGGAACGCGGTCTGCCCGTCCTGCGTCCCCGTGACCAGAACGGTGGACCGCCCGGGGCCGGGGGCGGGTACGACCTCCGCCCCGATCCAGCAGGGCCGGTCGAACTCGACGTACCGCTCGAAAGCGCTGGTGACGGCGGTGGGTTCGAAGGGGAGCGGGTGCAGCACGGCCTGCGCGGCCTGGTGCGCGGCTTCCATGAGGACGAGCCCCGGCACATGGTCGACCGGGTGGTCGTACAGGAGGACGTTCGCGGTGTCGTTGCGCAGTTGCCACTGGTTCGGCCGCTCGCCGGGTGCCAGGACCACATCCGTGCCGCTCGCCCGGCCTACGGTCCGGGGTTCGACCGGCGCGGGCAGGAGCCATTCGTTCCATCCGGCCGTGAGGTTCTCGCCGCGAAGTCGGCGATAGGCGGCAGGGGATATCCAGCCGAACTCCGATTCGGCCCGCGCCACCATGGTGGTGTCCTGGAAGAGTTGTACCTCCATACACAGGGAACTGACGGAGCGTCTGTTCTTTCTCGGTTCCGAGACGGAGATCCCGATACCGAGGACGGCAGGCCGGCCGGCGGGAACCCGGAATCCCGGAGCGACCGTGAAGTCGAAGTAGTGCAGCAGGGTTTGATGCGACAGCGGAACGCCGTACGCTGCATGCGCTATGGCCAGGCCGCTCTGCCGGATGGTCTGTGTGAGTACCCGGGGGTCATAGCGCAGTCCGTCATCGGGAGTGGGCCATTGGGCGGTGAGCGAGAACTCGCCATCTTCGAGGCGTCGCCATCCGGTGACGAAGACCGTTGCATCGCGTCCGAGGTGGACGTTTTCCTTCGGTACCCCCCGTACGTCGGCGTGTGGCGGATGCGGGAAAGCAGGTACGTCTGGCACGGTCCCCCCGGACTCTGGCGCAAAGCGGGCCCCTGGCACTGATATGATACCGGTTCACCGGTATTTTTTGACGAGCGCAACGTCAAGTCAAGGGGAGCGCGAGTTGGCAAGACAGCAACGGGCGATCCGGACGCGCAGAGTCTTCCTCGAGGCCGCTGCCGAGGTCTTCGACGAGCACGGTTACGACGCCGCGACGATCGCCGCGATCCTCGAACGGGCAGGGCTCACGAGGGGTGCGCTGTACTTCCACTTCACCTCGAAGGAAGAGCTGGCCCGCGGCGTTCTCCAGGAGGCGGTGACCGCGGAGGGTGTCACCCCCCAGACGTTCAAGCTTCAGGAATGGGTGGACACAGCCCTTCTGCTCGCCTATCGGCTGCCCAGAGAACCCCTGCTCAGTGCTTCGATCCGGCTGTCCGTGGACCCTCGGGCGCGCGGGCTGTTCGGCACCCGCTGGCCGGACTGGATCGCCCTGGGCAGCGAGATGCTCGCCGAGGCCAAGGAGCGGGGCGAGCTGCTCCCGCACGTCGATCCGGTCATGACGTCGCGGCTGTTCGTCGGTGCCTGGACCGGGGTCCAGCTGGTGACCGAGTCGATGGCGGAGCCGCCCGACCTGGTCGCCGAGATCTCCGCCCTCTTCGAGCTCATCCTCCCCAACAACGCCGTTCCCGGTGTGCTGGCCCGGCTGGACATCTCCCCGCACCGGGCGCAGCGCCTCCTCGAGGAGAGCAGGACGGCCGCCGCGTCCTGACCAGGCGTTCCGGCTTCACCCGACTGGATGCCGCACGACTGCGAAGTGGCTGGTCAGGGGGCAGGGTGGCCCTATGTGGCTTCGTCGAACAGCCCTGGGCGCCATGGTGGTGCCGCTGACCGTCCTGGTGTTCCGGGATGCGCCCGTGCGGCTTGTCGCGCCCGAGCCGGCCACTGCCGAGCCCGCGGCGCCGCCGGCCGCCGCCCCGCGGCCGACGATCGTCAGCCGGGCGGCCTGGCACGCGGACGAGAGCCTGGTCAAGGAGCACGCGACGTACACGGGCGCGGTCAACGCGGTCTTCGTCCACCACACGAACCACACCAACCACTACGACTGCGCCGATGCCCCCAGGATGCTCCGGGCGATGGAGGAGGACCACGTCTCCGGCGAGGGCTGGGACGACATCGGCTACAACTTCGTCGTCGACCGCTGCGGGACCATATACGAGGGCAGGGCCGGCGGCGTCGGACGGTCCGTGCGCGGCGCACACGCCACGGGGTTCAACGCCCACAGCGTGGGGGTCGCGGCCCTGGGGAACTTCGGGCCCGGCGTGCCGGTACCGCTGGCGCTCATCGAGGGGATCGCGAAGGTGGGCGCGTGGAAGCTGCGCCGGGGCATCGACCCCACGGGTACCGTACGGATGGTCTCGACGAACGACGAGAGCCTGTACGAGCGGGGTGAGGTGGTCCGGCTCCACGCCGTGTCCGGCCACCGGGACACCTACCAGACCAGCTGCCCCGGCGAGGAGCTGTACGCGCAACTGCCCGCGATCCGCGAGGAGATGGCCAGGCTGCGGGCGCCGTACGCATAACGCCCGGCCCCCGCACCCCGTTCCGGCCCGATCCGAACGAAAGACCCTAGCGCGCCACGAACTGCGTCAGGATCGCCTGCACCTCGTAGATGTCGACGCCCTTGGTGAAGGTCTTCTGGATCGGCACGGAGGTGCCGGAGACCCAGATCTTGAGCTCGGCGTCGAGGTCGAACGTGCCGGCCGTCTCCACCGCGAAGTGCGTGATGCTGCGGTACGGGACGGAGTGGTACTCGACCTTCTTGCCCGTGATCCCCTGCTTGTCGACGAGGACCAGCCTGCGGTCGGTGAACAGGATCGTGTCGCGGATCAGCAGGTACGCGGCGTGTACCTGCTCGCCCTGGCCGAGCAGCCGTGCGTAGTCCCGCTGTGCTGCGGCCGGGTCGACCGTGTGAGCGTTGCCGAACAGTGCCATGCGAAAGCCTCCACCCGAGTGAATGTGCGGGCGTTGAACGCGTCAAAGCCCATCAAAAAGCATATCGGCGGCTTATCTGTACGTGCCCTTGAAAGCTTTCGGAGCACAGCGGAGGAATACCGTCATGCCGGCATCACCCCTCGCCAAGCGGCCCGTCGAATCGGCGCTCGCCCTTCTGCTGATCCTGCTGAGCGTGCTGGGTCTGGCAGGTCGCAGCGCCGCGGACACCCCGGCCCGGGTCGCCCCGGCCCAGGTGGCCCCGGCTCAGGCGGTCACCGCCCGGGCAGCCACCGTGCAGACTGCCGCCGCTCCGGCCTTCGTCACGGGCACCGACTGGGACCGCATCGCCGAGTGCGAGAGCAACGGCCGCTGGAACATCAACACCGGCAACGGCTACCACGGAGGCCTGCAGTTCGCCCCCTCGACCTGGCGGGCGCACGGCGGCGGGCAGTACGCACCGCGCGCCGACCTCGCCACCCGGTCCGAACAGATCGCCGTCGGTGAACGCGTCGCCCGTTCGCAGGGACTGTCCGCCTGGCCCACCTGCGGACGCCTCGGCGCCAACCGGACGTCGACTCCGCAGTCCGGCAGCACCGCCCAGCGGCACGAGGCGGCACCGGTCACCCCGAACCGCCGGCAGTCGAGCGGAAGTTCGAGCAACTCGCAGGGTCATTCCCCCAAGGCGTCCGAAGCCCGTGAAACCGGTGGAGCCGTCGAAGCCTCCGAGGCCGCGGAAGCCGTCGACTCCCACGAACTCGCCGGGAAGCGGACCTACGTCGTCCAGCCGGGAGACTGTCTGTCCGTGATCGCCGAGCGTGCGGACGTACCCGGTGGCACGGAAGCGCTGTACGTGATCAACAGCGACATGCTGGACGCGGGACCGGACCTCATCTACCCGGGTCAGCGTCTCCGGCTGACCATCTGAGCCAGGCAGGCCCGGCTTGTGGTGCCGGTCATCGGTCGGCGACGGCAGTGTCCCCGTGGTTGCGGGCGGCCCTACCGGACCTCGGTGCCCCGGTCTCCTCCGCCTCGGCCACGTACGCCGTGCACTCGGGATTCCGGCACGGACCCGGACCCCATACGGGGACGAAGATTCCGAGGGTCTTGTGCCGCTTCAGCTCGGTCTCGACGTGGTCCTTGCAGGCCGGACATGCGTGCTCCGCCTGTCGTTCGTGCTTACGCTCGATTCTGGCCATGCTTTTACGGTAGTCCTACACCGGACAAGTCGAAACTTTTCCATGGTTTTTACTTCAATCTTCCGAGGTTGCTGCCCCGTTCTGAGGCCCGTACAGCTGAATCAGTCGTGTGCGCGTTCCGTACAGCCGCTCAGCGACCGCCTCGGCGACGTACTTGTACACCGCACGGCCCAGCTCCGCATCGTCCTCGCACAGGGCACGGACGGCCGCCGCGTCGAACTCCACCGCCCGTCCCGCGTGCACGACATGCGCGCCCAGGTGCCACACATGGGGAGGAAAGAGCCACGACCAGCCGAGGAGCTCGTCCCTGCCCAGCGTCTCGACGACCGCCGCACGCCGCCCGGGTACCCGGAGGTCGACCTCGACCCGGCCGGACCGGATGATCCAGAAGCGGTCGGCACGCCGGCCCTCCTCGAAGACGCGCGCGTCCCGCACCAGCGGAACCTCGTGCGACGCCTCGGCGAGCAGGCGGGCCCGGCCCTCGGACGGGAGCGCGTCCAGCAGACTCCTGGTCTTCGGCATGAGGGCCTCGCTCCTGTGAGGCGTCACGACGGCCGCGAAGCCACCAGTACGCCGATCCTGTCGATGCGGTGTTCCGGATTGTCCCTGTCGTCCCGCCAGAAGTTGCCCGCCGCGTTGTCCTCGGGCGTGGCGCAGGTGGAGAGCGTGATCATCGCCTTGGTCGGGTTCTCCCCCGGAGAGCCGGGGACCTCGGCGCGCTGCTCGGCGAGGGAGCGCTCGGACCGGAAGGAGGTCGTCCTGGACTCGGTGATCCGGTACTCGTACACCGTGCCGTCCTCCGTGACGAAGACGGAGTCGCCCTCGCCCACGGACGGGAGCTCACGCAGCGGTCCGCCCGCGGAGAGCCGGTGGGCCGTCACGAGATAGTTGCCGACCTCACCCGGGCCCACGCCGCCGTCCTTGCCGTACGGGCTGGCCGCGACACCGCGGTTCTGGATGCGGGTCCCCGGCCAGTCGTCCGTCGTCCCCTCGTACGGAACCACGCGCAGGTCGGTGAGGCCGATCGACGGGATCGAGAGCGTCGCGGTCTCGGTCCGCGGATCGGTCCGGTCGGCCGGTGGCTGTGCCGGGGTCGCGGCCGGTGCCGGCGCGGCTGGTGCCTGTGCCGGTGCGGCCGGTGCTGCGGCCACGACGGGGGCCGGTGCCGTGGCCTGCCCGGCCGTCGCTGCCGAGCAGCCTGCGGCCAGCGCCACGATGATCGCGCCCGCGAGCGCCCGGGGGACTCTTCGGAGACTGTGCATGGGGAGATCCGGATCGGTTGTCGGCAGGTGCCGGAGCGGACCGCGGTCCACGGTCCGCTCCTCCCAGTACACCACCGCCACCCGGTCGGGCGCTCCCCTGCGGGGTCCCGCTCAGCCGGTCCCCGGAGCTGCGAGCAGGTCGCGCACCTCCTCCGCCGTCATCTCCTGGAGCTCTTCCCCGACGAGCAGCCAGCGGGTGATGCCGACCGATTCCAGGAAGGGCAGATCGTGGCCGGCGATCACGAGCGCTCCCTCGTACGCGTCGAGCGCGCCGGCCAGCTGCCGCACGCTCGCCATGTCCAGGTTGTTGGTCGGCTCGTCGAGCATCAGCAGCTGAGGGGCGGGCGAGGCGAGCATCGTCGCCGCGAGGGCGGCACGGAAGCGTTCGCCGCCCGAGAGGGTGCCCGCCGGCTGTTCGGCACGCGCCCCCTTGAAGAGGAACCGTGCGAGCTGGGCGCGGATGTGGTTGTCGGTGATCCCAGGAGCCAGCCGGGCCACGTTCGCCGCGACGCTCAGCTCCTCGTCCAGCACATCGAGGCGCTGGGGCAGGAAGCGCAGCGGTACGAAGGTCCTGGCCTCGCCCGACAGCGGCGCGAGCTCCCCGGTGAGGGTCCGCAGCAGCGTCGTCTTGCCCGCGCCGTTGCGTCCGACCAGGGCGATGCGTTCGGGACCCTTCACCTGGAGCTCGCCGTCGCGCAGCGTGCCGAACCGCGGATGCAGCCCGTGCACGCTCAGGACGGTGCGTCCCGCGGGGACGGCGGTGTGGGGAAGGCTCACCCGGATCTCGGCGTCGTCGCGGATCGCGTCCGCGGCGTCGTCGAGCCGTTCGCGCGCCTCCTGCAGGCGGTCCTCGTGGAGGCCGCGCAGCTTGCCCGCCGATTCCTGCGCGGACCGCTTGTGTGCCCCGGCGACGATGCGCGGGGCCCGCCGCTCGGCGTCCATCTTCTTGTTGTGGCGCTGTCGGCGGGCCACCTTGATCCGGGTCTCCTCCAGCTCGCGCTTCTGACGGCGCACGTCCGACTCGGCGGACCGCAGCATGCGTCCCGCCGCTTCCTGCTGGGTGGCCACCGCCTCCTCGTAGTCGGACCAGCCGCCTCCGTACCAGGTCACGGATCCGGACCGCAGCTCGGCGATGCGGTCGACGCGCTCCAGCAGGTCGCGGTCGTGGCTGACCACGACGAGCACGCCGGAGCGCCAGGACTCGACGGCTTCGTAGAGCCTGCGGCGCGCGAACAGGTCGAGGTTGTTGGTCGGTTCGTCGAGCAGCAGCACGTCGGGGCGCTCCAGCAGCAGGGCCGCCAGGCGCAGCAGTACGGTCTCGCCGCCGGACAGCTCCCCGACCGTGCGGTCGAGGTCGATGCCGCCGAGTCCGAGCGAGCCCAGGGTCGCCAGGGCCCTTTCCTCGACGTCCCAGTCGTCGCCGACCGCCTCGAAGTGCTCGTCGGCGACGTCGCCGGACTCGATGGCGCGCAGCGCCGTGCGCCGCTCGGCGATGCCGAGGGCCGCATCCACGCGCAGTCCGGTGTCGAGGGTGAGGTTCTGCGGAAGGTAGGCGAGGCTGCCCCCCACCGTCACCGAACCCTGGGCGGGGCGCAGCCGGCCGGCCAGCAGACGCAGCAGGGTGGACTTGCCGGAGCCGTTGCCGCCGACGAGGCCGGTGCGTCCCCGGCCGATGCCGAGGGAGAGCCCGTCGAAGACCTCCGTGCCGTCCGGCCAGCGGAAGGACAGGGCGGAGCAGGTCAGGGAAGCCGTGGTCGTGAGGGGGTGGGACATGGTGATCCTCGCAGTCGCAAGCACAGGAACAGGGGCTTCGTATGCGAGCACCACGCGGCGACCGGGCCATGGGAAAAGGGGTGCGGTCCTCCGGAGCGCGGGGGACGGCTCATGCACCGAGGTCGCATCCACGCGGGGTCACGGGGCGGCAGGAAAGCCGACGGCAGCGTGACAGGGCTACGGCAAGTGCCGTACCGCGCGATGATCGCGAACCTCAGATGCGCAACGTCCACCTCTATCGGAGACGACAGGACTCTTCGAGAGTAGCGCAACGGGGCCGGGGCCCGCCGGCGCGCGGGGATGCCCGGTCCCGGCAGCGGGGACGTCCTGCCGGGACCGGGGCGCTGTCAGGCTCTGGAGCAGACGGATCCGTTCAGCGTGAAGGAAGCGGGCTGCCCGGTGTTACCCGTGTGGCTCGCCTGGAGGCCGAACTGGACCGAGGCTCCGGGGGCGATGGTGCCGTTGTACGCGACGTTCCTGGCTGTCACGGCACCGCTGCCGGGGCTGTACGTCGCTCCCCAGCCGGAGGTGATGGTCTGGCCCGCGGGCAGGGTGAAGGCGAGCGACCAGCTGCCGATCGCCGCGGCGGAGGTGTTGGTGAGGGTGAGGGTCGCGGTCAGGCCGGTGTTCCAGGCGCTGGTCGTGTACCCCACCCGGCAGGCACCCGGCTCCGGGTCCGGACCCGGGTCGGGCGGGGTGGTCGTGGTGCCGTCCAGGCCGAAGAACGTCAGGGCCCGCGCCGCCATGCCGCCGGTCGGCAGGGAGTGGCCGACACCCTGGATGCTGATGGCCTCCACGGGGGCCTGGTTGCCGGTGGCGCCGTAACGGGTGCGGGTCCAGCCGGACTGCGGGGTGTCGGTGGCCGCGGGGGTGCGGCTCACGCCGTGGACATGGGTCCACTGGTCGATCTGCTCGTCGAAGTTCGGGTAGCGCAGTGTGCTGTCCTCGGTGCCGTGCCAGATCTGCATCCGGGGCCGGGCACCGCTGTACCCGGGATACGCCGCGCGGACCAGGTCGCCCCATGCCTGCGGCGTCCTGTCGACCGTGCCGTTGGCGCAGGCGCTGTTCCAGCCCGATCCGTCGGTGGTGGCGAAGCAGGAGTGCGGTACGCCCATGAAGGCGGCCCCGGCCTTGAAGACGTCGGGGTAGTTGCCCAGCAGGACGTTGGTCATCATGGCACCCGAGGAGGCTCCTGTGACGAAGATCCGCCCGGAGTCGGCGCCGTACTGTTGCTGGACGTACGTGACCATGGACCTGATGCCCACGGGGTCGCTGCCCCCGTCACGTCTGAGGGCCTGCGGCGAGGAGACGTCGAAGCAGTTGCCGCTCCTGGTCGCCGAGGGGTACACGACGATGAACCCGTACCGGTCGGCGAGCGAGGCGAACTCCGTGCCCGAGTAGAACGCGGGGCCCGATCCTGTGCAGTAGTGCACCGCCACCAGGACGGCCGGCCGCTGCTGGACGGTGTCCGGCACGTACAGGTGCATCTTCAGACTGCTCGGGTTGCTGCCGAAGTCGGTCACCTCGGTCAGCGAAGCGGCGGACGCCGGGGGCGCGACGGCGAGGAGGAGCGCCGAGACGAGGGGGAGGACGCCCGCGAGGAGGGCTGTCAGCAGCGCTCTCACCGGTCGCCTTCCGGCCACCGGCGCGTGCAGGGATCTGTCGGTCATGTAACTGTCCTTTCTAAACTGCCTGTTGTGAAGGGACTGCTGTGAAGGGACTGTTGCTGCGGCTGTCGGCGCTGGACGCGGACGCCGCCACCGCCGTGCGCGTGATCGCCCACTTCGAGGCACTGCTCGGCGGCGGCCCGGATCCGGTGTCCCTGACGCGGTCGACCGCGGGCCTGGCGGGCTGTGCGGCGGGCCTCGAGCTGCCCGACGGGCGGGCGGCACGGTTCGGTCCGGACGGTCTCGCCCTGCCGGGCGCACCCGCGCGGGTCTCCGGCCGGGTGGAGCTGGAGCCGGCCGGGGGTGTCTGGCTGGAACGGCCCGGTGCGCCGGGGCCGTTCGACGAGCTGGTCCTGGAGTGGATGGCCATCACCGCCCGGGTGCTCGCGGGCCGCCCCTGGCAGCCCCGGGTGCCCACCGCGGCCGATCCGGCCCTGGTGGAACTGGTGCTGTCCGGGCGCGAGGACGCCACGGACCGGATCCGCGCGCTGCGGCTGCTGGGCCTCGCCCCCGATGTGCCGCTCAGAGTGGTCGCGATGACCGGCCGGCCGGGGACGGACGCCGGGCTGGAGGCGGTGGCGCTGCTGGGGCGGGGTGCTGTGCGGGGCACGGTCCGGGTGGCGAGGGCCGGTGCGCTGGGGGCGGTGCTGGTGCAGGGTCCGGACGCGGCCGGGCCCCGTTCCCGTACGGCGTCGACGACTGCGGAACTGCGGTCGGCCCTGCACGAACGGGGCCGTGAGCGGGGGACGGCCCACCTCCCCGCGCACGCGGTACGGGTGGGGGTCGGCGGGTCCGCCGCCCCGCTGGACGCACGGCTCTCGTGGGAACAGGCACGTTCCGCCCTGCGGTTCACCGTGGCGGGCACCCCCGAGGAGTCGGTGGCGGACCATGGTGAACTCGGCCCGGTGGCGCTCCTGGCGGACATCCCGGTGGAGCGGCTGCGTGCCCAGGAGGACGTGCGGCGGCTGACGAAGCTGGCCTGCGGCGAGGGGGCGGGACAGGGCGGCGACCTCCTGGCGGCGCTGGCCGCTTTCTGCCGTACGGGTTCGCTGCGGCAGGCCGCCGTGGAACTCCACCTGCACCACAGCTCGGTGGCCGCTCGGCTGGCCCACGTCGAGAAGGAACTCGGTCTCCGGCTGCGCGACCCGCAGGACCGGTTCGGCGCCCAACTCGCCTTGTACGCGTGGCGGCTGGCGCGGGCGGCTGACGGCGGCGACGGCGAGGACAGTGACGTCGCGGACGGATGAGCGCGCACCGGCCTACCGCCCCAGCGCCGTGCGGAGCGCCGCGACCGCCTCGGCGGTCGCGTTCCGTATGACGGCGGCGTGCTCCACGGCCCATGCGCCGTGGAAGGTGCCGGGGAACAGCCGCAGCTCCGCGGGCACGCCGGCGGCCCGCAGCGCGCGGGCGTAGTCGGCGCCCTCGTCCCGCAGCGGGTCGAACTCCATCACCGACACATAGGCGGGCGGCAGCCCGGACAGTGCGGCGGCCCCGGCCCGTGCCGGGGCCGCGTACGGGGAGACGCCGGCCGTGCCCCGTACCCCTTCCCCCAGGTAGGCCTCCCAGCTCAGGTGGGCGCTGCGCCGGTTCCATACGGGGGTGTCGGTGAACTGCCGTGCGCTCGACGTCTCCAGCCGGTCGTCGAGCGCGGGGCTGCACAGGTGCTGGAAGCAGATGGCGGGCCCCCGGCGGTCCCGGGCGAGCAGGGCGAGGGCGGCGGCGAGACCCGCTCCGGCGCTGTCGCCCCACAGGGCGATCCGGCCGGTCCGGACGCCCAGCTCCACGGCGTTCGCCGCGAGCCCGGCCAGTCCGGCGTAGCAGTCCTCCAGCGCTGCGGGGAAGGGGTGCTCGGGGGCGAGCCGGTAGTCGACGGAGACCACGAGTGCCGACAGTTCCCGGCAGAGCAGCAGATTCCAGTCGTGGTCGACGTCCGGCGAGCCCAGGACGAAGCCTCCGCCGTGGATGCTGTAGACGGCGGGCAGCGGCCCCTGGGCGGACCGGGGCCGGTACAGCCGCAGCGCGACGTCCGGCGCACGGTCCGGGCCGGGGACGGTGATCTCCCGGACGTCCACCCCCGCGGTGTCGGCCGACACGAGGGACGCGGTCAGCTGCCGGGCCTGTGCGGCCCTGGCGGCGCCCACGTCCGTGATGTCGACCTCGGGCATCATCGTGAGCGCGGCGAGCAGTTCCGGATCGAAACGGTGGTGCGAGAGCATGCCCCTCCTCCGGTCCAGGCCGCGGACGGCGGCGTCGTGAGTGAGACGGTGTCACGGGGCGTTCCCCCAGGTCATCCGACATGTGTCGGGTCAATGGCCGCACTCGTCCGACACCTGTACGTCTTTCACGCCGTATTCGGCCCCGAGGGTGCTCGAACGACCGTGATTACCGGCCTTGACCAGCGAAAAGGCGCGCACGTTCGGGGAATTGGGCCTTCTTGACGACGACCGGGCGGCTTCTCTACCGTCTGCTCGCCCGATCGCGGAACTGCCCGAAACTTTCGCGTCCCGCGATGCGTAACGCCTCCGAGAGGGACCAGCCTTGACCACTTTCCGTACCCGTACCCGTACCCGTGCCCGTGCCCGCATCCGCCTGCGCCGCCGTGTGACGCCCCTGCTGCTCTCCGGGGGGCTGTGCCTGGCCGCCCTCACCGCAACGGGACCGGCGCACGCCGGGCAGCAGGCGGGCACCGGGATCGTCGACTCCACCCGGCACGGCGGCAGGGCCGTCGCCCTGACGTTCGACGACGGACCGAACCCCACCGACACCCCGCGGCTGCTGGAAGTGCTGCGCAAGCGCCACGTCAAGGCGGTGTTCTGCCTGTGGGGCGACCACGTGAAGGAGCACCCCGAACTGGTGCGGGCGATCGTCGCGGGCGGCCACACGCTGTGCAACCACACGATGCGCCACGACGACATGGCGGTCTGGCAGGCCGCGGACATCCGCGCGGACCTGAAGCGGACCAACGCCGAGATCCGCCGCGCCGCACCCGGTGCACGCATCCCCTACTTCCGTGCCCCGTACGGCAGTTGGGGGCAGACCCCGCAGGTGGCGGCCGGCCTGGGAATGCAGCCCCTGGGGTGGCGGCTGGCGATCGGGGACTGGGAGCCGCCGGGCACCGACGAACTGGTCCGCCGCATCGAGGAGGGCGTCACCCCCGGGGCGGTGGTGCTGCTCCACGACGGTGGCGGCGACCGCGGCCAGACCGTCGAGGCCGTCGACCGGATCGTTCCCGCGCTACGGGCGGCCCACTGGCGCTTCGACCAGCCCGCCCGCAGAGCCTGACGCGGCTCCGAGCCGCTCGCCGCGCCTCCTCACACCCCTTCAGGAGATCCGTATGAGACCACAATCCGCAGGGCCCGGCGCCCGGCGTGCGGGCCGCCACCTGGTGGCCGTACTCACGGGAGCCCTGCTCCTGGCCACGACGCCGGCCACGTCCGCCGAACCCTCCGTCCGGCACGTGTCCCACCGGGCCGCCGACGCCGCATGGACCGGCACCTGGGCCACCACGCCCACGGAGACCCCGGCATCGGACACCACGGCGTTCCAGGACGAGACCATCCGGCAGACCGTCCGCACCAGCATCGGCGGCGACCGGGTGCGGATCCGATTCTCGAACGAGTTCGGCAGTCGGCCCCTGGTCATCGGTGAGGCGCACGTCGCCCGCCGGGCCGTCGACGGACCGGCCTCCCGCACCGACCCGCGCACCGACCGACCGCTCACCTTCGGCGGCCGTGCCTCCGTGACGATCCCCGCCGGCGCCCCCGCGCTCAGCGACCCGGTCTCCCTGCGGGTGCCCGCCGGCTCCGATCTGGTGGTGAGCATCCACCTGCCCGAACACACGCAGGGCTCGACGCTCCACGCGTTCGCCCTGCAGCACACCTACGTCGCCACCGGAAACGTCACAGGGCGCGGCGACATCGAAGCGACCACCACCACCGACCGCTGGTACTTCCTGACCGGAGTGAGCGTGAGCACCGGCCGCTCCGCGCGCTCCGCGGCCGTCGTCGCGTTCGGCGACTCCATCACGGACGGCGCCGGGACCGGCGTGGACGCCGACCACCGCTGGCCCGACTTCCTGGCCCGGCGACTGAATGCCGCATTCGGTCCGCATGCCGTGGGCGTGCTCAACCAGGGCATCAGCGGCAACCGCCTCCTGCACGACCCCAACCCCCCGGCCGGATCCGAGGCGGAGAACTTCGCGGCGTACTTCGGCCGGAGCGCACTGCGCCGCTTCGACCGCGACGTCGCCTCCCAGCCCGGAGCCGAGTACCTCGTCGTGCTCCTCGGCGTGAACGACCTCGGCCATCCCGGAACGGTGGCACCGGAGTCCGAGAGGGTCACCGCGGCCGACATCGTCGACGCCCACCGCCAGATCATCGCCCGCGCGCACGACCGCGGCCTCAAGGCGTACGGCGGCACGATCCTGCCGTTCAAGGACGACACCCTCGGCTTCCACACCCCGCAGAACGAGGCAGCCCGGCAGGCCGTGAACCACTGGATCCGTACGAGCGGTGCGTACGACGCGGTGATCGACTTCGACAGGGCGCTGCGCGACCCGGCAGACCCGGAACGCCTCCTGGCGCGCTACGACAGCGGCGACCACCTGCACCCCGACGACGCCGGAGCCGAGGCGATGGCCCGGGCCGTCCCCCTCCGCCTGCTGCGCTGAGCCCTCTCGGGGGCCGACGGCGGGCGGCGGTCCGGACCCGGCCCCTCAGGGCGTGACGACGGCGAAGTCGGGGTCGGGATCGTCCAGGACGGAGAGAATGGTCCCGAGCACACCGGGGTCGCCGGTGTGCTCGATTCCGTCGAGCCCCGTGCCGCCGAGGAGCCGCATGAGCTGGGGCTTGGTGAGGGTGAGGGCGAGATCCGCGCCGTCGCCGGGCTGCGAGGTGCGGGAGTGGATCAGGACACCGTTGTGCAGGGTCATGCGGTACGCCTCACCGAGGTCGGTGAGCTGCCAGTGCACCGTGAAGGAGTGGTCCCACGCCTCGGGGCCGTTGACCCGGACGGCGAGGGAGTCGAAGAGCTGTTCCACGGACAGGGCGGTGGCCATGGTGCCGGCCGTGACGGCGGTCGGTGTGATGCCGTGGCGCAGTTCGGCGGCCCCCGTGAGGTAGCAGTTGCGCCAGGTCGCACACTCGGCGCCGTACGCGAGCTGCTCGTAGACCTGTGCCAGGAGGTCCTTGGCGTCGGTGCTGTCCGGAGCCGCGAACACGGCGTGCTTGAGCAGCTGGGCGGCGAAGCGCAGGTCGCCCTCCGCCATGTACGCGCGTCCTTTGTCGAGCACCGCTTCGAGACCGCCGATGCAGTCCACGTACCGCTGGGCGCTCTCGGTGGGCGGGTGCTCCCAGAGGGATGAGGGATGCCCGTCGTACCAGCCCATGTAGCGCTGGAAGACGGCCTTGACGTTGTGGTTGACGGAGCCGTAGTAACCGCGGGCGTGCCAGGCGCGCGCCAGCACCGGCGGGAGTTCGAGTACCTCGGCGATCTCGGTGCCGGTGTACCCCTGGTTGGCGAGGCGCAGCGTCTGGTCGTGCAGATATCCGTACAGATCGCGCTGCTCGGCGAGGAAGGTCCGGATGCGCTCCTTGCCCCAGGTGGGCCAGTGGTGGGAGGCGAAGAGCACGTCGGCGTCGTGCGCGAACAGCTCTCGGGCCTCGTTGAGGTAGCGGGACCAGATGCGGGCGTCACGCACGAGTGCACCGCGCAAGGTCAGAATGTTGTGGAGGTTGTGGGTCGCGTTCTCCGCCATGCACAGGGCATGCCGCTCGGGGAGGAGGAAGTTCATCTCCGAGGGTGCCTCCGTGCCCGGAGTCATCTGGAAGCGGAGGAGGACCCCGTCGAGGGTCAGCTCCTGGCCGGTGTGCTTGATCTCGATCGTGGGCGCGAGGAGCCCCGGCAGGCCGGCGGACGCGGTGAAGCCGAGGCCCATGCCGATCAGGCCCTCGGGGTCGCGGTCGAGGTTGGAGCCCGCGTAGTAGGCACCGCGTCGCAGCATGGCCGTCCCGGCGTAGACGTTCTCCGCGACGGAGCTCTCCATGAAGCCCTCGGGAGCCACCACGGGGACGTCCTCACCGGCGCGCGTGACGCCGTGGACGCCGCCGAAGTGGTCGAGGTGGGAGTGCGTGAACAGGACGGCGGTGACGGGCCGTTCACCGCGGTGCTCCCGGTAGAGGGCGAGCGCGGCGGCTGCCGTCTCCTCGGACACCAGCGGGTCCACGACGATCACGCCGCGGTCGCCCTCGATGAGCGTCATGTTCGACAGGTCGAATCCGCGGACCTGGTACACCCCGTCGGTCACCTCGTAGAGGCCGGCGCGGGCGCACAGCTGGGACTGCCGCCACAGGCTGGAATTCGCCGTACCGGGGCAGTCGCCGTCCAGGAAGGCCGTGTCGTCGAAGCTCCAGACCACTCTGCCGTCGGCAGCCGTGATCGTCCCGGCTGCGGGGGGTGCGACCAGCCCGCGATCGGCGTCCTCGAAGTCGGTTCGGTCCTCGAAGTCGGGGATGACGTCGACGCTGGTCACGCGGGCCTCCAAGGGTTGGCACTGGGTTCATCCTGGGGGCGCGGCAGGCGCCGTGCCCGGGGGATGTGGGCCGTCCGGGTGCCCGGCGATGCGGGGGCAGCCGTGGCGGAGTCGGACTTCACCCGGCACCCTGGCACGCCGCATCGGTCCCTGTGCCCTGCATGCAGACGGGCTCGAATCAGCCACGGAAGCCGCGGCACCGCCGTCCGGGGGCGCTCACGTCGCGGACCAGAGACGGCGGTAGAACTCGGTCCGGTGCGGGTCGGGGCCGATTCCGTAGGCGTCGAGGAGGGCGTCCTCCCAGCCGGGGCCGTAGTTGCGCTCGGTGTTCATCGTGGCAACGGCCAGGTCCGCCCAGCGGTCGGCGACACCGAGGGCCCCCATGTCCACGTGGCCGGACCAGGTGCCGTCCTCGTGGAGCAGCGTGTTCGGTGCGCACGGGTCGCCGTGGCACACGACGAGGCGGTCGGTGGGCGGGGGCACGGACAGGTCCGAGGGCACCTGGATGCCTGCGCGGCGGGCGCGCGTCAGGCGGTCCTCGACGGACCAGCCGAAGGGGCAGTCGGCCACGGGCAGCCGCTCGTGCAGGGCCCGCAGCCCCGTACCCAGCGCGCGCACGGCCGTGCCGGGATCCGCCTGCCATGGGGGAGCGACGGCGTTCTCGCCGGGAAGCCCGTGGGTGACGAGCCAGGCTCCGTCCCGGTCCGCTCCGTACTCGCGTACGAGGGGCACGGGCGTGAAACGGCGGGCCCACCGCAGACGGTCCGCCTCGGCGGTCAGGTCCAGCCCGGAGCCCGCCGGGGCCCACTTGGCGAAGAGCCGGCCGTCCCCGTTGCCGATACGGAAGGTCAGTCCGCCCAACTCGTTCTGCCACACAGGCAGCAGGGGCTGGTTCCCGGCCAGTTCGGCGATTCGCGCAGGTACCCGCACGGGGGAGGGCGGAGGTCCGGAAAAGGCCATGGACCCATGGTCTCCTCCACGGCGCGGCCCGAGCGAGTGGTTTTCCGGGCGCGGCATCACCGGCGGTGACCGTGGTTCCTGTCATTCCTGTCACCCGCCCGGCGTGTGCACGCTTCTCCGCGCAACGCATTCCGAAAGCTTTCGAAACTTTCGGTCACGAAGATCTTTGATTCTGATCCAGCAATTGCGCCCTACGTGACCATCGTTAAATCGGTGAAGATGATTGTGCCTATGAGCAGGCAATACGAGCGCCATACATAGCCCTCTGTCGATCGACTGTTTCGTAACTCATGCCGAAACTATTGACAGTTGACGAGGTCAGATCAACACTGAGCGCCGTCGGCAGAGCTCCATCGCTGTCGATCCGGGTCCACCACGACCCGTCAGTGGGGCCGGGCCGCCGAACACACCACGAACGGCCCCGAGTTCGGCCGGACCGCGCCACACCGACGCGCACGCGCCGCCACCGCCCGTTCACCGGCATCTCCGCGAGGCGTGTCGCGCTGCCCGGCCCCAACGGCCTTACGAGGACGAGGAGGAAGTACGCACATGAACGACGCACCCGCACGTGCGACGAGCCGTGCAAGCGGCCGCACGAGGTCATTCGGCCGCACCAGGTCATTCGGCCGCTTCAGGCTGTTCATCCGCAGTGCCTTCGCCGTGGCGATGGCCTGCGTGGCCGCAATTGCGCTGCCCGGCACCGCCAGTGCCGACACGGTCATCAACTCGAACCAGACCGGAACCAACAACGGCTACTACTACTCGTTCTGGACCGACAGCGCCGGCACGGTCTCGATGAACCTGGGATCGGGCGGCACCTACGGCACGTCATGGAGCAACACCGGGAACTTCGTGGCCGGTAAGGGCTGGAGCACCGGCGGACGCCGGAGCGTGACCTACTCGGGCACCTTCAACCCGTCCGGCAACGCGTACCTGACGCTCTACGGCTGGTCGACGAACCCGCTCGTCGAGTACTACATCGTCGACAACTGGGGCACCTACCGGCCCACGGGAACGTTCAAGGGCACGGTCTCCAGCGACGGCGGAACGTACGACATCTACGAGACGACGCGGACCAACGCCCCCTCCATCGAAGGCACCAAGACGTTCAAGCAGTTCTGGAGCGTCAGACAGGCGAAGAGGACCGGCGGAACCATCACGACCGGTAACCACTTCGACGCCTGGGCCCAGAAGGGCATGAACCTGGGCACCTTCAACTACATGATCATGGCCACCGAGGGCTACCAGAGCAGCGGGAACTCCAACATCACGCTGGGCAGCTCCTCCGGCGGCGGCGGCGGCGGCGGCGGCGGTGGTGGTGGTGGCGGTGGCGGTGGCGGCTGCACCGCCACCCTGTCCGCAGGCGACAAGTGGAGCGACCGGTACAACCTCAACGTCGCGGTCTCCGGCTCCAGCAACTGGACCGTGACGATGAACGTCCCGTCCCCCCAGAAGGTCCTCTCCACCTGGAACACGACCGCCAGTTACCCGAGCGCCCAGGTACTGACAGCCAAATCCAACGGCAGCGGCAACAACTTCGGGGTCACCCTCCAGGCCAACGGATCCTGGACCTGGCCGACGGCCTCCTGCAGCGCAGGCTGACAGTTCCGTAGAGCACACCCGTGACACCGCACCAGCGGGGCGGCGGCACCCGGCCGCCGCCCCGATCGGCGCAGGCGGCCGGCGACCCGGCAGACTGCCGGCATGCGCATAGCCTTGGTTGTGATGACGGTGCTCTTCGTGCTCAGTTCGGCCTCCGCGGTCAACTTCGCCCTGAAGGGCCGTTGGTGGGCGGCCGCCGGGGTCGTTCTGCCGTCCGTCGGCCTGGCGGCCATCCTGTTCGGCGGGGTGGAGCGCGAGAGCATGTCCCTCTTCTGGCTGGGATGCCTGCTCGTCGTGGCCGGCTTCGGAGCGGAGTTCCTGGACCATCGGCGAACCTGAACCCCTGCGAAGTAGCGACGGTCACTCCTGGGAGGCTGTGATCCGGTCGAGGACGTCCGTGTAGAGCGACCGCCTGTCGGGACGGGCGTGGTCGGCGGCACGCCGGAGAGCGGGGACCGCCAAGGCGCCCATCCCGACGAGTCCCTCGGCCGCGGCCCTGCGGACCACCGGGTGTGCGTGCGCGAGCAGGCCGGTCACCGCAGGGACCGCGGGCGTCCAGGAGGCGTGGCAGAGGGCGCGGACCGCCGTCCGGACGACGTCGTGCCGGGGGTCGTCGAGCAGGACCTCGGTGTGCCGCAGGTAGGTCTGCCGGTCCAGCATCGCCCGCGAGGCCCGGTGGGCGTGCAGGCGGACCTTCGTCCTGGGGTGGTGCAGCAACTCACCGATGAGGTCCCGCAGCTCGGGGTCCCCGACCGTGTCCGGGCCCGGGTACAGCTCGGCCAGCCGGGTGAGTGCCCGGCGTACGCGGTCCGGATCGTCGGTACGGGCCTGGTCCAGCAACTCCTGCCGGGATGGGCGGACTTCGGCGGGCACGGCGTGCGGCGCGCGAACGCGCAGCGCCTCCAGTGCGGCCGCGTCCTGTCGGGCGGCGTCGGGTCCGCGCAGCGGGCCCCCGACGAGGCGCATCCTGTCCGCGAGGTCGTCACGTCCCTCCGCGCGCAGCCGTCGGCAGACCGTGACCAGCGCGGACGTGCGCAGCAGCGGACGGCCGACGAGCAGGTCGAGGTACCCCCAGGCCCCACGGCCCAGGCGGTCGCCGAGGTGTTCCGCCAGGGCATCGGCCGGGACCGTGAGCAGCGCCTGTTCTGCCGCGGCCGTCGTCCGGTCGTCCTCCCACCATTCGAGCAGCAGCGGCACCAGCGGACCGAGTTCCTCGGGGTCGAGTCGCAGGGCCGCGAGAGCCACCCGGTCGCGCAGGATGCCGTCGGCGCGGAGCTCCGTCCCGTCGAGGGCGCTGAGCATGCGGGCCAGGCAGGCGTCGACGGGTATGTCGACGCGGCCGCGGAGAAACGCCCGCAGCACGGAAAGCCGGGCCTCGGGCTCGGGCCACTTCAGGAGTGCCAGTGCCGCGGTCGTTCTCCGATCGGGAGCGGACCCCCGCAGCATGGTCAGCAGACGTTCGCGAAGTGCGGCCGAACGGGGCTGGTCGAGATCGTCGGCGTGGACGTTCCGTGCTGCCGGCGTGGGCACGTGTGCGTTCTCGGTGATGGTCCACGGGGGTGCGTCGAGGGGCTGGACGTCTTCCATCCGGTCGACGAGCGCGGCGCGGACCTCCGGTCCGGCCGAGGGATAGACCTCGATCAGCGCGTTCAGACGGTCCCCGGAGCGGACCCCGGTGGCGTCCGTACGGCCGAACTCGTCCAGGGCGCCCGGTGTGCGCACCGCGGATTCCAGTGCGGCCCGCCACGCTCCGGCCTCGGCCGGTACGGAGCCCTTGGTGGGCTCCGGGACGGTGAATGCCTCCCGCAGTACGGCGGCCTCGGCCAGCCAGGGGTCGGCCCCGAGCCGGGCCGCGGCGAGTGCGGAATCGAGATCGGCGCGGACCAGCACAGCGTCGAGGCGGCGCAGCAGCGTCAGCGTGGACCGGCGTCCCGCAGGCGCCGGAGGCAGTGCCCGTACGGCGTCGGCGACGAGCGCCTTCCTGACCGCCCCGAGGTTCGGTGCGATCGCTTCGAGCACGGCGATGAGGTCGTGCCGGACCTCGTCCGAGGACTCGGCGAGCACATCGGTCAGGAGCTGGGCGAACCGGGCGAGTACCGTCAGCTCCTCCGCCGCCCACGGTGCGGGACACAGCCGCAGCGTGAACCGCACCACCCGGTCCCGGGCGGCGGGTTCGGCGTCGGCGAGCCGGAGCCAGTCCGCCAGCATGGGCCGCAGCCCGCGCACCCGGTCGGGGTGCGGACTCTCCTCCCGCCCGGCGACGCGCAACGCGAGCACCGGATCCCAGCCCTCCCTCACCAGCCACGTGACGTCGGGGTCCGGCCCGCCGTCCTCGTCCGCTGCCCGCCGGCGTACGGCGGGCGCGGTGATGCCGTGCTCGGCCAGTGACGCCGAGAGGTCCGCCACCGTCCCGGAGGCGAGACGGACCGTGCCGCCCGCGACCAGGGTGAGCAGGGCCGGTACGACCGGTGAGGCCTGTTCGTCCAGCGCGAGCACCGAACGGACCGGCAGCGCGCCGTCGAGTCCTTCCAGCAGCAGTTCGCGGGCGCGGCTGCTGTCGCTGTGCTCGGCGGCGGCCAGCAGGGTCGCGGCGTACGCCTCCTCGAGGACGGCACGCAGCGCGTCGACGAGTGCGGCGCGCAGACCGGGGTTGTCGCTGTGTCCGAGGCGGAAGAGCAGTGCGGGCACGGCCGTTGGTGTGCCGACCTCGGCCAGGACCGCGGCGGCGGTCTTCTTGATGTTCATGTTCGGGTGGCCGAGACAGGCCGCGATCGCGCCACTGGCCCAGCGGGCCCTCGCGTGCCCGAGGGCGAGGAGTGCCTGCCGGACGGTCCGGACGTCCTGGGCGGTGGTGAGCGCGATCAAGGTCGCCGACAGCGTCTGCGCGTCGTCCCCCCGGGCATCGCGGGCGAGCAACGCGATCACGTGCTTGCGTACGTGGCCGTCGCGGTGCCGCAGCATGCGGTGCACCCGTGCGCGGGTGCGCGTGCTGGGGGCTCGGAGCAGCAGTTCGAGCAGGATCGTCTGCTCAACGGCGGACAGTCCCGGCCGGTCCAGCAGATTCAGCGCCGTCGTCGCGACGAGTGCATGGCCGGCCGTGAGTGCGTCCGACGCGTCGAGCAGGCAGGAGGGCCTGATCCGCCCCCGCTCGTGGAGACGGCTGCCCAAGGCGTGGATGGCGTCCACCACCTCCTGAGGTACGGCGGGTTCGCCGGCCGCGTGCCCGCTGTCGAGCCCCGGGTCCGTGGCACCCGATTCCCAGGCCGCCGCCAGTTCGCTCACGATGCGCCCGAGCAGGTCCTCGATGACCGGAAGGGTGCCGGCACCGCCGTGGACCGCCAGTCCGCACAGGGCCGCGACCGGCTTGCCCGGGTCCGGGTGGGAGCTGAGGAGCGCCAATTCCTGCTCGTCCGGCCCGCCGAGGTCGCTCGCGATGCGAGGCGGCAGGTCGGCGGGATCGAGGCGGACGAGGAGGTCGCGCCGCTGTGCCGGGTCTCCGGTGAGATGCCACAGGAGCTCCAGGGCGTGGTTTCGTACGGATCGGAGATGGGGGGCGATCACGCCCGCGCTGCCAGGAGCGATCCCGCCCGCGCTGCCAGGAGCTACAGCCCCCGAGCTCCCGGGTCCGCTCAGGCCGAGCCCTTCCCTCAGCGCCGGCACCGTTCGCTGCCCGCCGACGGCTTCCAGTGCCTCCAGGGCCGCGGCGGGCGCTGTCGGGAGCAGGGCGAGCACGGCCTCCTCGGCGTCCGCATGGCGAAGCTCGCGGATCGCGGCCAGGAACGGCCCCGGCGTGGTGGCGCGCGGCAGCAACCGTGTGATCGCCTCCCCGATCGGGAGCTCCTTCGCCCCCTGCCCGGCCAGGGCGACCAGCAGGTCGAGCCGCCGCGGCCAGCCGGGATCCTCCGCGGCCGCGTCCATCAGCGCCCGGAACACCACCTGTCGGCAGGTGAAGAGGACCGACGCGACCTCGCCGGGCGGAATCGAATGGTCTGCGAGAGCCAGGCCGACCACGGACGGGGCGTGCAGGTCGTCCGGGAAGTGCCCCCGCCGGTGCAGCCCGCGCAGGCAGGTCACCAGGGGCCCGCCGAACAGCAGCGGGTCCTGTGCTGCGATGGACGTCAGGTCACCGATGTCACCTCGGTCCGCGAGGTCACCGAGCAGTTCCATGCCTCTCCGGCGCAGGCCCGGCGGCAGTTCCGGATCGCCGACGACCTGCCGCAGCAGGCCACCGTGCCCGTGGCGGGCGGCGGCCACGAGGGCTGCGTCGGCGACTCCGGGCCTCTCCCTCGCCGGACCGGAGGCGAGGAAGGGGGACAGGCGCCCCGGCGGGACCGGGTCCATCGTCGCCCAGGGCTGGGCGAGTTCCTCCAGGGCGGACACGGCGACCGCGCCGCCGCCGGTGAGCAGGCGGGCGACGGCTTCGCGGACCCGGGCGGGGGCCAGCAGTCCCGCGTGGAGGCCCTGCCGGGCCAGCCGGAGGGCCTCGGACCGCAGCACCGGGTCACCGCTGTCGGCCAGTTCGTCCACGAGGGGCGCGAGCCGGTGCGCGCCGGCGGCACTCGCCTCCCGTACGGCCTGGTAGAGCAGTTCGCCGGGAGGTTCTCTCCGGATGACCGCGGGGTCGTTGAGGAGCTCGGCGCGCAGCCAGGCGATCCGCACGCGCACCGGCAACTCGGCCGTACGCCACGACGGCCAGGAGCGTCCCTCCAGGAACGGCCCGAGCTGTTCGTAGAGCCCGGCCAGGACGAGTGCGGTCTCCGGCGGCCCGGTCACCGACACCGGCAGGAGCGCCGCGAGCGCAGCCGTCTCGGGACGCGCGACGGCCGGGCCCGACGTGACTCGTTCGGCGAGAAGGACCAGGCCCAGGTACCGCATACGGGGGTCCTCGTGCCGGACCAGACGCCCGAGAACGGCCGGCGGGCAGGCGTGCGCGTCGAGGTGTCCGGACAGCCGGCCGACGTCGGCTCGGCGTACGGCGTCGTGGAAGGGCTGGTCCGCCGGCATCGTCACCATCGGATGCTAGCCAGGGCGACCCCGGCTCCACCAGCGGGATTTCACGCGGGGACCTACTCGGTCGCCGGGGCGGACAGGTTCGCGAGCCGGTGGTGGACGGCGGCGGTGGTGCGGGCTTCGTCGTCGGTGGCGAGGAGATCGAGCAGCGCGCCGCGGAGCACGGCCAGGGCCACGGTGCGCCGGGTGACGCCGTCCTCGCTGTGGCGTTCGGACGCGGGCCGGCAGCCGGCCAGGACGTCGAGCCAGTCGTTCACGGTGGCGCGGGCGAAGCCGGCCCACGCGCCCTCGGGCTCGACGAGGGACCGTGCGTACGCCTCGGCCCACAAGCGCAGCAGCGGACGGTGTTCCCCGGCGGCGAGCCAGGAGCAGATCCGCCCCGCCGCAGGAGCCGGGCCGATGGGCCGGTCGGCGTCCCCGAGCTGCTCCAGAGCCGTCAGCCCGTCTGCGCGTGCCCGCGCGAGCAGCGCCCTGACCAGGCCGTCCTTGTGTCCGAACAGGAACATCAGGACGCGGGGGCTGGAGCCGACAGCCGCGGCGAGCGGGCGCAGGGACAGGTCGGACAGACCGTGCGCGAGCGCGTACCGGTAGGCGGCTTCCAGCAGCTCGGCCTGCCGGGCGGAGGGAACTGCCGCTTCCTGGGGCCCAGAGGTAGCCCAACTCTACTGAAACAGTTGTGTCAGTAGCGTTGACGTCGCACGGTGGCCAGGAGAGGAATACCCATGTCGCAGCGGGAACACCAGCCGCACGTCGTCGTACGCCGCGCCGACCGCCCCGGGGATCTGGGCTGGGTGGTGATGACCCACGGTGAGGTCTACGACCAGCAGTTCGGCTGGAACACCGACTTCGAGGCCCTGGTCGCCAGGATCGTCGCCGACTACGGCACAGGCCACGACCCGGCGAAGGACGCCGCGTGGATCGCCGAGGTCGACGGCGAGCGCGCCGGCTGCGTCTTCCTCGTCGCCGGCGACGAACCCGGGGTCGCCAAGCTGCGCATCCTGCTGGTCACCCGGAAGGCCAGGGGCCTCGGCCTCGGTACCCGCCTCGTCCAGGAGTGCCTCGCCTTCGCGCGCGAAGCCGGTTACCGGCAGGTGACGCTGTGGACCAACGACGTCCTGGTGGCCGCCCGCAGGATCTACCAGGGCCTCGGCTTCACCCTCACCGACGAGGAGCCCCATCACAGCTTCGGCCACGACCTCGTCGGCCAGAACTGGACCCTCGACCTGCGCGCCACCCCGGCGGCCCGCTGACACCGTGGGGCGGACCGGTCGCGCCCGGCCGTCATCGACGGGGTTCCGCCGCCGCGTAGCGGCTGGTGGGGCGCGGCAGGCCCAGGTGGCCGCGCAGGGTCGCGGCGTCGTAGGCCGTACGGAACACACCGCGCCTCTGCAGTTCCGGGACCAGGCCGCGGGTGATCGCGGTGAGGTCGTGCGGCAGCGTGCCGGGCCGCAGCCGGAAGCCGTCGAGGCCGGCGGTACGCCGGTCGAGGAGCAGGTCCGCGAGCTCTCCGGGCGTGCCGGCGAAGATCTCGGCGTCGGAGGCGAGTTCGGCGCCGGCCAGTCCGTCCAGGCGGGCCTTGCGGTGTGCGGCCGCGCCGGGCTCCTCGTCCAGGAAGACGAGGAGCTCCGCGAACCTCCGCAGGGGCCGGTCCCGGATGTCCCTGCCGGTGCGCTCCACCGCCTCGTCGACCTGCGCGAGGATCGCCGCGGTGCCCGCACGGTCGTGCGGGGTGATGTGGACGAGGTCGGAGCCGAGCGCCGCGAACTCGTACGGGGTGGAGGCGTGCGCGAGGCTCACCACCACGGGTTGCCCCTGCGGGGTCCGCGGCGTGATCGAGGGGCCCTTCACGCCGAACCGCGTTCCCCGGAAGTCGATGTGGTGCACCTTGGCGCGGTCGATGAAGCGGCCGGTGGCCGCGTCCCGTATCTCCGCGTCGTCCTCCCAGCTGTCCCACAGCCGCCGTGCCGCGTCCACCACCTCGGCGCCCTCGGCGAAGAGTTCGCGCAGCCGTGCGGCGATCAGTTCGGAGTCGCCTACGTCGTCGTCGGTGAGCTGAGGTGTGGTGCGGCGGCCGAAGTGGGAGGCGTCGGCGGCGCGCGAGGAGATCTGCGGGCGCCAGCCGGCCCGGCCCCTGCTCGCGTGGTCGAGCGTGGCGATGCCGATGGCGAGGTGGAACGGTTCGGTGTGCGTGACGTTCGTCGTCGGGACCAGGCCGATGCGCCGGGTGAGGGGGGCGAGGTGGGCGGCGAGCAGCACCGCGTCCACGCTGCCCCTGACCTGGTCGGTGCGGTCGTCCGGCAGGTGGAAGGCCGCGGACTGCAGTCCGAGGGCGTCCTCGAAGGTGACGAAGTCGAGCAGTCCGCGCTCGGCCTCGGCGACCAGGCCGGCCCAGTACGCGGCCGTGAGCAGCTCGCCGGGCCGGGCGTCCGCGGCTCGCCAGGCGGCCGGGTGCCACCCCGCGCCGTCGAGGGCGACGGCGAGGTGGAGCGGGGTGCTGCCGGTCGTGCCGGTCACGGGGCCTCCTTCGCGTTGTCCACGGATGTCTTGTCGTCCAGGGGCTTTTGGTCCACGGGCTTCCGGTCCGCGGGCCTCCGGTCCACGGGCCGTCCGGCGCGGTCGGGGGTGCTGAGGCCCAGGTGGTCCCGGAGCGTCGTTCCCGCGTAGTCCTCGCGGAACACGCCCTTCTCCTGGAGCAGCGGCACCACCCGGTCCACCAGGTCGTCGAGCCCGCCGGGGGTGAGATGGGGGACGAGGACGAAGCCGTCGGCGCCCTCGGTCTGCACGAAGTGGTCGATGGCGTCGGCGACGGTCTGCGGGCTGCCGACGAACGTTCGGCGGCCACCGATCTCGATGACCAGTTCGCGGATGCTCAGGTTCCGTTCCTCGGCGAGCTTCCGCCACTGCCGGGCCGTCTCGGCGCGGCCCTTGCGGAACACCGAGTGCCCCTTGAGGAGATGGGCGTCGTCCTCGGGCTCGATGCCGGGCAGCGGCCCGTCCGGGTCGTACCCCGACAGGTCGCGGCCCCAGACCGCCTCCAGGTGGGCGATCGCGGTCTGCGGGCTCACCAGGTCACGGCTGACCTCGGCGGCGTACGCGACGGCCTCCTCGTCGGTGTCGGCGATGACGGCGTCGGCGGTGGGCATGATCTTCAGCTCGTCCGGGGTGCGCCCGTACCGGGCCAGGCGCCGCTTCACATCCCGGTAGAAGTCACGGGCCGCATCGAGCCGGTTGTGCTTGCTGAAGATCACGTCCGCATCGGACGCGGCGAACTCGCGGCCCGCGTCGGACTCGCCCGACTGGATGATCACGGGGTGTCCCTGCGGGCCCGGCGGTGTCGTGAACCGGCCGGAGATGTCGAAGTGCGCCCCGTGATGGGCGAACCGGCCGGCCCCTGACCGCACGAACTCTCCCGCAGCCGCGTCGGCGCGGAGATCCCCGTCCGCCCAGCTGTTCCACAACGTGCGTGCGGCGGCCAGGAATTCGGCTGCACGGGTGTAGCGGTCGGCCTCGTCGAGGAAGCCGCCGCGGCGGAAGTTCTCGCCGGTGAAGGCGTCGTAGCTGGTGACCACGTTCCAGGCCGACCGCCCGCCGCTGAGGTGGTCGAGCGTCGCGAGCCGGCGCGCCACCTCGTACGGCTCGTTGAAGGTGGCGTTGACGGTCGCGGCGAGGCCGAGGTGCGTGGTGACGGCGGCCAGCGCGCTGAGCACGGTCAGGTTCTCCGGGCGCCCGGCGATGTCCAGGTCGTAGACCTGGCCCTTGTGCTCGCGCAGCCGCAGCCCCTCGGCGAGGAAGAAGAAGTCGAACTTGCCGCGTTCGACGGTCTGCGCGAGCCGGATGAAGGAGTCGACGGAGATCTGGCTCCCGGACCGGGGGTCCGACCAGACGGTCACGTTGTGGATGCCGGGCAGCTGCGCGGCGAGGTGCACCTGCTTCTTTCCGGTGACGGGCACGGTGCGGTCTCCTCCTGCGAAGGTCCGGCTGTGGGTGGGGTCCTCAGAGCGTGCACGGGCCGGTGGTGGGGTGGACAGGCCGAAGGGCCCTCCTTCATGAGCTGTTCACGCCGTCGGGTCTGCCGCGGGTGTCGCGGCCGGCGTGGCGAGAGGGCCGGCGCCCCGGGGCACCTGGCGGGTGGCGGGGAAGCCGGCGCCGCGTGCGTGGAGGACGACCGCGATCACCGGCAGCAGGAGCAGCAGGACGGTCCAGGGGAAGGACTCGCTGCCGGCCACGTCGAGCAGGACGCCGCCGATGATGCCGCCGGCCGCCATGGCGACGTTCCAGAGGGTGACGAGCATGGCCTGGGCCGCGTCGGCGGATGCGCCGCCCGCGTCACCGACCGCGGTCTGCAGCAGGGTGGGCACCCCGCCCCAGCCCAGGCCCCACAGGACGGCCGAGACGTACACGAGTGCGGTCGTGTCGGAGGCGACGGCCAGGAGTGCGGCGGCGACGGCGACCAGCAGGGCGCCGGCGACGGTGAGGCTGCGCAGCCGGTGCTGGATTTGGGCGCCGACGATCCAGATGCTCGCCAGCGAGGCGGCGCCGAAGACGAGAAGGATCAGTCCGGTGCTGTCGTCCAGGCCCAGGTCGTCGAGGAAAGCGGCGATGTACGCGTACAGGATGGTGTGGGCCAGCACGAAGACGAGCGTGACGAACAGGACCGGGGCCACGCCGGGGATGCGCAGGGTGCGCAGCATCTTCGGCCGCTCGCCGCGTTCCTGTCCCGGGTGATCCGGCACGGCCGCGAAGATCCACAGCAGGAGCACCACCGTGAGCGCCGTCATCGAGAGGAACGCCACGCGCCAGCCGAGCGCCTCGCCGAGGAAGGTCCCGGCGGGTACGCCGATGGACAGCGCGACGGGAATGCCCGCCATGGCGATGGCGATCGCCCTGCCCTGCAGATGCACGGGCGCGAGACGCCGCGCGTACCCGGCGAGCAGGGCCCAGGCCAGACCGGCAGCGACACCCGCGACGAACCGGGCCACCATCGTCAGCTCGTAGACGGACGAGACCGCTGTGACGGTGTTGGCCAGGGCGAATCCGGCCATGGCGGCAAGCAGCAGTCCCTTGCGGCGCCGGCCCGCGGTGGCCGCGGTCAGCGGGATCGCGGTCAGGGCGGTGCCGATCGCGTAGATCGTCACGGTCTGGCCGGTCGCGGACTCGCTCACCCGGAGGTCGTCGCTCATCGCGGTGAGCAGGCCCGCGGGGAGCGTCTCGGTGAGGCAGGTGATGAAGACGGCGGTGGCGAGGGCGAGCAGGGCCAGGAGGGGGAGCTTCTGCTGCTCCTGGCCGCCCCTCCTCGTTTCCGGTGCCTCGGCGGAATCGGCCGCGGTGTCGGGCACGGTGCTCATGTGGTGGACTCCGGATCTTCTGGGGGAACCTGGGAATCTGGGGACGTGGTGCTCCGGGTCACGGCGGGCCGAGGCCACCGTCGACGGGGAGCCGGGCGCCCGTCGTGAAGGTCGCCTCGGTGGCCAGGAAGAGCGCGGCACGGGCCACCTCCTAGGCGGCACCGAGACGGCCCATCGGCGGCAGGGGCACGGCGCCGGTCCCCGGCACCGCGATGAAGCCCGGGGCCACCGCGTTGACGCGGATGCCGCGCGGGACGAGCTCCGCGGCGAGCGCCGTGACGGCGCTCGGGGACGGGGCGGAAGCCGTGAGCACGATCGCGCCGCCGTCCCCGAGACGCCGCAGCAGCGGCAGCACGGTGGGTACCGCGTCGGCGAGGAGCAGGTCGATGTCAGCGTCGGGGCCGAGACCGTCCTCGACGGCGTCCGGGGCCAGGACGCGTGCGGCGAAACCGAGTTCGGAGCCCGCGTCGACGCGGTCCTGCGCGGTGCGGGCGGTCAGCAGGACCGTCGCACCGCCTTCCACGAGGCGCTTGGCGATGGCCAGGCCGATGCCGGTGTCCGCACCGACGATCAGGGCCTTCCTGCTCGCGTACCTGGTCACGGCTGCCGCTCCCTCCCGGGCTGTCCTCTCCTGCCGGTGCGTGGTGCCGCCCGGTGGGGACGACTGTGCGCCGCGGCGCTTCGGGAAACCTTCGGAAGCGCTGACGGTCCGGACGCCTGACCGCCCCGGGCGCGGGATCCCGACGGCTCCGGGACGCGGACCCGGGACATGTACGGTGGCGCGTATGCGGTTTGGGGTGCTCGGACCACTGGTGGTGTGGGACGACGAGGGACAGGAAGTCAGGGTCCCCGAGGCCAAGGTCCGGGCGCTGCTCGCCGATCTGCTCGCGCACGACGGGGGCCCCGTCTCCGCGGACCGTCTCATCCACGATCTCTGGGGCGACGATCCGCCGGGCAGGCCCACGGGTGCGCTGCAGGCCAAGGTCTCCCAGCTGCGCCGGGTCATCGGACGGGACCGGGTGGTGCGGCAGCCGCCGGGCTACCGCCTGCGGCTCGGCGACGGTCCCGAGGAGGTGGACGCCGCACGGTTCCGCGCCCTCGTGACGGAGGCCCGCCCCCTGCGGGACCCGCACGCCCGTGCCGCACTGCTCACCGAGGCCCTCCAGTTGTGGCGGGGCCCGGCGTACGCGGACTTCGCGGACGAGGAGTTCGTACGGGGGGCGACCCAGCGCCTCGCGGAGCAGCGGCTGACCGTGCTGGAGGAGCAGGCGGAGGCCCGTACGGAGGCCGGCGACCATGTGCTCCTGGGCGGTGAACTCGCCGACCTCGTGTCGCGGTACCCGCTGAGGGAACGGCTGCGCGCCGTACAGATACGGGCGCTGTACGCGGCGGGCCGCCAGAGCGAGGCTCTCGCCTCGTACGACGACCTGAGGGCCCGGCTCGCAGGGGAGCTGGGGGTCGACCCCGGCCCCGAGCTCGGCGCACTGCGCCAGGCGGTGCTCCGGCAGGATCCGGTGCTGCTCCCCGGGCCGACGGCAGCCGACGGCGCCGAGGGTGTCCCCGCGGGGGCACCGGACCTGCCCACGGCGGGTGCGCACGCGCACTCGAACCTTCCCGTCCCCCTCACCCCCCTGATCGGTCGCGGCCGATCCCTCACCTACCTGTCCCAGCTCCTCGGACAGACCAGGCTGGTGACTCTCACAGGCCCCGGCGGCGTCGGCAAGACGCGCCTGGCGGTGGCGGCCGCCGCCGCGGAACGGGACAGCGCGCAGGGCGGTGAACTCCCCGACGGGATCTGGCTCGTCGAGTTCGCCGGCGTCCGCGCGGGTACACCCGCCGACCTCGCCCAGGTCGTCGCCGCCACCCTCGGCATCCGGGACGACGCCCCCTCCGCCCTGCCGGGCACCGGCACCAGTACCCCCTCGCCGCCGCACCGCCTGGCCGCCGCCCTCCGGGACCGCCGCACCCTGCTCGTCCTGGACAACTGCGAGCACGTCGTCGACGCCGCCGCCGAACTCGCCGAGCTGCTCCTGCGCACGGCCCCCGGCCTGCGCGTCCTGGCCACCGGCCAGGAGCCGCTCGGCCTGGCGGGCGAGGCGGTGTTCCTGGTCGAACCCCTCCCGACCGCGGACGCCGTCCAGTTGTTCATGGAACGCGCCGCCGCTTCCGCGCCGGGCTTCCCGCGTGAACCGGACGCCTCGGAGCGCGAGGCCGTCGCCGGGATCTGCCGCCGGCTCGACGGCATCCCGCTCGCCCTCGAACTCGCCGCCACCCGCGTACACGTGCTGGGCGTACGGGAACTGGCGGCCCGTCTGGGCGACCGGTTCCGGGTCCTGACCACCGGGCAGCGCGGCGCACCCGCACGTCAGCAGACCCTGCGGGCGGTGATCGACTGGAGCTGGGAGCTGCTCAGTGCGCCCGAACGCATCGTCCTGCGCCGCCTCGCCGTGCACAGCGACGGCTGCGACCTGGACGCCGCCGAAGCGGTGTGCGCGGGCGACGGCGTCGACCGGGACGACGTGCTCGACCTCGTCACGCGGCTCGTCGACCGGTCCCTCGTCGTCGTGGTCGACGGGCCCACCGGGCCCCGCTACCGGCTCATGGAGTCGGTCGCCGCGTACGCGACGGAGCGGCTGCACGAGATGGAGGACCTCGCCGCCGTACGCGACCGCCATCTGCGCCACCACCTCGCGCTCGCCGAACGCGCCGAGCCCCAGCTGCGCGGTGCGGGGCAGCGGTCCTGGCTGGCCCGTCTGGACGCCGAGGCCGGCAATCTGCGCGTGGCACTCGACGAGGCGGTGCGGCGCGCCGGCGCGGGTGAGGCGGACGAGGCGGTGCGGCTCGCCACGGCACTGGCCTGGTGGTGGCTCCTGCGCGGCCGTCTCACCGAGGCCCGCCGCAGCCTGCGGTCCGTCCTGGCCGCCGTCTCCGGGCCTGCCGCCGCCACCACGGAAGCACCCGCTGAACTCACCCTCCTCCACGCCGCGTTCGCGCTCCTCACCGGCGACCCGGCGGCCATCACCCGCTCCGATGGCGCTGCCACCGGGACCGCCGACGCCGTCCCGGACCCCGTGCGCCGCGCCCGCGCCATGTGGCTGTGTGCGTACGGCCTGTTCAGCGCGGGCGACACAGCCGACGGCAACGAGCTGAACACCCGTGCCCTCACCCTGTTCACCGACGCGGGCGACCAGTGGGGCACCGCGGCCGCGCTCGGCCTGCGGGCGACCCTCGCGCTGGTCCGCGGCGACCTCGCCGGACTCGGCCGTGACGGGCTGCGCAGTGCCATGAGCTTCCGCGAACTGGGCGACAGATGGGGAGAGTTGCAGACCGTGTCGGCTCTCTCCGCGCTCGCCGAGATCAAGGGCGAGTACGCGGACGCGGCGCGCCGCCAGCACGAGGGGCTACGGATGGCGCGGGAGTTGGGCCTGGAGGCGGAGGTCTCGGCGCGGCTCTCCGGTCTCGGACGGCTGGCACTGTTCGCCCACGACTGGGAACGGGCCCGCGACCTGCACGAACAGGCGCGCCGCATCGCCGCCGAACAGGGCTACACGTACGGCGAGATCCACTCCGGGATGGGCCTGGCCCTGGGCGCGCGCCGCTCCGGCGACCTCGATGCCGCCGAGGCGCACCTGCTTCACCTCCGCGACGGCTACGCCGATGTGTCGTCCGAGGCGGGCGACCATCTGGTTCTCGCGGAGCTCGGGTTCGTCGCCGAACTGCGGGGCGATGCGCGCCGGGCCGCGGTGCATCACCTATGCGGTCTGGACACCGCCCGGTCCCTCGCCGAGCCACGCGCCCTCGCCCTCTCCCTGGAGGGTCTGGCCGGCGCGGCCGCCCTGCACGGCGAAGAGTCCGCAGACTGCTCGGCCGTACTCCTGGGCGCCGCTGCCGCGGCCCGCCGCCGCGCGGGAGCGCCGCTCCCACCCGCCGAACGCGCCGACGTCGACCGCATCACGTCATCGGCACGAGCCGCCCTGGGCGACTGCGCTTTCGCGGAATCGTTCGACCACGGCGCCCGGTTGAGCGTCGAGGAAGCGGTACTCCACACCCGGGGTGTTCTCGACCGGATCGCTGAAGCGACAGAAACCTGTTCGTGACGGACACCCCTGTCGGGCCTTTCTCCACCGTGTGGAAGTAGCGCACGCCCTCCCGGTGCAGCCGTGATCCGCCGTTGCCTGCGACCTTCGACCGGCGGTCTGCTCTCTTCGGCCGGCGACCTGTGCCCGTCGACCTGGACGACCCTACGGCCTCTTCCGCGCAGGTGACCCCGCCGATGCGTGAGGAACTCCCGGCGGCTGTCCCGCGAACGCCCCGAGGACAGAAGGTTCTTCGCAACGTATTGACGCCCTGGCCGATAGCTCTTAACGTCCGTGAGCGCTTGTTCGTAAATTTTATCGAAACTTTCGAAAAAGCCGACCGGAATGAGAGTCCTCCGATGAGATACCTCCGCTTCGCCACCGCCGCCCTCGCCACGGCCGCCCTGACGCTGCCACTGGCGGCGAGCTCGGCCACCGCCGACCCGTCCTCCGGCCACCGGGACGCGCACCACCACTCCCACGGCACGTCCGACCAGCTGCGCAGGGCCGCTCCCGACGGGTTCTACGTGGGCACCGCCGTGGCCGGCGGCGGCCACCACCTCGAGCAGGACTACCCGGACCCCTTCACCTCGGACAAGAAGTACCGGAAGACGATGGGGCAGCAGTTCAGCTCGCTCTCCCCCGAGAACCAGATGAAGTGGGAGTACATCCACCCCGAGCAGAACCGCTACGACTTCGCGATGGCCGACGCCATCGTCGACTTCGCCGACCGCAACAACCAGGTCGTGCGCGGGCACACGCTCCTCTGGCACAGCCAGAACCCGGCATGGCTCGAGGAGGGCGACTTCTCCGCCAAGGAGTTGCGCGCCATCCTGCGCAAGCACATCACCACCGTCGTCGGCCGCTACGCCGGCCGGATCCAGCAGTGGGACGTGGCGAACGAGATCTTCGACGGCGAGGGCAAGCTGCGCACCGAGGAGAACATCTGGATCCGCGAGCTCGGCCCGGGCATCATCGCCGACGCCTTCCGTTGGGCGCACGAGGCCGACCCCAAGGCGAAGTTGTTCTTCAACGACTACGGCGTCGAGGACGTCAACGCCAAGAGCGACGCGTACTACGCACTCGTCAAGGACCTGCTCAAGCAGCGGGTGCCCGTGGACGGCTTCTCCTCGCAGGCGCACCTGAGCACGCGCTACGGCTTCCCGGGCGGCCTCGAGGAGAGCCTGCGCCGGTTCGACAAGCTCGGCCTCGAGACGGCCATCACCGAACTGGACGTGCGCATGGACCTGCCGGAGGGTGGCGAGCCCACCGACGCGCAGCTGCAGCAGCAGGCCGACTACTACCAGCAGGCCCTGTCGGCATGCCTGGCCGTGAAGGACTGCAACTCCTTCACGATCTGGGGCTTCACCGACAAGTACTCCTGGGTCCCGGTGTTCTTCGAGGGGGAGGGCTCCGCGACGGTGATGAGGGACGACCTCACCCGCAAGCCCGCCTTCTTCGCCCTGCAGTCCACGTTGAAGGAGGCGCGGAAGCACTGAGCGCTCCCGACGCCGTGGACGTGGGCGGGGTCACCCGGCCCCGTCGAGGGGTCCTCCGGCTACGGCGTGCGGGTGAAGGACCGGCGGTAGGAGCGGGGCGGAACTCCCCGGCGCCGTACGAACTGTGAGCGCAGGACCGCCGCGCTCCCGAAGCCCACCAGGCGGGCGATCTCCTCGACGGGGAGGTCAGTGGTCTCCAGGAGCTCCTCGGCGCGGCTGAGCCGCAGGCCGAGGAGCCAGGCGTGAGGGGTGGTGCCTGTCGAGGCGGCGAACCGGCGTGCGAAGGAGCGCCTGCTCATCAGGCACCGGCGCGCCAGCTCCGCCACCGGAAGCGACTCGTGGAGGTGCTCGCGGGCCCAGGCGAGCACCTCGGCGAGCCGGTCGTCGTGGCAGTCCTCCGGGGCGGGTGCGGTCAGGTACTGGGCCTGTCCGCCGTCGCGGTGGGACGGCAGGACCAGGTCCCGGGCGATGGCGTTGGCCGTGGTGGCGCCGTACTCCCGCCGCAGGAGGTGCAGGCACAGGTCGAAACCGGCGGCTGCCCCCGCACCGGTGACGATCCGGCCCTCGTCGATGTACAGGGCGTCGGGTTCGACGGTGACGTCCGGGTGGCGGTCGGCCAGTAGGCCGGTGAACCGCCAGTGCGTGGTGGCGCGAAGCCCGTCGAGCAGCCCGGCCGCCGCGAGTGCGAAGGCACCGACGCAGTGTCCGGCGACGAGCGCGCCGCGCTCATGAGCGGAGGTCAGCGCATCGAGCACGGCGGGTCCCGGCGGCGTACGGAAGTCCGCCCAGGGCAGGGCGATCACCAGGTCGGCCGCGGCCAGCCGGTCCAGGCCGTGCTCGACGACGACCGGGAGCCCGACATCGGTGCGGATCCGTCCGGGCCGGTCGGTGCACAGGGCGAAGTCGAAGCGGGGCAGGTCCTGGCCGCGCGCGTCGAACACCTCGGAGGCGATCCCGGCTCCGAGCATCCCGACACCGGGCGGGGCGTAGGCGGCGACGGTCACGAAGGGCGGCATGGAGGCAGTCTGGCACGATTCATGCGATCAGTGGCAGCACGGCCACTCGTGAAGAAGGGTGCTGCCGCGAAGACTTGGGGACATGACAGACGCACCGCTCGGCCGCAGCGCCACGTACGAGATCCTGACCACCGGCTACACGCTCTCCACCGGGCCCGGGGTGGCCGCCACCGTCTCCTGCATCAGTGACGGGGAATTTCGCGTGATCGTCGACCCGGGCATGGTCGCCGGCCGCGAGCGGATCCTCGGGCCGCTCGCGAAGTCGGGAATCGGCCCCGATGACATCACCGATGTGGTGCTCAGCCACCACCACCCGGACAACACCATGAACGTCGGCCTCTTCGGCGAAGCCCGCGTCCACGACCACAAGGCGATCTACCGGAACGACCAGTGGACCGACCGCGACGCCGAGGGCTACGAACTGACCCCCTCGCTCAGGCTGATCCGCACCCCGGGGCACAGCCGCGAGGACATCACCCTGCTGGCAGGTACGGCTTCGGGTGTCGTGGCCTTCGTCGGGGACCTGTGGTGGCGCCCCAACGGCCCGGTGGACGACCCGGTGGCCCCGGACCAGGACATGCTGCTGGCATCCCGGCTCCGGGTGCTCGCCGCGGCCGACCTGATCGTGCCCGGCCACGGCCCCGCGTTCCCCGCGGACGACACCGCACCGCGCTGATCGTCGACGACTTCGTCCGTGCCGGGTGGGATGGTTTTACCTGTATTCAGAGGAGGTGATAATTCGATTCCCATTCCGATGGAATTCGAGCTATTGCCGAGATCCGCTCAACGAGTTGCTTTCCCGGACAGGACCGGCGAGCTGCGGCACCGTGCAGAACCGGCCCAGCCCCCACGCCGTGACCGGCGGTGCCGTCCACGGCGCTCGGTCACGGGTGACCGGCTGCCGTTCCGCGACCCTCCGGGACCTGGCGGATGCAGGACCCCAGCAGGGCCTGCCCGGCGGATCGCGCACTGCCGGACAGGCCCTGGAGTTCAGCGCTTGAGCGTGAAGGTGAAGTCGCCCGAGAGCTTGCCGCTCAGGCGGACCGTCGACACGAGGTTCCCCTCGGCGAGCAGTCTCCCGGCCTCGGCTCGCGAAAGGCCGAAGCCCTCGGCGATCAGTCGCACCGGCCGCACGGGTATCCGCGCCGTGAAGCGGACCGAGACCTCGATCGCCTCACCCTCCGGCTGATCCGGCCGGTCGGGCGCGCCGCTGTCGAGGCGCCAGGCGTCGTCCCAGTCGAGGGCGATGCGATTGCGGCGCCGTACGACCGGGTCCTGGAGCAGATCGGCCGCCAGGCCCGCGTCGTTGTCGTGCAGCAGGTTCAGGAACTCCGGTTGCACGGAGCGGACGTTCATCCGCTCCAGGACAGTGAGCTTGGTGGTGTCCCCGCATCCCGTGCACAGGGCGAGGAGCCAGGCGTCGAGGAGCTTGTGGTTCGCGTTGACGCGGAATTTGCCGTTCGCCCGGAAGCGCCCGGAGGCGCACCTGTGGCAACGGCGGAGGACTGTCGGCAGGCAGGTGGGCACAACCACCCAGGTTCTGGACACAGAAGTACACCGGTTCAGTGAGAGGACCGCAGCGAAAAGGAGCACGGCGCACAGGTGCGACGCGCGACGGATCAGCGCTCGGGGGGTCTCACTTGGTGTACAACGGCACGTCCTTGACGGGGCGACTGCGGGCGCAGGAACGGTATCGGCAGGCGGGGACGCGGCTCCACCGGTTTTCGGGCGGGCGGCGCCACCTCGCGGAGGGCACCCGCACCGCACGGGGCACCCCGCGCGGTGAGGGTGCCCGGCGGCTACTGCGGCGGGTTGAGCTTGCGGAAGTACGTCCAGCTCGTCTCGTTCGGCTCGCTCCACTTCTCGGGGGCCCGGGCGAACTCCGGCTGCCGGTCGGCGATGTACGCACGGGTCCGCTCGGGGACCTCGGCGTACGAGCCGAGCTTGCGGCCCCGGCAGTGGAAGGTGAGCCCGCCGGGCTCCTGACCGCGGGCCATCCACGGGAGCCACGGGGACATCCGGGTCCACGACATGGTGGCCGGGACGCTCGGAGCCGGGCCGGCCAGGTCGGCCCGGTCGGCGAAGAACTGGAACAGCTCCAGGGCCTTGTACGTGTCACCGGCCGAGTGGACGGGGTACTGGGCGACCGGCAGCGGCGAGGGGTAGGCGAGCGGGATCTCCAGGCTGAAGCAGAGCTGTTCGCCGAGCTCGGTCGTCGGGATCGGGAAGGGGCGCCACTTCTGGTTCGCCGGGTCGTTCCAGACGTGCACCACCGGCAGGTCCTGCCAGGTCTCCAGGATCTCGCGGGTGGCGGGGTCCAGGTAGAAGGCGGCCTCGCGGGTGAGCAGTCGGTAGGCGTCGGGTCCGTCTTCGGCGTCCTGCACCAGGCGGGCGACGTTCAGCCCTTCGAAGCCGAGGACGCGCCGGTAGGGCTCGTCGGGGGCCCAGGAGTACACGTCTCCCGACCACCAGTACGTGACCTCCTCGCCGTCGAGCGAGGCGCGGGTGCGGGCGAAGGCGCGGAGCAGCTCTGCGGGTGCGGTCATACGGAGTACTCTGCGCGACATCTGTCCCTGCCGGGCGGGAAACAGCCTCAGCGAAGAAGCCCCGGGCCGTCGGCCCGGGGCTTCTCGACGATGCGGTGCTGCTCTCAGTCCTCTCGCCGCTCCGCATCCTCCTGCAGGTAGGCGGAGATCATCGCGAGGTCGTCGGCGATGTCCAGCACGCCGTTGACGTCGGTCGTCGGGGTGGAGGCGCCGTTGACGCCGGCGAAGAAGACGTCGAAGCGGCCGTTGCCCTTGTCCAGGTAGCCGGCGATCGTGATGGCGCCGATGGCCAGGCGGTTGTTGAGGGCGTCGAGACCGACGGCGGCGCCGGTCTTGGCGAACACCTTGCCGCGGGCGGGACAGTCGGTGCAGTTGTCGGCCAGCAGGCCGTCGACGCCGAGGATGGGCAGCGCGTTACGGAAGACCTCGGCTTCGGGGGTGCGGTGCCAGTACGTCAGGATCTGCACCACGGCCGTGGGCGTGGTCCGGTCGACGGGGTTGCCGCCCCGGCCGTCGAGGAGCTGGACCTGTGTGCGGTCGACGCCCGCGCGGTCCAGGAAGTCGGCCAGCACCGGGAAGCCGTCCATGCAGTCCTGGCTGCCCTTCGCGACGGCCATCAGGCAGATGGCGAGGTTCCCGCCCAGGTTGTGGCTGACCTTGAAGATGAGCTTGGCGTACTGGGAGTAGGGCGGGGAGGTGTACTGGGCCACGCGCGGCCGGCCCTCGTACCCGTCGGGCAGCCTGCCGACCGGGTTGGCTCCCGTCGGGTCGGCGGTGACCCTCACCCCGGCCCGGCCGAGCGCCTCGATCAGCGCGGTGCGTCCGAAGGCCGCCGGGTCGGTGATGGCGGAGACCTTCAGCGCGGGTTCGGAGTCGGCCGCGATCGTGCCGGACAGCTTGATCCGGGTGCCGTTCTCGGAGGTCGTCACGTCGATGTCCGTCGGCTGCCCGGCTGCCACGGTCTTCACCGTCGAGGTGACCCGGTACGGGGCGACCTTCGGCCGCCAGTCCAGCCGCGCGGGCGCACCGGGGCGGGCGCCTGGGGTGGACAGCAGGTCGATGAGGTTGTCGTTGATCATCAGCGGGGTCGGGACGGGGATGAAGACCGGCTCGGGCTGGAAGAGCCGGTTGTCGACGATCACGTTCCCGTTGACGCGGGTGATGCCGGAGCGCCGTACCTGCTGGGCGATCCGGTTGATCCCGGCGAGCGGGTTCTCCGGCGTGAGCGTGGCGCCGGGGAAGTCATTGGCGTAGGTGTGGTCGAGGTCGGTGTAGTCGACCGTGCCGTCGGGCCGGGTCCGGCCGCCCATGGTCAGGTCGCCCTGGGCGACGAGGTCGAGATCGCCGTTCAGCGTGCTTCCGCGGCGATCACCGACCGCGTAGACCGGCGTCCTGAAGCGGTGGTCGCCGCCGAGGGTGTCCCACGCCCCGGAGGTGCCGAACAGCTTGGCCACCGACCCGGGGATGAAGAACTGCTCGGCGAACCTGCTGTGGACGACCTGCCCGCTGTCCGGATCCTGCTGGAGCAGGCCCCACTGGGCGTTGGGGTAGTCCGGCTTCTCCATGATGTCCGTGATCCGCGGGTCGAGGCGGTCGGAACCGTCGTCGTCGGGCGACGAGGCCGCCTGTGCCGCCGCGCTCGACGTCAGGGCCAGGAGCAGCAGGGCACAGCATCCGGCGACCACGCGTCGCCGAAATGATCCGAAGTTCTCTCGTCGCACTGCAGCACGCACCGTTCGTCTCGGCAGTTTCCTGTCCATGGGGTCAGGTATGGCCCCCGACGGGCGTCGGATACGGGCGGCGCGAACGGCAGTCACCCGAACGGCACGGCGCATTCGTCGAAATGCGCAGTGAACGCCCGGTCGGGGCAGCCGGTCGGCGGCCGCGGCCGGTTCCGCGCGGACACCGGGACGCCAGGGCCCGTCCCGGTGGCCTGTGCGTGGCCGAGCCGCAACCAGGACAGACACACACCAAAGGCTAGGGTCGCCGGGTGAGCCGAATCGCGAGGAACGCCGAGGGCGCTGGGCCGTTCACGACCCGGCTGACCTGGCGCCTCAGCGACGGGGGCACCGCGGTCTGGGAGTCGCGACCGGCACGCAAGCGCGGCCTGCTCACCGTGCGGGCCGCAGGCGAGTCGAAGTCCCGCTCCCGAAGAGCGGACAGCGGGTCGGTCGCCCGTCTGGGCAGGTTGAATGCCATTGCGGCGGGTGCGTTCACGGCCGGTGGGTGCCTGTTCGCCTCCGGGGCCGCGGTGGGCCAGTTCTTCAGCACGGGCGGCCTGACGGGTGCCTGGATCTACTTCGCCGGCGGCCTGTTCTTCAACACGGGTGGCTACGCGTCACTTCTCCAGGCGGTCAACGCCCCCCGCCAGGACAGCGGAACCGGGGCGCTTCCCGCGCGGCGCTGGAGTTGGTGGAGCTACGAGCCCGGCCGGATCGACTGGCTGAGCACCTTCCTGCTGTTCGTGGGAACGCTCGTGTTCGGGATCAACCTGCTGAGTTCCCTGGTGCAGGGGCTTTCGGTGCAGCAGGTGAACAGGCTGGTCTGGGCCCCTGACATGGTCGGGTGCACCCTGTTCCTCCTCTCGGGGCACCTTGCCCTGGCCGAGGTCTGCCACGGCCGACCGGGCATCCGTGCGCACGACCTCGGCTGGTGGATCGTCGCCGTCAACCAACTCGGGTCCGTGCTCTTCCTGGTAGCGGCACTGGCGGACTTCACCCGCCCCGCGACGGGAAGCGTCGTGAACGTCGACATCGCCAACTGGGGCACCCTCACGGGAGCACTCTGCTTCGCCGCCGGAGGGGTCCTCCAGTTCTTCGAGCGCCCCTGAACACCGACGAGGGCCTCACCACGCCTCCGTGCCGCCGGCCGCGTCCGCCGCGGGTGCCGGCCGTGCCGTCCCGCCGGCCTTCGACCGGATCCGCATCGCGAGCAGCGGTAGCACGAGTACGGAGATCATCCCGGCGCCGACCAGCGACGCCGCCTCGTCCGAGCCCAGGAGGTCCTGATCGACACCGATGGTCGTGATGGCGACGACCAGAGGCAGGCACGTCGAGGCGAACAGCGACAGGGCCACCCGGTCCGTACGGCCGAGATCCTTCGGGGCGAGGAGCAACACCGGTCCGCCGCGCACCAGCAGGACCAGCAGCAGGAAGACCGGCACCAGCAACAGCGATTCCGGGTCGTGCAGCAGAGCGTCCAGATCGAACTCGATGCCCGTGACCACGTAGAACAGGGGCACGAGGAAGCCGAAGCCCATCGCCTCCACCTTGCCGAGGACCTCCCCGCTGCTCGCGGGCGCCGCTCGGTGCATGACGAGACGGGTGAGGACGCCGGCCGCGAAGGCGCCCAACAGCACGTCCAGGCCGAAGACCTCGGCGAGGCCCAGCATGCAGGCGAGCAGCAGCATGACGAACCGGACCGCGAACTGGCCGCTGCTGTGCAGGGTCCGTTCGGTCAGCCGGGCGAACCAGGCCGGCCGGGGACGCAGCGCCCAGAACACCGCGCCGGCCGTGATCGCCCCGAACGCGGCCAGCAGGGCCGCCGACTCGGCCGGCCGGCGCCCGCTGAGCAGCAGCGCCACGGCGACGACGGGGCCGAACTCGCCGACCGCCCCGAACGCCGACATCACCGTTCCGAACCGGCCGCGCAGCTCCCCCCTGTCCCTCAGCATCGGCAGGACGGTGCCGAGCGCCGTGCTGGTGAGCGCGGTGCCGATGACGAACGCCTCGAAGATGTCACCGCCGCTGATGAGGACGGCCAGTCCGATACCGAGGGCGAGGGACATCAGCCAGGACCACAGGGAACGGCGCAGGGTGTCGCCGCGGACCGCCGCGAAGTCGATCTCGTACCCGGCGAGGAAGATCAGCATGGCCAGCCCGAGGTCGGCGAGTGTGTCGACGACGTCGCCGGGGTGCGCCCAGCCCAGGACATCGGGGCCCATGAGGATGCCGAGGGTGATCTCGAAGATCACCAGGGGGATGCGGATCCACCGGCCCGTGGCGTGTACGAGGACGGGCGCGAGGACGGCCGCTGCCATGATCAGGACGAGCGTGCCCGGGTGGGTCATGGCGCGCCGCCGTGTCGCGGGCTCACGGCGTGACGACGGGGCGGGGAGTGGCTTCCGCGATCGACGGCTCCGCGAGCCTCGATTCTGAGGGGGACATCGTCTCTCCCTGGTCCACGGTGCGCGGAAGCCGTCGGCGTACCGTCGCGCACGCCTCCTGCCACTCTCGCCCGCGTGACAGGAGGGGACTACCGGATGTAGGCCGTCAGGGGGAACGAAGCGCGCCGACCGTGAACCCGCGGGCGACCGTCACACGCGCGCGGTGTGCTCGTCGAGGACGGCACGCAGCCGGTCGACGCCCCCGGCCTCCTGCACGGCCCGCTTGGGCAGGACATCCAGGCACATGATGTTGGGGTCCCGGCTGAGCAGGACGAAGTGACCGGCCGTCTCCCGGTAGCCCTGGAAGAGGGACCACTTCTGGATCAGGGTGCTGTGGTCGTTGCGGCAGGTGATCCCGTCCGGGGACACGGTGGCGTGGTACTCGCCCTGCCATCCGACGAGCTTCTGCACGTGGGCGGCCTGCAGCCGCGGGTACCCCCACACGGCCAGGACGACGAACAGGAACAGAACCGTCGAGACCACGTCGATACGTCCGCGGCCGACAGCGAAGATCAGCCACTGCCCCGCCCACAGCGCGAGGAACACCCACCGCAGAATCAGCCCGGTCCGCTTGATCCGCTCGCGGACCCGCAGGCCGGCCAGCGTGTCGGCAGCCTGTGGCAAGTAGACCAACCGGACCGCGGACCGTCCGTCCACAAGACCGTCAGAGGCTTCCGCCGTGCTGTCGGTGCCTTCGGTGCTGCTGCCCTCGGCCACGATTCCTCCCCCGTACGAAGATCCGCGGATCCTATCGAACGCCGGTGCACTGACGGGCCGGCATGTCCCACGGTCCCCTTGGACCCGGCCGGTGATGTCCCGGCACTCCTGACCGGCCGTCTGTCGCGGAACTCCGGTGTTTGTCGCCGGCCCCCTGTGGATTCGTCCTCGGTCGGTAACAGAGGCAGCCCGCAAGGGCGTTCGTATGTCTTCATGGGCGCACGGCATCGGCGGAGACGACAGAGGGCGGGCGGACATGGCAAAGCACAAGGGAAGGGGATGGAACGGCAAACTTCTCGCGGCGGCACTCGGGGTGACCACCCTGGCCGCTGCCACCTCCGTGTGGACCGCGCAGGCGGACCCCGCCGGAGAGCGCCGGCCTCAAGCGCGTGTCGCCCAGCCCGTGGCCGAGGTCGCGGCGGACATCGCGCACGCCTCGGACCGTGGCCCCCAAGGCGTCAACATCACCATCGACGACGGCCCGGACCCGGTCTGGACGCCGCAGGTGCTGCAACTGCTTGAGGAAAGCGGTGTGAAGGCCACCTTCTGCATGGTGGGCACGCAGGCCCAGGCTCACCCTGACCTGGTCAAGGCGGTCGTGGCGGGCGGGCACCGGCTGTGCAACCACACCGTCTCGCACGACACCACCATGGACAAGAAGTCCGAGGCCTACCAGTCCCAGCAGATCCTGGATGCCGAACGCATGATCACCAAGGCGTCGGGGGGCGTCCGGCCGCAGTACTACCGGGCCCCGGGCGGTGCGTTCACCCCGTACAGCCGACAGCTCGCCGCGTCCCGGGGCATGCGCCCGCTGGGCTGGAACGTCGACACCAAGGACTTCGAGCACCCCGGCGTGGACGCCATGGTCGCCACCGTCAAGAGTGAGATCACCAACGGGCCGACCGTCCTCTTCCACGACGCGGGAGGGGAGCGCTCGGAGACCGTGGCCGCCCTGCGCGAGATCCTGCCGTGGCTGAGGCAGCAGGGCTACTCCTTCGGCTTCCCCGTGCGGTGAGTGCGGCTCGCGGGGAGGTTCGTCCGCGCTCCGGGCACGATGACCTCCCCGGCGTCAGAATCGACAACCTCTCAACTGCGTACATCTGACACGCCTTCGTCAGTCGACCCGCCGTCGCGGAGGACGTCGTCGTCCTGCCCCGGTGGAGGATCGTCAACGAACGTCGGTGCCAGCGCCGCCCGCAGCCGTGCGGTGAACTCCTGCTCCCGCCCCGCGAACTGCGGGTAGTCATGGACGAAGTGGTGCCACTCGACGTAGCGCAGGGCATCGGCCACGTCCTCACCCAGCACCCGCTGCCGACCGAGCACCGGCCACTCGCCGGTCAGCCGGAACACCTCCTGGAGCAGGGAGTTGGGTAGCGGGTGCCGTTCGGCCAGCAGGACGGCGTCGTAGAGGTCCTTCCCCTGTGACCAACCGTCGTTGACCAGCCACATCACCTTCCAAGCCAGCGACAGCGCAGGGGTCGCCCCTTGCAGGAGACCGCCGGACGGCAACGGGGTCCGCTCCGGTGGTTCGGGCAGCGACTCGCCGAAGACGAAGTCCAGCTGCACCCAGCCACCCGGGGTGCCCGGCGCGTGCCAGGGCAGCATCATTCGACGCCCCGGAACGCGCTCATAGGTCCAGATGTCCTCGCACACGGCGCCTGCAGCATCGATCCGGACCCTGCCCGCGCTCGCCGCAGCCTGCGCCTCGGCCGCCGCCGCGACGCCGGCCAGGAGCGCCGAAGTCCGCTCCTCCTCCATCCCCCACAGCGTTGGAACGACCACGAAGTCCAGATCGCCGGGTTCCCGTGCCTGCTTGCCGAACCACAGAGCCATCAGCGTGCTGCCGCGGAGCACCAGCGACTGGGCCCACGGAGAGGCGGCCGCCCCGTCCCGTACGGCGGCAAGAGCCTCCGCCCGGGCGGTCTGCCACGCCCGCGTCGCCTCGGGGGAGGGGAAGACCGGGTCGGAAGCGCGGAAGGCGTAGGGGAACTGCTTGAGGGCAGGATCGAACACTTCCTTCTGCACTGCTTCGGTGTCCATCACCCGCAGCAGGGTCCTGGGCACCTCGGATGCAGGGCGAACCGGGGGGTGCTGTGGCGCCCGGCGCGTCTGCGCGCCCTGTCGGGCGGTACCGCTCGCCCCGGCGTCGTCCTCCGTGCTCATAGCGGCTCCAGCCACCCCTCATCCAGCCTTGGACCACTGTCGAGCAGGACGTATTCCTGCTCGACTTCGACAACCTCGTACGCCGTCAGATCCGCAAGCAGAGCATGCAGCGCGAGCACCGCACTCGCGGCTCCCACCCCGTGGCAGCGCTGGGTGACAAACCGTTCCTCGCGGCCGTCCGTGTGCCGACGCCGTGCGTTCCAGGAGACATGGGCCCTGTGCCGCACGGCTGTGGCGATCAAGGCCTGCGGGTCGTACGACGGATCGAGCAGCAGCTTCACATGGTGCTCGAAGTGACGTGTCCCGGCTTCCTCGGCCGCGTCGGCGTCGGTCCGGGGAACCTCCGCCGCCCATGGCACGCACTCGACCTTCATCCGTGCCACGTCAAAACCGCGCCCTACGAGGGACTTGGCGACTTTCCGTACGGCCGAGACCTCCTCACCGTAGGACGACCGTGTTCCGCGCAGCGTCAGCATCGGTTGCGAAGCGGTCAGCCCCTGGGCCAACTGGATGTGGGTGAACTTCACACCGCCCCGTTGCTCCGCCCACCGTTGGAGTCTGCGGAGCTCGTCCCCGTCGCACAGCACCGTCATATGGCTCTCGTACACCGCTGCAGCATGCCCCACCCCATCCCGACCGGCATCCGGATTTACGCGTGGCCCCGACCAGGGCATGCACCTCGCGATGAGCGTGACGCGGAGTGGATCGCCGGGAGAGAGGTGTCCACCGAACGGCTACGCACAGACCGGTCTTCGCACACCGGTCCGCTTGTCGGGCCGCACATAGTGATCAACACCGGCGCGATCAGCCTTTGGGCGGCCGTGCTTCGGCACGCCAGCCGTCGTAGGAATCGGACTCGGTCAGATCCTCGGCGAGCCGCCAGCCGTCTCCCGCCGGTTCGAAGAGAAGGAGGTGGGAGGCCACGTAGGGTGCGGTCGGCTGCGAGTCCTTGCCGGACGGATCGGTGGCGTACGGCGTCGTGTACTCGTCGACCCACACCTTCGCCCGGTCACCCTGCTTCTCGACGTCGGAGACGGCTGCGCTGGCAACGGCCTTGTTCCACACCCTGCCCGCCGGTGGCTCATTGCTCCGCCACTCCGCCGTGGCGCGGTTCGCGTCGCGCTGGAAGATGCTCAGAGCCGCTTGCTCGAGCGACTTCCGGTCTGCGGCCTCGGCCCGGTCGTGCATCAACGACGTGACCGGCACGGCGGCCAGCAGTGCTGCCAGTACGCCCAGAGCCAGCTTGTGCTTCGTGTCCATGGTGCCCCCACCCCGAGCTGCGGACTTCTTGTGGACGTAGCGGACAAGCCCAGGTCAGCCCGCGGGCTGAGGGCTTCCCCTCGTGGGCTTGCAACTCCGCACGGCCATGCCCCTTGGTTCGCGCAGGACCACTCCAACGTGGTCGGTCGCCACCTACCGCGTACCCGTCCCGAACCACCTGACGGCCACAACAGCGACACCGGCGATGGCAACCACCCCGACGGCCATACCGATGATGTCTCCCGGACCCAGCAATCCGAACATCTGCGTCTCCTTTGTTGTTTGGTGGCAGTAGCCCGCGACACACGATCGTGTTCCGCGTGGAGATCAACATGGCAGCCGGTCCCCATCTGCGGAACCCCAAGCGGCAAGTCTTGAGGACCATCTGAGCTTGGCTCCTGCTCAGCAGCGAGATGGCGCCCTCTGCCGTGCCTGAGCGGTGTCGGGGCGGAAGCGCGCCTCAACCCCCGAGGCCGCCCAGGGGGGTGGAGCCGGGGACCTGTGCGGTCTCGGCCGACGCAGGGCGCGGTCACGGCGGGGGCTGCTGACCCCCGCTCTGCGTCTCCTACTAGAGTGCGATGCTTGTTCGATTCGCCGAGAGGCGGAGGGGGAGGGGTCGTGGGCACACAACTGAGAACTACTGCGCAGCAGTTGGCGGAAATTCTGTGGCGGGAGCACACCGTGTACCGGGAGCGGTCCGGCGGTGTGGTCATCCGGGGTGAGCATGTACGGCGATGGATCAGCCTCGCTCCGGCGGGCGGCCGGGACGAGGTCCTCGTACGGGCGGGGCGCATCCTGGACGGCGGGACCACCGCTCCGGCGCGTTCGGAGGCCGTGGTGCCGCTCTCCGCCGGTACGGGCGTGCTCGCCGCGACCTGCCGACGGCTGCTCGCCGAGGCGGCGGCCGATGTGGCACCGGTCGCTCCGGGACGGGCAGCGCCCGCGCGGTCCCGTCGGTCCGGGAAGGCCGCGCGGCCCAAGCGCAGGGGGAGACACACCAGTTTCGGCTCATGGGTGGTCCTCGCCTGCATCGCCGGTGTGGTCGCGCTCTACGTCTACAGCACCGCGATGCACGGCTGACCGGCAGTCGGCATCTTCCCGTCTCCACGGCGATGGGCGAGTTCATGATCACGGAAGCAACGAGCGACAGGTTCCTCGGTGTCCCCCTCTCGCGCATCAGCTTCCGCGCCCGTTCCAGGCGCCCGGCCCAGGCCGGGTAGGGCAGCGCGACGGCGAGCGATGAGGTGCGCCAGTTCCGCCTCGCAGCGATCATCGGACAGCTTGCTCGGCTCGGAATGGTCAGGGAGTGGCCTGTGCGGGTTCCTCGGTCCCATGGTGGATGTCATCCAGCACGGGGTAGTCGGTGTACCCGGTCTCTCCGCCCACGTACATCAGGCCCTCGTCCCGCACGGGATTGAGCGGTGCGCCCAGGCGCAGCCGCTCGACCAGGTCGGGGTTGGCCAGGAAGGCACGGCCGAGGGAGACAAGATCGGCTCCCGTGGCCAGGAGACGCTCGGCCGCGTGCCTGCCGCCGTCGACGGGGAGCGGCCCTGGCCACGGCAGCGCCGGATTGGCGATCAGGGCGTCCGCCCAGCGCTTGCGGATGTGCTGGAAGAGGGGCTGGTCCGGGTCGGCGAAGACGACGTGCAGGTAGGCGAGGCCGGTGTCGGAGAGGGCGTCGACGAGCGTGGGGTAGATGCTTTCGATGTCGTCTTCGTGCATGCCGTTGGCCGTGACTCCGGGGGCGATGCGCAGGCCGACCCGTTTGGGACCGATCGCGTCGGCTACGGCATGGACCACCTCCAGCACGAACTTGATGCGGCCGGCCACCGAGGCGCCGTAGGCGTCGTTGCGGTGGTTGGTTCCGGATGCCAGGAACTGGTGGAGGAGATAGCCGTTGCCCCCGTGCACCTCCACCCCCGCAAAGCCGGCTGCGACGGCTCTGCGGGCGGCGGCGGCGAAGTCGGTCACGGTGGAACGTATGTCGTCGAGGGTCATCTCGCGTGGAAGGACGGCGGATTGGTGTCCGACGGGCGTGAAGATCGTGTCGGGGAGCGCGACCGGTGACGGTGCCACCGGCCACAGCCCGCCGCTGTTGTCGGGGTGGCCGATCCGGCCGCCGTGCTGCAGCTGCAGGAACATCCGGCCACCGGCGGCGCTCACTGCCTCGGTGACGCGACGCCAGCCGGCCACGTGCGCCTCGTTGTGGATCGCGGTGATGTTCGGGTACGTCTGCCCCACGGCGTTCGGCGTCGAGGCTTCGGCGATGATCAGCCCCGCAGAGGCGCGCTGTGCGTAGTAGGTGGCCATGATCGATGTCGGGACGCCGTCGTCAGCGGCACGGTTGCGGGTCATCGGCGCCATCACCAGGCGGTTGGGCAGGTGCAGCGTGCCGAGTCGGGTGGAGTCGAAGACGTCGGTCATGGTGATCGTCCCATCGTGGTCGGCGCCCCACTGGAGCGGCAGGGGCGTGTGGGTGCGGGGCCGGGTCCACTCTCGAACGGTCCGACGAGCCGAACAAGTTCGAATCGTTCTACGATCGGTGACTCAGACTCATCGATGGAGACCGGCGATGGAGCGACACGAGATCGAGGCGTTCCTGACACTGGCCGAGGAGCTGCACTTCAGGCGTACCTCCGAGCGGCTCGGGTTGGCCCAGGGGCGGGTCAGCCAGACCATCAAGAAACTGGAGCGCCGGATCGGCGCGCCCCTGTTCGAGCGCACCAGCCGCCGTGTCGCTCTGACCCCGGTCGGGCACCAGTTGCGCGAGGATCTGCTCCCGGTCCGTCAGCAACTCCAGCGCGCTGTCGACCGCGCGGTGGCCATGGGACGGGGCATCACGGGGGTCCTCCACGTCGGGTACTCGAGCCCTATGGTCGCCGCAGTCCTCCTGAAAGCCATTGAGAGCTTCCGTTCTCGCTACCCGGACTGCGAGATCGAGATCCACGAGGTGCAGATCTCCGATCCACTCGGCCGGATCAGGAGTGGTCGGTTCCATCTCCAGGTCAGCGAGGGCCCGGTGGACGAAGCCGATCTCACGCTCGGCCCGGTCCTGCTCTCCGAGCCACGCATGCTGATGGTCCCCACCGGGCATCCCTTCGCCCGGCGCGCGTCCGTGTCGCTGGAGGATCTCGCGGAGTCGACACTCCTCGCCTTCGCCGGGCCCGTGCCGCAGAACTGGCTGGACCACCACTTCCCCCGGGAGACCCCGCAGGGCAGGCCGATCCCGCACGGCCACCCCTCCACCTACTGGACCGAGGTGCTGAACCTCGTCGGCCGGGGCAAGGGCGTCTCACCCGCCTGCAAGGGCGCGCAGCGCTACTACGCCCGCCCTGACGTGGCCTGGGTCCCCTTCAGTGACGCCCCTCCCATCGAGTACCGATTTCTGTGGCCGACGTCCGGCGAGACGGCCCGGGTACGCGCCTTCGTCGAGACCGTCTGCGAGGTCACGGCATCGCCCGGCTCTGAACCTCCGTCGGGGTCTGGGCAACGCTGAAGCTTCCGGCCGCTGGCCTGGGGCTTTTGCGTGGAGCGGGTGACGAGAATCGAACTCGCGCCCTGAGCTTGGGAATCACCGGTGCTTGGACTGCCGCAGTGGCTCTGACCTGCATGCTTGCCCGGATCGGGCGAGGTTGGCGAGGTCTCTGGATGCCGCACCTGACCGCTGCTGTCCGCTCCGCTGGGCACGGATGCGGCACACGGCGCCCACGAAGGGCAGTCTGCGAGCATGTCGAGCGGGTGGCAGTCGTGTATGGCCAGCGACCGACGTGCCCCGCCCAATCATGAACCCCTTGCCCTCGACGCCCATGAGTGCGCGCCGAAGGTCTCCGCTTACAGGTCGTGCGCTGTTCCGTCGATGGCAGGCCCGCATCCGGCAGGAAGGTTCGCGACGATCAGATCGATCGCCTCCTCCACCGTGTCGGGCTCCCCGAGGATGGTGCCGTCGGACTGGCGGACCACCATGAACCCGCCACCGGCACGTGGGAACAGGCTGCCCACGTCGTGTGGCCGCGGGTAGCGAATGCAACGGCTGAGGTACAGGGCGCCGTGGCTGACCGTCGGAAACAGTTCCCGCAGGCGAGGGTTTACATAGGCTGCCCGAGGCATGGAGGGGTCGATCAGGCTGTCTCCGGAGTCGAGGATGGCCCTCCATTTATCCGCGACGATTTTCGCAGCCTGTGTGAGGCCTTCATCCTTTGCCATTTGTCAGGCCATCACTTTCTGGGCTTGGGGGGTTGTATCTCAGGAATGTCCGGTTTCGGGACTTCGACACGATGGTGCGTGCGAGGCAGTCGACCGAGCGGGCCGCGCTCATCTATCAGCATTCCGACCTGGAGCGGCAGCGTGAGGTGGCGGCCGGCCTCGACCAGCTCGTGCGGGCCCGGCGTGAAGCGGCGGATGACCAGGCATCTGGCACGGATATGGCACGAGACGCTTGAACTGGTCCAGACAACAAAGAAGCCCCCGGCCGCTGGCCTGGGGCTTTTTCATGGAGCGGGTGACGAGAATCGAACTCGCGCTCTGAGCTTGGGAAGCTCATGTTCTACCATTAAACTACACCCGCGAAGCGCGCCGATGATCGGCAGTGCATCGCCGCACACTCTACCTCATGGCAGGCCCCCGACGTGTTCGCCGCGGGGTCTGTCCGGCGTTTCGCCGCCGGGATGCGGGTGCGGGGGGCGGGAGTTGGGGGCGTAGCGTGGGTGGGCGGAGTGCCGCCTGGAGTGGCGTCCTGTTCATCCCCTAATGTGGCGGTCTCGTCCAAGGCTTGGTTGGGGAAGGGACTTGATGGAGTCGATGGAGCGCACCGTCGTCCGCTGTGCCGAAGGGCACGTTTTTGCTACCTCGTCGTTCCCGATGCAGCAGCTCGGGTCCGACCGGATCGGTCCCGGGCGGCTCATCCGCTGTCCGCGCTGTGCCCGGTTGAGGCAGGCCGTTCCTGTGGTGCTCGGCGAGCGGTAGCGGCGGCGGGAGTGGTGGAGCAGGCGCGCGGGGCGGTCCGGTTGGGGCGGGCCCGCGCGTTCTGCGTATCCTCGGTGAGTGCTTCTCTCAGATAAGGACCTCCGGGCCGAGATCGATGCCGGGCGGGTTCGCATTGATCCGTTCGACGCTTCGATGGTGCAGCCCTCGAGCATCGATGTGCGGCTGGACCGCTACTTCCGGGTGTTCGAGAACCACCGCTATCCGCATATCGATCCAGCGGTCGAGCAGGTGGACCTGACGCGTACGGTCGAGCCGGAGGGTGACGAGGCGTTCATCCTTCACCCGGGCGAATTCGTACTGGCGTCGACGTACGAGGTCATCTCGCTTCCGGACGATCTCGCGTCGCGGCTGGAGGGGAAGAGCTCCCTGGGGCGCCTCGGGCTGGTGACGCATTCGACGGCCGGCTTCATCGACCCCGGGTTCTCGGGGCACGTGACTCTGGAGCTCTCGAATCTGGCGACGCTGCCGATAAAGCTCTGGCCGGGGATGAAGATCGGGCAGCTGTGCATGTTCCGGCTGACCTCGCCGTCCGAGTTCCCTTACGGTTCGGAGCGGTACGGGTCGCGCTACCAGGGCCAGCGGGGGCCGACGGCCTCGCGTTCGTACATGAATTTCCATCGGACCCAGGTGTGATGCGGCATGGCTGACGACGCGCGGGAGAATCTGACGTACGAGGCCTTCGGGCTGGCCGTGCGTGAGCTGGCGCAGGCGGTGGCCGACGACGGGTACGAGCCGGATGTCGTGCTGAGCATCGCGCGCGGCGGGGTCTTCGTGGCGGGTGGCCTGGCGTACGCGCTGGACTGCAAGAACATCCACCTGGTGAACGTGGAGTTCTACACCGGGGTCGGGACGACCCTGGACATGCCCGTCATGCTGGCGCCCGTGCCGAACGCCATTGATTTCACGCGGAAGAAAGTCCTCATCGCCGATGATGTGGCGGACACGGGCAAGACGCTGAAGCTGGTGCGCGACTTCTGTATCGACCACGTGGCCGAGGTGCGCAGCGCGGTCATCTACGAGAAGCCGCAGTCGCTCGTGAAGTGCGAGTACGTGTGGAAGAAGACCGATCAGTGGATCAACTTCCCGTGGAGTGTCGAGAGGCCCGTCGTGCGCCGCACGGGGCAGGTTCTCGACTCGTAGACCCGCGGGCGGACGTGGGAAGGGCCCCGGTGCTTCGCGCACCGGGGCCCTTCCGCGTGTCGTCCGGGTCAGATGGTGCCGAGCTTGATGATCGACAGCAGGGCGATCAGCTGGATCGCCGAAGCTCCCAGCGCCTTCGGCCAGGGCAGGTCGTGCGACTTGCTCACCATGGAGGTGAACAGCGCTCCGGCCGCCAGCCAGGTCAGCCAGCCGACGATCTGCACCAGGGAGTTCTCGCCGCCCAGGAACAGGGCGAAGACGAGGCGGGGGGCGTCCGTGATCGACATGATCAGCATGGACAGGCCCACGGTCGGCTGCCAGGAGCCCGTGCCGCCGAGCTGGCGGGCCAGGGTGTGGGTGACCGCGCCGAGGACCAGGCCGCCGATGACGAAGCCGATGCCCGTGATCACGACGTACGGGACGGCCGTGGAGACCTCCGCGTGGATCGCCTCGTCGCGGGCCTGGTCGAAGCCGAAGAGTGCGAGCAGCCCGTACACGAACGTGACGACGATCGCGGTGCCCCAGACGGGGTAGTCGCGCATCTGCCAGAACGTGGGACCCGGGCGCATCACGATGCCGCTCAGCAGCTGCTTCCAGCGCAGGCGGGGGCCTGCGGGCTGGGCGGGAGCCTGGCCGGCGTGGTACGTGTTGCCGTCGCCGTACGGGTCCTCGTTGATGCTGAAGGCCTGTGTGTGGCCCGGGGCGTTGGCGTACGGGTCCTGCTGGGGTGGCTGGTGGTACGGGTCGCCGAAGTACTCGGGTTCGCCGTGTCCGCCCCCCTGCCCGTGTCCGTTGCCGCCGTGCCCGCCGTTGTACGGGGCGCCGTTGCCGCCTGCCGGAGGCCACGACTGCCGGCCGTACGGCTGCGGTGGTGCCTGCGTGCCGTACGGCTGTTGCTGCTGCGGGTGTTGTTGCGGTGTGCGGTTGTCCCGGCCGCGTCCGATCCTGAATCCAGCCACGTATCGAACGTACCTGGTCCGTACGGGCGTGGTGCGGTGGCAGGGGAACACGGGTGCCATTGCTGCCTACCTGTGACATCCCCTAGGGGAACCCCGGGGGGTCTGCCGCAGGGGCTCAGCGCAGGAACAGGGCCGTGGAGAAGCTGATCGCGGGGCGGTCGGGAGTGCCGGCCGGGTACAGGGCGATGAGGTCCGTCTCCTCGCCCCGGTGCGTACGGACCACGGTGTCCCGCTTCTTGTCGCCGTCGAAGTCCGCGTGGCCGAGCAGTGCCGTCTCCGCGGGCGCGGCGGAACCGGAGCGGCGGACCGGCGCCGTCGGGATGCCGTTCGGCGGGGCCTCGAAGCGGTACGTGCCGCCGGGGCGGGTCGGGCCGTTCGGGGTGCCGAGCAGCAGTGTGCCCCTGGCCGCCTCGCCGGGTTCGTGGGGCTTGCGGGCGTGGACGAGGTCGTCGTAGCCGTCGCCGTTCGTGTCGGCCTTCGGGGCGGGGGCGAAGAGGTACGGTCCGCCGCCGGGGAGGGACTCGCCGCCGCGCGGCGCACCGGTGCGGGTGAAGGGGCCGCGGAGGTTGCTGACCCGGCCCTCGCCCGCCGTCACGACGAGGTCGGTGTGCTCGTCCCCGTCGAAGTCGCCGCACACGGGGTGGTCGGGCCACTCGTTGCCGTACCTGGCCGTGTCCGGGATGCGGAGGGTGACGGCCCTGCCGGTCAGGCCTCCGGGTGAGCCGAAGAGGACCTGGAGCGGCACGGGAGGGCGGCCTATGCCGTCGTACGGGGGATCCGTGGCCACGATCAGGTCGGTGAAGCCGTCCTCGTCGAGGTCGCACGCCGTCTGGGCGTCGAACGCGGCGGGGAGGGTGTCGCCGAACTTCGCCGCGTGGGTGCGGGCGCTCAGCAGCTGGCGGGTGGCGGGTTCGAGGGCGCGGCCGGCGGAGCCGTACACGATGCCGATGCCGGCGTCGTCGCCGTGGCTGTCCTCGGGTGCCTTCACCAGGTCGTCGATGACGAGGTCCCGGTGGCCGTCCCCGTTGAAGTCGTCGGCGGTACGGCTGCCCCTGCCGCGCGGGACGGGCAGCTGCGGGGTGTCCGCCCGGCCGGCGAGGGCTTCGGGCGGGGCGTCGCCGTTCTTGCCCGTCGGGGAGGCGGACGCCGAGGACGGTGCGTGTGCCTCGGAGGGGCCCGAGCAGGCCGACAGCAGGAGCATGCCGACGCAGGCAGCCGCGAGCGGTGCTGCCGTCGCGGCCTTCGCCGTCGCGGTCCGTATGCGCACGGGGGCACCTCATCCGTCTCGTACGTCTCTGTGGGTTCTGTGCGACCCACATGATGCATGAAACGGCGGAAGCGGCCGGTCCTGCCCCCGAGGCAGGTCCGGCCGCTTCCGCCGCGCGACAGCGTGTGTTACTTCACCGGCTCGGGTTCCGGCTGGTCCGCCGGCTCCGTGTCGCCCGCCGGGTCAGCGGGGGTCTTCACCGACTCCAGGAGGAGCTGCGAGACGTCGACCACCTGGATCGACTCCTTCGCCTGGCCGTCGTTCTTCTTGCCGTTGACCGAGTCGGTCAGCATGACGAGGCAGAACGGGCACGCCGTGGAGACGATGTCCGGGTTGAGGGAGAGGGCTTCGTCGACGCGCTCGTTGTTGATGCGCTTGCCGATCCGCTCCTCCATCCACATCCGGGCACCACCGGCGCCGCAGCAGAAGCCGCGCTCCTTGTGGCGGTGCATCTCCTCGTTCCGCAGACCCGGGACCTTCGCGATGATCTCGCGCGGGGGCGTGTAGATCTTGTTGTGACGGCCCAGGTAGCAGGGATCGTGGTACGTGATCAGACCCTCGACCGGCGTCACCGGGATCAGCTTGCCCTCGTCCACCAGGTGCTGGAGCAGCTGCGTGTGGTGGATGACCTCGTACTCGCCGCCGAGCTGCGGGTACTCGTTCGCGATGGTGTTGAAGCAGTGCGGGCAGGTCGCGACGATCTTCTTCGCCGACTTCGCCTTCTTGGTCGAGTCGTCCTCGTCGTCCTCGCCGAACGCCATGTTCAGCATCGCGACGTTCTCCTGGCCGAGCTGCTGGAACAGCGGCTCGTTGCCGAGGCGGCGGGCCGAGTCGCCGGTGCACTTCTCGTCCCCGCCCATGATCGCGAACTTGACGCCCGCGATGTGGAGGAGTTCCGCGAAGGCCTTCGTCGTCTTCTTGGCCCGGTCCTCGAGGGCGCCCGCGCAGCCGACCCAGTACAGGTAGTCGATCTCGCTGAGGTCCTCGACGTCCTTGCCGACGATCGGGACCTCGAAGTCGACCTCCTTGGTCCACTCGACGCGCTGCTTCTTGGCGAGCCCCCAGGGGTTGCCCTTCTTCTCCAGGTTCTTGAGCATCGTGCCCGCCTCGGACGGGAACGCGGACTCGATCATCACCTGGTAGCGGCGCATGTCGACGATGTGGTCGATGTGCTCGATGTCGACCGGGCACTGCTCCACGCACGCACCGCAGGTGGTGCAGGACCAGAGCACGTCCGGGTCGATGACGCCGTTCTCCTCGGCGGTGCCGATGAGGGGGCGCTCGGCCTCCGCGAGGGCGGCCGCGGGAACGTCCTTGAGCTGCTCCTCCGTGGCCTTCTCGTTGCCTTCCATGTCCTTCCCGCCGCCGGCCAGCAGGTACGGGGCCTTGGCGTGCGCGTGGTCGCGCAGGGACATGATCAGGAGCTTCGGGGAGAGCGGCTTGCCCGTGTTCCAGGCGGGGCACTGCGACTGGCAGCGACCGCACTCGGTGCACGTGGAGAAGTCGAGGATGCCCTTCCAGGAGAACTGCTCGACCTGGGAGACACCGAAGACGTCGTCCTCGCCCGGGTCCTCGAAGTCGATCTCCTTGCCGCCCGAGGTCATCGGCAGGAGCGCGCCCAGGGCGACCGCGCCGTCGGCGTTCCGCTTGAACCAGATGTTCGGGAAGCCGAGGAAGCGGTGCCAGGCGACACCCATGTTGGTGTTGAGCGAGACCGTGATCATCCAGGTGAAGGACGTGACGATCTTGAGTGCCGCGACGGCGTAGGTGATGTATTGGAGCGTGCCGATGCTCAGCCCGTCGAAGGCGGCGACCAGCGGGTACGAGGCGAAGAAGCCGGGCTCCCAGCCGGTCACGTGGTGCTGGGCACCCTCCAGGCCGCGCAGCGTCATGATGCAGAGGCCGACGATGAGGATGACGGCCTCGACGAAGTACGCCTGGCCGGTCTTCGAGCCCGTGAAGCGGGACTTGCGGCCCGCGTTGCCCGGCCTGCTCAGCTGGCGGATCACGATCAGGGTCACGATGCCGAGGACCGTCATCAGACCGAGGAACTCGGTGAAGATCTCGTACGGCAGCCAGTCGCCGATGAACGGGATCAGCCAGTCGGCCTGGAAGAGCTGGCCGAAGGCGTTGACGATCGTGAGCAGCAGCGAGAAGAAGCCCACCGCCACGAACCAGTGCGCGAAGCCGACGATGCCCCAGCGGTTCATGCGGGTGTGGCCGAGGAATTCCTTGGCCAGCGTGATGGTGCGCTGCGTGGGATCACCCGTGCGGGTGCCCGCGGGCACGGGCTGACCGAGTCGCACGTAGCGGTAGATCTGCGCGATGGCGCGGCCGAAGAGTGCGACGGCCACCACCGTGATGACCAGCGACACGATGATCGCGGCGAGTTGCATTTTGGGGGCTCCTCGGGCCTGCGAGGGTGGGATACTAAGCGGTAACTTAATGAGTCTGTGCTGACACTATCCACTTATTCCGCCGTGCTGTAGCGGGGCAGGCGGTGATTTGTGTCGCTCAGGCGAGCCTTCCTCCGCCGGGCGAGCCCGTGGAGTGCGGTGCGCAGCTGGATGCGTGCGGTGTGAGCCAGGATCGCCAGGTCGAGTCCTGTCCCATGATGCTCGGCGTAGTACGCGTCCAGGAGGGCGGGTTCGTCCCACGGCATTCCGGAGCCGGCGCGCACCTGCGCCAGGCCGGTCAGGCCCGGCCGCAGCTCCTGCCGCCAGTGGTGGCATCCCGGGCCGCCGGCCGCGGGATCGCCGGGCGCGAGGGGTGCCGGGCCGACCAGGGAGAGTTCCCCGCGTACGACGTGGGGCAGCCGGGACAGCAGGTCGAGGCGGAACCGGCGGGTGCGCAGGGAGCGCAGCTCGAAGGGCCGGCCGCCGAGACCGGCCCGGATGTCGCGTCTCAGTACGCCTCCGGGCCGGCGGCCCGCCCGGAGCGCGAGGGTGACGGCGCCGAGGGCGAGTGCGGGGGAGACCAGGGCCAGCAGGACCGAGCCGAGCACCAGGTCCAGGCTCCGCTTGGCCGTCATGGCTGCCAGCTGTGCCGCCGTGAACCGGGCCGCGCGGGCCGCTGCCCGTGCCGCCGCGGCGGTGGCGGGGTGCGTCGTCCTTCGTACCGCGGTCTGCTTCGCGTTCTGCATCGCACCTGCCCGGAATCCGTGACGTGCCGTTATGACCGTCTCGCTGCATTTTGTGACAGAACGATCCCACGATGCGATCGTGGGGCGGAGGTGCCTGGCGTGACAAGAGTGCGGGGTGTCGCGCGCGCCACCGATGCGGGGTTTCTGTGTGCATCAGATAAAAATCCCAGGTGGTGGTGGGTCTGAGCACGTTAGTTGAGTCCAGGTGACTCAGGTCCTTTGACTCGGCGGCGGGTGTCATGCATCCTTGAGTCAGATCCACTCAAGTAGTCAGTTGGAGGAATCGAAATGGCACGTGCGGTCGGCATCGACCTGGGCACGACTAACTCCGTCGTGAGCGTTCTCGAAGGCGGCGAGCCCACCGTCATCACCAACGCCGAAGGCGCCAGGACCACGCCGTCCGTCGTCGCCTTCGCGAAGAACGGCGAGGTGCTCGTCGGCGAGGTCGCCAAGCGCCAGGCAGTGACGAACGTCGACAGGACGATCCGTTCGGTCAAGCGCCACATGGGCACTGACTGGAAGATCGAGATCGACGGCAAGGGCTTCAACCCGCAGCAGATGAGCGCTTTCATCCTGCAGAAGCTCAAGCGTGACGCCGAGGCGTACCTGGGCGAGAAGGTGGCCGACGCCGTCATCACCGTCCCGGCGTACTTCAACGACTCCGAGCGTCAGGCGACGAAGGAGGCCGGCGAGATCGCGGGCCTGAACGTCCTGCGCATCGTCAACGAGCCGACGGCCGCCGCGCTGGCGTACGGGCTCGACAAGGACGACCAGACGATCCTCGTCTTCGACCTCGGTGGCGGCACCTTCGACGTGTCCCTCCTGGAGATCGGCGACGGCGTCGTCGAGGTGAAGGCCACCAACGGTGACAACCACCTCGGTGGTGACGACTGGGACCAGCGTGTCGTCGACTACCTGGTGAAGCAGTTCGCCAACGGTCACGGCGTGGACCTGTCCAAGGACAAGATGGCTCTCCAGCGCCTCCGCGAAGCCGCGGAGAAGGCGAAGATCGAGCTCTCGTCCTCGACCGAGACCACGATCAACCTGCCCTACATCACCGCGTCGGCCGAGGGCCCGCTGCACCTGGACGAGAAGCTCACGCGCTCGCAGTTCCAGCAGCTCACCGCCGACCTCCTGGACCGCTGCAAGAACCCGTTCCAGAACGTCATCAAGGACGCGGGCATCCAGCTCTCCGAGATCGACCACGTCGTTCTCGTCGGTGGCTCGACCCGTATGCCGGCCGTCGCCGAGCTCGTCAAGGAGCTCACGGGCGGTCAGGACGCCAACAAGGGTGTGAACCCGGACGAGGTCGTCGCCATCGGCGCCTCGCTCCAGGCCGGTGTCCTCAAGGGTGAGGTCAAGGACGTCCTGCTCCTCGACGTGACCCCGCTGTCCCTCGGTATCGAGACCAAGGGAGGGATCATGACGAAGCTCATCGAGCGCAACACCACGATCCCGACCAAGCGTTCCGAGATCTTCACGACGGCCGAGGACAACCAGCCGTCCGTGCAGATCCAGGTCTACCAGGGCGAGCGCGAGATCGCGGCGTACAACAAGAAGCTCGGAATGTTCGAGCTCACCGGTCTGCCGCCGGCCCCGCGTGGCGTGCCGCAGATCGAGGTCGCCTTCGACATCGACGCCAACGGCATCATGCACGTCGCTGCCAAGGACCTCGGCACCGGCAAGGAGCAGAAGATGACCGTCACCGGTGGCTCCTCGCTGCCGAAGGACGAGGTCAACCGGATGCGCGAAGAGGCCGAGCAGTACGCCGACGAGGACCACCGTCGTCGTGAGGCCGCCGAGTCGCGCAACCAGGGCGAGCAGCTCGTCTACCAGACGGAGAAGTTCCTCAAGGACAACGAGGACAAGGTCCCCGGCGACGTGAAGACGGAGGTGGAGACCGCGCTCACCGAGCTGAAGGAGAAGCTCAAGGGCGAGGACACCGCCGAGATCCGCACCGCCACCGAGAAGGTCGCGGCCGTCTCCCAGAAGCTGGGCCAGGCGATGTACGCCAACGCGCAGTCCGAAGGTGCGACGCCCGGCGCCGACACCCCGGGTGACGACGGCGCCAAGGCCGACGACGATGTCGTCGACGCCGAGATCGTGGACGACGAGAAGGACAACAAGGGCGGTGCGGCGTGACCGAGGAGACTCCGGGCTTCGACGAGAAGCCCGACGTCCCCTCCGGCGCCAACTCCGACGACGTCGAGCCGAAGGCCGCCACCCCCTCCTCCGAGGAGGCGGCGGCCCCGGCCGGGGACGTACAGCAGACAGCGGCCCTGACGGCGCAGCTGGACCAGGTCCGTACCGCGCTCGGTGAGCGCACGGCCGACCTCCAGCGGCTCCAGGCCGAGTACCAGAACTACCGCCGGCGGGTCGAGCGGGACAGGGTGCAGGTCAAGGAGGTCGCAGTCGCGGGCCTCCTGTCCGAGCTCCTGCCCGTGCTGGACGACGTCGGCCGCGCACGGGAGCACGGCGAGCTGGTCGGCGGCTTCAAGTCGGTGGCCGAATCGCTGGAGACGGTCGTCGCGAAGCTGGGCCTGCACCAGTTCGGCAAGGAGGGCGAGCCCTTCGACCCGACGATCCACGAGGCCCTGATGCACTCGTACGCGCCGGACGTCACCGAGACGACCTGCGTGGCGATCCTGCAGCCTGGGTACCGCATCGGGGAGCGCACCATCCGCCCCGCGCGGGTGGCCGTGGCCGAGCCGCAGCCGGGTGCGACGCCCGCGGCGGCGAAGGAAGAGAAGGCAGACGACGAGGAGAGCGGTGGCACCGAAGAGGTCTGACGTCCAGTCCGACCACTGCGGTGAACACCGACGGGGCGTGCGGCCGGCCACTGGGCCGGCCGCACGGCCGATCGTCCGGAAGGAGGGACGTCGATGAGCACGAAGGACTTCGTCGAGAAGGACTACTACAAGGTCCTCGGCGTCCCCAAGGACGCCACCGACGCCGAGGTCAAGAAGGCGTACCGGAAGCTCGCCCGCGAGTTCCACCCGGACGCCAACAAGGGCGACGCCAGGGCGGAGGAGCGCTTCAAGGAGATCTCCGAGGCGAACGACGTCCTCGGTGACCCCAAGAAGCGCAAGGAGTACGACGAGGCGCGCGCCCTCTTCGGCAACGGAGGCTTCCGGGCGGGTCCCGGCGGCGCGGGCGGCAACTTCAACTTCGACCTGGGCGACCTCTTCGGGGGTGCCCCGGGCGGCGGCCAGACCGCCGGCGCGGGCGGCTTCGGCGGTGGCGGCATCGGCGACGTCTTCGGCGGGCTGTTCAACCGGGGCGGCGGTGGCACACGTGTCCAGCCGCGCCGCGGCCAGGACATCGAGTCCGAGGTGACGCTCAGCTTCACCGAGGCGGTCGACGGGGCCACGGTCCCGCTGCGGATGTCCAGCCAGGCTCCCTGCAAGGCGTGTTCGGGCACCGGCGACAAGAACGGCACCCCGAGGGTCTGTCCGACCTGTGTGGGCACCGGTCAGGTGTCGCGCGGCACCGGCGGCGGATTCTCGCTCACCGATCCCTGTGTGGACTGCAAGGGCCGGGGCCTCATCGCCCAGGACCCCTGCGAGGTCTGCAAGGGCAGCGGCCGGGCGAAGTCGGCCCGCACCATGCAGGTGCGGATCCCGGCGGGCGTCCTGGACGGCCAGCGGATCCGGCTGCGCGGCAAGGGCAGCCCGGGCGAGCGCGGCGGCCCGGCCGGCGACCTCTACGTCGTCGTCCACGTCGACGCCCACCCGGTCTTCGGCCGCAAGGGCGACAACCTCACCGTCACCGTGCCCGTCACCTTCGCGGAGGCGGCACTCGGCGGCGAGGTGAAGGTCCCCACGCTCGGCGGGCCTCCGGTCACCCTGAAACTCCCGGCCGGCACACCCAACGGGCGTACGATGCGGGCCCGCGGCAAGGGCGCCGTGCGCAAGGACGGCACTCGTGGCGACCTTCTGGTCACCGTCGAGGTGTCCGTGCCCACGGATCTCGGCGCAGAGGCTCAGGAAGCGCTGGAGGCCTACCGGAAGGCGACCGCGGGGGAGGACCCGCGGGCGGAGCTGTTCCAGGCTGCGAAGGGAGCTTGAGATGGACGGCCGTCGACGCAATCCGTACCAGCTGACCGATGAATCACCGGTGTACGTGATCTCGATCGCGGCCCAGCTCTCGGGCCTGCATCCGCAGACGCTGCGCCAGTACGACCGCCTCGGCCTGGTCTCGCCGGACCGTACGGCCGGACGCGGCAGGCGCTACTCGGCCCGTGACATCGAACTGCTGCGCACGGTGCAGCAGCTGTCGCAGGACGAGGGCATCAACCTGGCGGGCATCAAGCGCATCATCGAGCTGGAGAACCAGGTCGCCGCGCTCCAGCAGCGCGTCGCCGAGCTCTCCGCGGCGGTGGACGGTGCGGCGGTGGCCATGCAGCAGGCCGAGGCCCAGGTGCACGCCTCGTACCGGCGCGACCTGGTGCCGTACCAGGATGTGCAGCAGACCAGCGCACTGGTCGTCTGGCGGCCCAAGAGGCCGAAGGACTGAGACCGGCTGCGGAGGCCCGCTCTCGGAGGTCATGACCCGTTCATGGCCCCGGGGCGGGCCTCTGCGCTGTCCCGGTGCCCGCCTCGGCGATCCCGGACCGGACGATGAGCGCCCCCAGATGGGTACGGCTGCGGGCGTCGAGCGTCTGCATGAGCTTGGAGATGTGGGAGCGGCAGGTGCGGACGCTGATGCCCAGCTTGCGGGCGACCTCGTCGTCGACGTGGCCCTCGGCCAGCAGCCGGGCGATGCTCTGCTGGGCGGCGGTGACGGGGGCGCCCGGGACGGTCGCCGGGAGCTGCTGGGTGAGGGGGGTGGCCTGCGCCCAGAGGACCTCGTAGACCTGGGTGAGATAGGCGACGAGGGCGGGATGGCGGATTTCCAGTGCCGTCTCCCGCGTGGGAGTGGCGGGGATGTAGGCGACGGCGCGGTCGAAGATGATGAGCCGTTCGACGGTCTGCTCGACGGTCCGCACCTGGAGGCGGTCGGACGGTATCTCCGCCACGTAGTCCTTGAGCCCGGGACTGTAGCGGGCGGGGTGCTGGTAGAGGTGCCTCAGCCGGGCTCCCGAGGCGATCGCGGAGCGGGCGTTCTCCAGCCCCTGACGCATGTTGTGCGTGAGTCTGTTGCCCCCTGGCTGCGCGGTGAGGACCTCCTCCTTGGCATGGGTGGAGGCTTCCCGGAGCACGGAGATGATCAGCGACCGCCCTTCGAGCACGGTGATCGCGTGGTTGGGGTCCTCGTCGGCGACGGCCATGAGCGGCGCCAGTGCCCCGGACAGCGCGGAGGTCAGCCGTATCCGCTCGTCTATCTCCCTGGTGATGGGCTGCAGCAGGTGGGCCAGAGCGGCGGACGGCGGGACGGGGCGGAGCCACGCGTCGTCGCCCGGGTCGGGTTGGACGAGGGCCATCTCCAGCAGGCACGGGGCGGAGTCCAGGCCGTCGCGGGGGAGACGTCCCGCGCGCAGCGCTTCCTCGTACAGGCGTATCGCCGGGTCGCACAGCTCTCGATTCCCATGCGAATGGGTCGGGTTTGCCTTTTCCGCGTCGATTTGAGGCCCTCATTTTTTTGCACTGCAACAAGATGACGGTGGCGGAAGCCTGGATCCGGAGGAATCGTTGTGCGCCGGGAGCAGGTCACTCCTGTTCCAGAATCCCTGACTGTGCGATCAGATAGCCGAGTTGGGCGCGACTGTTGCTGCCGAGCGCGGCGTTCAGTTTGGCCACATGTGCGCGGCAGGTGCGGACATTCATGCCGAGACGACGCGCGATCGAGTCGTCGACGTGTCCCTCGACGAGGAGTTGGGCTATCGCATGCTGAACTCCACTGATGCCGAGGGTCGTCGGGTTGTACTTGACTTCCTCCCGCAGGGGAGCGGCTCGGGTCCAGAGTTGTTCGAAGACCTTGGCGAGGTATTCGACCAGTCCCGTGTGCCGCAGTTCCAGGGCGACTTGACGGTCGTCCGTGGCGGGGATGAAGGCGACCGTGCGGTCGAAGATGATCAGGCGCTCGATGAGTTCCTCGAGCGTGCGGATTTCCACGTTCGCGTCCGCGATGCGCTCGGCGTAGGCCAGGGTGCTGGGGCTGTGCCGCACGGTGTGCTGGTAGAGCGTGCGGATGCGTACGCCGCGGTCCACGACGGACAGGCCCCGCTCAAGGGCCTCGATGAGGCGGTCCTCGCTCCGGCCGCCTCCCGGCTGGACGGTCAGGACTTCGGTCCGGCACTCGGCCGTGGCGAGGTCCAGCGCCGCGTTGATGCGGTTGGCGCCTTCGAGCACGGTGATCGCGTGGGTGGTCGGCGGGTCCTGGGCGCTGATGTCCATGTAGGGCTCGAAGGACTCCGTGAGCAGGACGGAGCGCCGGCGGCGTTCCGTGATCTCGCGTTCGAGCGGGTGCAGGTGTTTGGCCAGCGCGGCGGACGGGGGTACCGGCCTGAGCCAGTCCGCGTCGTCGGGATCGGGGTGCAGTAGAGCGAAGTCGATCAGGCACGGAGCAGCCGCGACCTCGGCGCGGGCGATGCGCCCGGAGCGCAATGCGCCGGCGTAAAGGCGCCCTCCCTCTTCGCACAGTTCGGTGATCCCGTGAGGATGTGTCGGCTTTGTGTAGCTTGTGGTCATATCTCCACCCCCCAGGTTCCTGAACATGCAGGAACATGATGCATCGACTCAGTGGTGTTCGAGTGCCTGGGTGAGACATCGTCTTAAGTGCGGGGGAGAAGAATCCACAAGTGAGGACGAAGCCGACTATGTATAAGCGAATGCTTCGCTCGGCGCTTGCCGCCTCGTTCGTTGCAGCCTTGGGCATTGGACTGGCGGGCGGGGGCGACATCGCATGGGGCGGGGAGACCGTCGCGGCATCGGGTGACATCGCCTGGGGTGCCGGGGCCGCGTCCGTACCGGGAGACATCGCCTGGGGCGCTCCGGCAGCGTCGGCACCAGGTGACATCGCCTGGGGTATCGAGGCCGCGCCCGCACCGGGAGACATCGCCTGGGGTGCAGAGGCTGCTCCGGCACCGGGTGACATCGCCTGGTCCGCTCCGGCCCTTACCGGCGCATGACCACCCCACCGGACGACCGCACCTTCCGGCGGGAGATGGCCACGGCCTATCGGTCAGGGTGGCACTTCATCGATCTGCTCACGGCGCTCACCGGCCGTGGCGATTCGTTGATGGTCACCCTGTTCGGAGAGCCGATCGTCGTGGTGATGGAAACGGACGACGACGTCCGCGCCTATCGCTGTCTGCGCCGGCCCCGCGGGGCGCCGCAACCGGTTCGCTGTGCCGTGAGGTACGGCATGATTTTCGTCAATCTCGATCAGCGGGACCACGAGCTGTTCGAACAAGAAGCCATCTCCGCCACCCCCCGCAGTGCCTGAACGATTCCCCCGTCGTTCCATGTCGTTCAGGTGCTTCCCCCACACAACGGCGCCATCGTGACCTGAACACGATGGCGCCGTTGTGCTGCCCGGGTGGAATTTCTCAGCCTCTGCCGAGCGCCCGGTCCACGGCGATCTCGATGACGACCCGTTCGGGGTTGTGTGCCGGAGTGCGCTCGTACCGCTCCGCGTAACGGCGTACCGCGTCCTCCACCTGCCCGGCCTCCGTGCGGACCGTCGCGAGTCCCTCCAGGGTCGCCCAGCGGCGTCCCTGCATCTGGCAGACCGCGACCCGCGCGCCCTGGGGGCCCGCTGCCCGGACGTGGGCGACCTTCCGGCTCTTCCCGCTGGTGATGACACGTGCCAGCCGTGTCTGCGGGTCGTACGTCACGCCGACCGGCACCACATGCGGGGTGCCGTCCGGGCGGAGCGTCGTCAGGGTGCACACATGGCGCTCCCGCCAGAAGGCGAGGTACTCGGGGCCGAGGTTGCGAACGTCAGGCATGGGGTCAGCCTAGAGATAACGGTCCCGACATCCGCACCCGGTCAGGCTTGAGTGGAATAGACTCAACTTTGTACCCGTTGTTCGAGTCATACTTCAGTGAAGCCGAGAAGCACCAGCACAAGGAGGAGACAGCGCCCGTGGACGCCGAGCTGACCAACAGGAGCCGGGACGCCCTCAACGCGGCCACCAGCAGGGCCGTCAAGGACGGGCACCCCGACCTCACCCCCGGGCACCTGCTGCTCGCACTGCTCGCGGGCGAGGACAACGCGAACATCACCGACCTGCTGGCCGCGGCCGACGCCGACCAGGTGGCCGTGCGTGCCGGGACGGAGCGGCTTCTCGGCGCGCTGCCGAGCGTCACCGGATCCACCGTCGCCCCGCCGCAGCCCAACCGTGAGCTGCTCGCCGTCATCTCCGACGCCGCACAGAGGGCGAAGGAACTCGGCGACGAATACCTCTCCACCGAGCACCTGCTGATCGGTGTCGCCGCCAGGGGCGGCCGTGCCGGTGAGATCCTCACTCAGCAGGGAGCCAGTGCGAAGAAGCTGCTGGACGCATTCGAGAAGAGCAGGGGAGGGCGCCGGGTGACCACACCCGACCCGGAGGGCCAGTACAAGGCCCTGGAGAAGTTCGGCACCGACTTCACGGCCGCCGCCCGCGAGGGCAGGCTCGACCCCGTCATCGGGCGCGACCAGGAGATCCGCCGCGTCGTCCAGGTGCTGTCCCGCCGTACGAAGAACAACCCCGTGCTCATCGGGGAGCCCGGCGTCGGCAAGACCGCCGTCGTCGAAGGGCTCGCCCAGCGGATCATCAAGGGGGACGTGCCCGAATCGCTGAAGAACAAGCGGCTCGTCTCCCTCGACCTCGGCGCGATGGTCGCGGGTGCGAAGTACCGCGGCGAGTTCGAGGAACGCCTCAAGACCGTCCTCTCCGAGATCAAGGAGAGCGACGGCCAGATCATCACCTTCATCGACGAGCTGCACACCGTCGTCGGCGCGGGCGCCGGCGGCGACTCCTCGATGGACGCGGGCAACATGCTCAAGCCGATGCTCGCCCGGGGCGAACTCCGCATGGTCGGCGCCACCACGCTGGACGAGTACCGCGAGCGCATCGAGAAGGACCCCGCGCTGGAGCGCCGCTTCCAGCAGGTCCTGGTCGCCGAGCCGTCCGTCGAGGACACGATCGCGATCCTGCGCGGCCTCAAGGGCAGGTACGAGGCGCACCACAAGGTCCAGATCGCGGACTCCTCGCTGGTCGCCGCCGCGACCCTCTCCGACCGCTACATCACCTCCCGCTTCCTCCCCGACAAGGCCATCGACCTCGTCGACGAGGCAGCCTCCCGGCTCCGTATGGAGATCGACTCCTCCCCCCTGGAGATCGACGAGCTCCAGCGGGCCGTCGACCGCCTGCACATGGAGGAGCTCGCCCTCAAGAACGAGACCGACGCGGGCTCCAGGCAGCGCCTGGAGAAGCTCCGCCGCGACCTCGCCGACAAGGAGGAGGAGCTGCGGGGCCTGACCGCCCGCTGGGAGAAGGAGAAGCAGGGGCTCAACCGCGTCGGTGAGCTGAAGGAACGCCTGGACGAACTGCGCGGCCAGGCCGAACGCGCCCAGCGCGACGGCGACTTCGACACCGCGTCCAAGCTGCTGTACGGGGAGATCCCCGGCCTGGAGCGCGAACTGGCCGAAGCGGCCGAGGCCGAGCAGGAGGCCTCCCAGGACACCATGGTCAAGGAGGAGGTCGGACCGGACGACATCGCGGACGTCGTCGGAGCGTGGACGGGCATCCCGGCCGGACGCCTCCTGGAGGGCGAGACCCAGAAGCTCCTGCGCATGGAGGACGAGCTGGGCCGCCGGCTCATCGGCCAGACCGAGGCCGTGCGCTCCGTGGCGGACGCGGTACGCCGCACCCGCGCCGGGATCGCCGACCCCGACCGGCCCACCGGCTCGTTCCTCTTCCTCGGCCCGACCGGGGTCGGCAAGACCGAGCTGGCCAAGGCGCTCGCGGACTTCCTGTTCGACGACGAACGGGCCATGATCCGCATCGACATGAGCGAGTACGGCGAGAAGCACAGCGTCGCCCGGCTCGTCGGCGCCCCGCCCGGCTACGTCGGCTACGAGGAGGGCGGCCAGCTCACGGAGGCGGTCCGCCGCCGCCCGTACAGTGTCGTCCTGCTCGACGAGGTGGAGAAGGCGCACCCCGAGGTCTTCGACATCCTGCTGCAGGTGCTCGACGACGGCCGGCTCACCGACGGGCAGGGCAGGACGGTGGACTTCCGCAACACCATCCTGATCCTCACGTCGAACCTCGGCAGTCAGTTCCTGGTCGATCCCCTGACCAAGCCGGACGTGAAGAAGCAGCAGGTCATGGATGTCGTACGGGCGTCCTTCAAGCCGGAGTTCCTCAACCGGCTCGACGACCTGGTGGTCTTCTCCGCCCTGTCCGGTGACGAGCTCGCCCACATCGCGGGCCTCCAGGTGGGCCGCCTCGCAGGCCGGCTGGCCGACCGCCGGATCACCCTCGATGTGACCCCGGACGCCCTGGCCTGGCTGGCCGAGGAGGGCAACGACCCGGCGTACGGCGCCCGGCCGCTGCGCAGGCTGATCCAGACGGCGATCGGCGACCGGCTCGCGAAGGAGATCCTCGCGGGCGAGGTCAAGGACGGCGACACCGTGCGGGTGGACCGGGCCGGGGACGGGCTGCTCGTGGGCGCCGTCACCCCGGAGAAGGCCAGGTAGACCACTCGTCGTGCCCCCGGCCCCCGGACCCCGCGTCCGGGCCGGGGGCACGTTCGTGCGCGGAGTCGTTTGCATTGATGCGTGCATCCGACACCCTTGATTGATGAAGTGCCCTGGTCATGTGCCGGAGAAGTAAGTGGGGGCCGTACCGGCGGTTGCCCACTAAATCGAGCCGAAAATTTCCATTCCGTGGCCGGATGACAAGCGCGGCTTGCTGCCCCCGGTTGCTCTCCCGGCGAGGCCGGCGCATATCCCTATCCCGATCGCCTTACGGTCAACGGCCAGGCAACAGACCGTTTTCCGCTCAATATCCGGACACTCCGGACCACCTTTCATGGTCTGCCGGAGGGGGTATATGCGGAATTCGGCAGCCGGTAAGGTACGCGCATGACGGAGCGCATACCTGATGAGATAAGCCCGGAGTCGAAGGATTGCAAAAGTGACAATCTAATTCGCCTCAGCGAATTTCGCACTCTTTGGGCGGCTTATGCTCAGTCGGTCCTCGGTGACCAGCTGGCGCGGGTGGCGTTGTCGCTGCTGGTCTTCGAACGAACCGAGTCGGCCGGCTGGACCGCGGCGACGTACGCCCTGACCACGCTGCCCGCCCTGCTGTCCGGGGTGCTGCTGTCCGGCCTCGCGGACCGCTTCCCCCGGCGGACCGTCATGGTCGGCTGCGACCTGGTGCGCGCGGCCCTGGTCGGGCTGATGGCCCTGCCGGGAACGCCGCTGCCCCTGCTGGCCGGACTGCTGGTACTGGCGCAGCTGGCCGAGGCGCCCTTCGGCGCCGCGCAGGGCGCTCTGCTGCCGACGGTGCTCGGCGAGCGGAGGTACGAGCGTGGCCAGCGGGTCATGCTGATCACCCACCAGGCCGGGCAGCTGGTCGGCTTCGCCGGTGGCGGTGTTCTCGTCGTGTGGCTGGGAAGCCACCTCTCCCTGGGGCTGAACGCGGCCTCGTTCCTGCTCTCCGCGTCCCTGATCAGGTTCGGTGTGAAGGCGCGGCCGATCGCGAGCGACGATGTGGGCCGGAAGCGACTGCACATGCAGGTCCGGAGTGGGGCGGCACTGATCTGGGCGGACCCCAGGCTGCGCGCCCTGGTCGCCCTGGGATGGCTGGCGGGGTTCATCGTGCTGCCGGAAGGGCTGGCCGCCCCGTTCGCGGACGAGGCCGGCGGGGGCGGCGCCTCCGTGGGGCTCCTGCTCGCCGCGCATCCGGCGGGAATGGTGCTGGGCGCGGCCCTGCTCGGGCGGGCGAGCGTCGGGGACGAGTGGCGCCGCAGGCTGCTCGGGCCGCTGGCGATCGGCGCGAATCTGCCGCTGCTCCTGTACTGGACGGGCCCCGGTGTCGCGGTTGCCGTCCTGCTGCTGATGGCGTCGGGCGTGTGCTCGGCCTACCAGATCACCGCCGGAGCCACCTTCGTCCTGCTGACCCCGGCCGGCCAGCGCGGCCAGGTACTGGGGCTTGCCAGGTCGGGGCTGACCGCCATGCAGGGGATCGGCGTCGCGGCGGGCGGTCTGGCCGCGGAGCTGTCCGGATCGTCCTCGGACACGATCGGAGGGGCGGGACTTCTCGGGACGCTGTGCGCGATCCTGGTCGCCGTCGCCTGGTCGCGTGCACGTGCGACCGGCGCGGGGACGATTCCCCTGAGGGCGTAGGACTACTGGCCGCCGATCGCGGCTAGGGTCGATGGCAGGAAACCACGAGCGATCCACAGGAGTACCCAGCGATGTCTATCGATCCGTCCTCGATTCCCAACTTCGGGGGCCAGCCCGAGCCGCAGGCGGCAGGACCCGAGGGGCCCGTCGTCCCTGACCAGGACCTCGTCAAGCAGCTTCTCGAGCAGATGGAGCTGAAGTACGTCGTCGATGACGAGGGCGACCTCGCAGCGCCGTGGGAAGAGTTCCGCACGTACTTCATGTTCCGCGGCGAGGAGGAGCAGCAGGTCTTCTCGGTCCGTACGTTCTACGACCGCCCCCACCCCGTCGACCAGCGCGCCGTCCTTCTCGACGCGATCGACGACTGGAACCGCCGCACCCTGTGGCCCAAGGTCTACACGCACGCCCACGAGGGCGAGGAGGGCGCCGCCGCCTCCGTGCGGCTGATCGGTGAGGCGCAGATGCTCATCGGCACCGGCGTCAGCCTGGAGCACTTCGTCTCCTCGACGGTCAGCTGGGTGCGGGCCTCCATCGAGTTCGACAAGTGGCTCATCGAGCGCCTGGGCCTGGAGCCCGCCGAGGCCAAGACCGCGGACGAGGAGTCCCCGGAGGCCTGATCCGGCGCCGGTGCGACAGCCCGGCCGGGGGCGGCGGTCACCGCGACCGCGCCACCGCGCCGGGCTTCCTCATGCCCGGGCTCTCGCCCGGCCGGCGGATCAGCCCGTGCCGAGGCCCTTCAGACGGGTGACCGCTTCCGTGAGAACCTCCGTGCGCTTGCAGAACGCGAAGCGCACGAAGGGCGCGCCCTGCTCGCGGTGGTCGTAGAACACCGCGTTGGGGACGGCGACGACCCCGCACCGCTCCGGCAGCGCCCGGCAGAACGCGAAGCCGTCCTGTCCGCCGCCGAGCGGCCGGATGTCGGTGGTGACGAAGTACGTTCCGGCGGGCTCGTAGACCGCGAAGCCGGCCTCGGCGAGGCCGCCGCTCAGCAGGTCGCGCTTGGCGCGCAGGTCTGCGCGCAGTCCGTCGAAGTAGCTGTCGGGCAGGCGCAGCGCCTCCGCGACCGCGTACTGGAAGGGGCCGGCCGACACGTACGTCAGGAACTGCTTGGCGGACCTGACCGCGGTGACCAGGGCGGGGCTCGCCGTGATCCAGCCGACCTTCCACCCGGTGAACGCGAACGTCTTGCCCGCACTGCTGATGGTGACCGTGCGCTCGCGCATGCCGGGGAAGGAGGCGAGCGGGATGTGCTCGCCCTCGAACACCAGGTGCTCGTAGACCTCGTCCGTGACGACGAGGAGGTCGCGCTCGCACGCGAGCTCGGCGACTGCGGCCAGTTCCTCGCGCGTCAGTACGGTGCCGGTGGGGTTGTGCGGGGTGTTGAGCAGGATCAGCCGGGTGCGGGGGGTGACGGCGGCGCGGAGTTCGTCGAGGTCGAGCCGGTAGGCGCCCTCGTGGGGGTGGAGCGTGACGGGGACGCGGGTGCCGCCCGCCATGGCGATGCAGGCGGCGTACGAGTCGTAGTACGGCTCCAGGGCGATGACCTCGTCGCCGGGCTCCAGGAGGGCCAGCAGGGCGGCGGCGATGGCCTCGGTGGCGCCCGTCGTGACGAGCACCTCGGTGTCGGGGTCGTACGCCAGTCCGTAGCGCCGCTGCTGGTGCTCCGTGATCGCGGAGCGCAGTTCGGGGACGCCGGGACCCGGTGGGTACTGGTTGCCGTGGCCGGCGCGCAGCGCCCGGACCGCGGCCTCCCGGATCTCCTCGGGGCCGTCGGTGTCGGGGAAGCCCTGGCCGAGATTGATCGCTCCGGTCCGTACGGCCAGCGCGGACATCTCCGCGAAGATCGTCGTGCCGAAGTCGGCGAGGCGGCGGTTGAGCAGCGGTCGTCCCTGTGTCATGGGCGCCATCCTGTGCCGAAGCTCTGGAGTTGCTCAAGTCTGCTTTGGCCGCGGCGGGGCGTGGGAATCTCCCTGGCACGTGAGAAGCGGGGACCTCGCTTCGGGGGAAGAGAAGGATGTGAGGTCGATGGAAATGTTCGTCTTCGTCGTGTTCATCGTGCTGGTGTGCGTGGGGGCGGGAGCCCTGATGTCGGGATCGGGAAGAAGGAAGAACCCGATGGGGGGACGCAGCAGGCGTGGCGGGAACCGGGGCTCGGGCAGCGGCGGCTCCAGCGGTTCCGACGGCGGCAGCTGGTGGGCCGGTGACAGCGGGGGAGGCCACTCCGGGGGCCACTCGTGCGGTGGGGGAAGCAGCTCGTCCTGCGGTGGCGGCGGTGGCTGCGGCGGCGGCAACTGACGGGGCCGCCGCCCGCGGCCGGTGGAGGGGCCCTGCGTCCGCGAGGTGCCCGGTGGGCCGAACTCCCGCCGGGCACCTTTTCGTTGGGCTTTTCTGGAACAGATGAACCGTGCTGCCCCCGAGGGGATGGAAACCACGTCATGTTGGGTAAAAACGCTGTGAGTGTGGCGTACTTCATGATTCCCTCGCTGTAGGGAACATTCAGCCATCGGACCCTGATCGGGCCGACTCAGGCGTTCCTCTTCCCCTAGGGCGACCGCGCACCGGGGGCACCTCCTGTCCGTGTGTCCATGCGTGTTTTGCGGAGCCGACCCATGCTCACGACCCTCCAGACCGCCTATTCCGATACCCGTGCCGCCGATCTGGCCTGGGCGCTGGGGCGCGAGCCACTGCCGGCCCTCGCCGTCCTCGACCTCCAACTGCCCTGCGCGAAGCTGCAGATGAGGCTGCTCGGTGCCTCCCACCAGGTCCTCCTGGAGGAGGAGCGCGGTACCTGTTCCGAGACCGTTGCCTGCATCCCGGGCAGCAGCACGCCCCTGCCGCTCGGTGTCGCCAAGCGGATGGGTGAGTGGGAGTACGAGTTCGCGGCGCGCGTGGAAACCCTCTCGGAGGGCTCGTTCGCGGGCCGGGCACAGGAGTTGCTCGCGCTGGTGGCCGACCATCCGCACGGCCTTGCGGGGACGTTTCCCGGTAGTCCGTACGCCTTCACGGCCATGCTGGCGCAGTTCTCGGAGGGCCAGGTGAGGTGGCGCACCTGGCACGCGTACCCGCAGGAGGGGCAGCTGGTGGTGACCCGGACCCGGGTGGGTGTGCGGATGCCCGCGCCGGCGCTGTGAGCGGGCGCTGTGCCGATGGCTGTGCCGGTCCGGGCAGGTGCGGGACCGGGCGCTGTGCCGGTCCGGGCAGGTGCGGGGCGCGTTCAACGTGCTTCCGGAGTGCCTCACTTGCACCCTTGTGGGTGACAAGCGGCGACGTCGCCGTAACGTAGCGTTCGCTTCATGATCGACCAGCAGGTGTCGCTGCGAGGGGGCGCGGCGCGGCTTCCCGTGCGACCGAGGACCGGTCGTTTCCTCGTGCTGGCCGTGGTCTTCATCTGCGCCGCCTGCGGACTGGTGTACGAGCTCGAACTGGTCGCGCTGGCCTCCTACCTGATCGGTGACTCGGTCACCCAGGCCTCCGTCGTGCTGTCCGTGATGGTGTTCGCGATGGGCATCGGCTCGCTTCTCGCGAAACGTTTACGCAGCCGCGCCGCCGTCGGATTCGGGCTGATCGAAGCCGCTCTCGCGCTGGTCGGCGGATCGTCGGCCCTGGTGCTGTACGCGTCGTTCGCCTGGCTCGGGGAGTCGCGCCACGCGCTGGTGGGGTTCTCGATGGCGATCGGCATCCTGATCGGAGCGGAGATCCCGCTGCTGATGACCCTGATCCAGCGCGTCGACCGGCAGGACGCGGGCGGGGCCGTCGCCGATCTCTTCGCCGCCGACTACGTGGGCGCGCTGGTCGGTGGGCTCGCGTTTCCGTTCCTGCTGCTGCCGATGATGGGACAGCTCACCGGGGCGCTGTTCACCGGCGCCGTCAACGCGGCGGCGGGTGGGGCGCTGGTGCTGTGGGTGTTCCGGCGGGACCTCGGCACCCGCGAGCGCTGGCTGCTGATCGCCGTCAACGCGGTCGTGGTCACCGTGCTGGCCACGGCCACGTTCCTGGTCGACGACTTCGAGAGGGCGGCGCGGCGCGCGGTGTACGGGGACGAGGTGCGGGTCGCCGTGCGGACCGAGGTGCAGGAGGTCGTCCTCACCGGAGTGGGGCGGGGCTCGCTCGACCTCTATCTGGACGGCCGGCTGAGAGTCAGCTCGCGCGACGAGTACCGCTACCACGAGGCGCTGGTGCACCCGGTGATGCGAGGCAGGCACGAGCGGGTGCTGATCCTCGGCGGGGGCGACGGGCTGGCCGCCCGCGAGGTGCTGCGGTATCCCGACGTCGAGTCCGTCGTGGTGGTCGAGCTCGACCCGGCCGTCACCCGGTTGGCCCGTACGGACCCCGCGCTTTCCGGGCTGAACGGGCACGCGTACAGGGATGCGCGGCTGACAGCGGCCGATGGGGACGCGTTCAACTGGCTGCGGGCCACGGGTGACCGCTACGACGTGGTGATCTCGGATCTGCCCGACCCGGGGATCACGGCCAGTACCAAGCTCTACTCGGCGGAGTTCTACGGCCTGGTCGGGGAAGCCCTGGAGCCGGGCGGCCGGCTGGTGGTGCACGCGGGGCCGCTCGGCAGCAGGCCGGAGACGTTCTGGACGGTGGAGGCGTCGATGAGGGCGGGCGGCCTGGCGACCCGCCCGTACCGCATCGAGGGCAGGCGCACCGGCTTCGCCGCGGGTCCTGACCGGCCCATGGGCGGGTCGCAGGCGCCGCACGACTGGGGGTTCGTGCTTGCCGCTCCGCACGCGGTGGGCCCGCTCGGCCTCGACGGGCGGGCGCCGGGGCTGCGCTCCTTGGGGGCACGGGAGCTGCCGGCGGCCGAGCGCTCGGCGGAGCGGGTGCGGCTGGGGGGTGCGATGCCGTCGACGCTGGTGCATCCGCGTTACTGGGAGGAACCGTGAGCGGGACGGGGCGGTGTGGACCTCACGGTGTACGGGGTGTGGAAGCGCTGACGGGACGGCCCGGGCTGAGTAGGCTCGGTCGGTATGGAGCATGAGGTGTTCGTTCCGGTTCCGGTCGCGTCCCTTCGTCGGACGCTGGGTGACCCCGCCCGTGTGGCGCGCTGTGTCCCCGGCCTCCAGCGGGACGCCGATGTGTCGGCGGGTCCCCTGACCGGCCGGCTGAAGATCCGGATCGACGGCCACACGATCACGTACCGGGGAGCGCTGACGCTCACCGCCCGGGGCGACGACGCCTTCCTCGTGTCCGGGGAGGGCGTGGAGGCCCGGGGTGGGGGCTCGGCGAAGCTGTCCCTGACCGTCGGACTCACGGAGAGCGACGGCGGCACGACGGTCGCCTTCGGCGGGTCGGCGGGCGGCGACGGCCGCATCGTGGAACTGGAGGAGGCGGCGGCCCTCGCCGCGGCGCAGCGGCTGCTGGACCGCTTCACGCAGCAGCTGGTGACGGAGTCCCTGGCTGCCCGGGATGCGCAGGAGACCGCTCCCGGAGCTGCCCCGGGGCCAGGGCGGGAGTCCGGGGGCCCGGACGACACGTCGCATTCCGAGCCGTCACCGCCCGAGTCCTCCGGCGCCGAGCCTCCTGCCACCGAGCCGTCTGCGTCCCAGCCATCCGAGCCATCCCAGCCATCCGAGCCGTCCGAACCATCCCAGCCATCCGAGCCATCCCAGTCGTCCGAGCCGTCCGAGCCGTCCGAGCCTTCGGCCTCCGGCGAGGTGCACGACAAGGGCTCGGTGTTCGATACCCCCGTGCCGCCGCCCTCGCTCGATCCGACGGCGGAGCTGGAGTTCACCGTGCCGGACGGCCCGCCTGCCGAGGCCGCACACGCCCGGCGCACCATGATCGGCCGGAGTACGGAAGAGGTCGACCACGCTCCGCCGCGCGGCCGGTATGCCCCCGTCCCCTCGCAGGACGACATGACCGCCGGCGTCACGCTGCGCTGGATCGCTCCCGCGGCCGCCCTCGCGATCGCCTCCGCCGTGGTCGTGGGCCGGGCTCTGCGGCGCCGGCGGTAACCCCTGTCCCGGTGTTCGTACCGTGCGATGCGCCGCATCCGACGCCGTGCGCCGATCCACCGGGGACGGCGGGACAGCCCCCGGCCGCGCCAGTAGTGTTCTGGGGTGAGCAGAGCTGCGAAGGACGTCCGGCTGACCGCCGGCGACGCCGAGTTGACCGTTGACCCCGTCCATGGCTGCCGGATCCGCAGCCTGCGGATCGGTGGCACCGAACTACTGCGCCAGGGCGAGCGGTACGGCTGCTTCCCGATGGTGCCGTGGTGCGGCCGCACTGAGAACGGCCTGTTCCGCAACGGCAGCGAGCTGCACCGGCTGCCGGTGAACTCCCCGCCGCACGCGATCCACGGCACCGGCCGCGACACGGACTGGCAGCCTGCCCGGCAGGACGAGGCCGAGGCGGCCTTCTTCTACGACCTGGCCGATCCGTGGCCGTACGAGGGCCGGGTGACGCAGTCCTTCGAACTGACCGAGGACGCACTGACACTCCGCATGGGTGTCGAGACCTACGGGAATTCCTTCCCGGCGCAGGCAGGCTGGCACCCCTGGTTCCTCCGCAACACCGGCGGCCAGGATGTGCGGATCGACTTCGATGCCGCCTGGCAGGAGGAGCGCGGCGACGACCATCTGCCGACCGGCCGCCGGATCGACCCCCTTCCCGGCCCCTGGGACGACTGCTTCGGGATGCCCGAGGGCGTCGATGTGAAGCTCACCTGGCCCGAGCAGCTGGAGCTGACGGTGAAGAGCCGGGACGAGTGGGTGGTGATCTACGACGAGCAGCCCGAGGCCGTGTGCGTGGAGCCGCAGTCGGGCCCGCCGAACGGGCTGAACACCGCGCCGCGGCTGGTCACCCCGATCGACCCGCTCGAGATCGTGACGACGTGGAGCTGGGTGCGGCTCTGAGACGTGGCCGCGGCGCGGTCACGTCAGCGCTTACCCTCGTGGACATGACTGACGTACGCGCTGAGCTGCTCCAGCAGATCAAGGACAAGGCCGTGGTGCACGGCAAAGTGACCCTCTCCTCGGGTCTGGAAGCCGACTGGTACATCGACCTGCGCCGGATCACGCTGGACGGCAAGGCCGCGCCGCTGGTCGGCCAGGTGATGCTCGATGCCACCGCCGAGCTGGACTACGACTGCGTCGGCGGTCTGACGCTGGGCGCCGACCCCGTGGCCACCTCGATGCTGCACGCCTCCGCGGCGCGCGGGAAGAGCCTCGACGCGTTCGTCGTCCGCAAGGCGCAGAAGGCGCACGGGATGCAGCGCCGGATCGAGGGCACGGACGTCAAGGGCCGCCGCTGCCTCGTCGTCGAGGACACCTCGACCACCGGTGGGTCCCCGCTGACCGCGGTCGAGGCGGTGCGCGAGGCCGGTGGTGAGGTCGTCGCCGTTGCCGTGATCGTGGAGCGGGGTGCGGCTCCGGCGATCGCCGAGGCCGGCCTGCCCTACGTCAACGCCTACGGGGTCGCGGACCTCGACCTGGCCTGACCTGCACGTTTTCCGAAGGGCGGCCGGTTTCACGTGAAACCGGCCGCCCTTCGCGTACGCCCGTAAAGATGCTCCGGCCACGGGCAGGGTGGAGCCGGGGCGAGAGTCTGGAAAGATGGGGGCGACGATGACGTCGCCCCCAGGTCAGGGACCAGCACTGCACACCCGCACATCCCAAGGAGCGGACAGATGCCCATCGCAACCCCCGAGGTCTACGCCGAGATGCTCGACCGGGCGAAGGCAGGCAAGTTCGCCTACCCGGCCATCAATGTGACGTCGACCCAGACCCTGCACGCTGCGCTGCGCGGCTTCGCGGAGGCGGAGAGCGACGGCATCGTCCAGATCTCCACCGGTGGGGCTGAATTCCTGGGCGGCCAGCACAACAAGGACATGGTGACGGGCGCCGTAGCCCTGGCCGAGTTCGCGCACATCGTCGCCGCCAAGTACGACATCACGGTCGCCCTGCACACCGACCACTGCCCCAAGGACAAGCTGGACACGTACGTACGTCCGCTGATCGAGGTCTCCGCGGAGCGCGTCGCCAAGGGCCTGAACCCGCTGTTCCAGTCCCACATGTGGGACGGTTCGGCCGAGACCCTCGCCGACAACCTGGCCATCGGCCAGGAGCTGCTCGCGAAGGCCGCCGCCGCCAAGATCATCCTTGAGGTCGAGATCACCCCGACCGGTGGCGAGGAGGACGGCGTCACGCACGAGATCAACGACGAGCTGTACACGACCGTCGACGACGCGCTGCGTACCGCCGAGGCGCTCGGTCTGGGCGAGAAGGGCCGCTACCTGCTGGCCGCGTCCTTCGGCAACGTCCACGGCGTCTACAAGCCGGGCAACGTCGTCCTGCGTCCCGAGCTCCTCAAGGACCTCCAGGAGGGCGTCGGCGCCAAGTACGGCAAGGCCGCGAGCAGCCAGCCGTTCGACTTCGTCTTCCACGGCGGCTCCGGCTCCACGGCCGAGGAGATCGCCACCGCGCTGGAGAACGGCGTCGTGAAGATGAACCTCGACACCGACACCCAGTACGCCTTCACCCGCCCGATCGTGGACCACATGTTCCGCAACTACGACGGCGTGCTGAAGGTCGACGGCGAGGTCGGCAACAAGAAGGTCTACGACCCGCGCAGCTGGGGCAAGTCCGCCGAGGCGGGCATGGCCGTGCGTGTCACGCAGGCCTGTGCCGACCTGCGCTCCACGGGCACCAAGCTGAAGTAAGTACGTCACGGACGCATCGGGCCCGGCTCCCTTTCCTGGGGTGCCGGGCCCGTTCCGTGTCCGACCGGACCTTGAGGAATCCGCTGTGAGTACGCCTGCGCGCTACGACTTCGACACCGTCATCGACCGCCGGGGCACCTGGTGCGTCCAGTGGGACGGGGTCGCCGACCGGTTCGGGGTGGACGGGCTGCTGCCGTTCACGATCTCCGACATGGACTTCGAGACCGCGCCCGAGGTGCTGAGCGCTCTGCGCGCCCGGCTCGACCACGGGGTCCTCGGCTACACGACCTGGCAGCAGGACGACTTCCGTTCGGCGATCGCGCACTGGTACGCGACCCGGTACGGCACGGAACTCGATACCGGCCGGCTCGTCTACGGACCGTCCGTGCTCAGCCAGCTCTCGCAGCTGCTCCAGATGTGGACGGGCGAGGGGGACGGCGTGGTCGTCCACACCCCCACGTACGACGGCTTCCGTAAGGCGATCACCGGGCTCGGACGGGAGCTGCGCGGGGTGCCGGTGGGTGACGCCGAGGCGCTCGAGCGGGAGCTGGAGCGGGCCGACGCGAAGGTGCTCGTGCTGTGTTCCCCGCACAACCCGACGGGACGGGTGTGGACGGAGGCCGAGCTGCGCGAGATGGCGGCGCTCGCCCGGCGCCACGGGGTCGCTGTGATCAGCGACGAGATCCACGCGGACTTCGTTCACGACGGATACCTGCACGTGCCGTGGATACGGGTGGCCGGTGACGGGCGCTGGGCCGTGATCAGCTCGGCGTCGAAGGCCTTCAACTTCCCGGCGCTGACCGGTTCGTACGGGATCATCGGCGATCCGGCGGACCGGACGGAGTACCTGCGGCGCATGGAGACGGCGGAGGGGCTCGCTTCACCGGCCGTGCTGTCGCTGACGGCACACATCGCCGCGTACCGCGAGGGCGGGGCGTGGCTGGACGAGGTGCGGGAGTACGTCGCCGGAAATCTCGCGCTGATCGCGGAGCGGCTGAACGGGGCGTTCCCCGAGCTCGGGTGGGCGCCGCCCCAGGCGGGCTACCTGGCCTGGATCGATCTGCGTCCACTGGGTGTGGACGACGAGGCCCTGCAGCGGGTGCTGGTCGAGAAGGAGAAGGTCGCGATCATGCCGGGCGCGGTGTACGGGGCGCCGGGGTTCCTCCGGCTGAACGCGGGGTGCCCGCGGAGCAAGGTCGAGGCCGGGGTGGCGGCGCTGGTGCGGGGGGTGCGGGCGGTCCGGTAGGGGTGCGGGTGCGGGGCCGCTGGGCGCGGGGTGCGCCTGCGGCGGGCTGTTCACCTGCCCGCCCCTTCCGGAACCGGCCCCTTTCCCGGACCGGGGCCCTTTCCCGGGGCTCGCTCCTCGATCGCCGGAAGGGCTTCATGTGGGCCCGCCCCGATGGCCCCGGGCGGGGGGAGCCGCGATGCTGCTCGTATGACAGACGCGGCCGACGGCACAATCCGGGTTGCCTCGCCCGCCGGGCGGTGGATCGTGCTGACGACCGTCCTCGGGTCGAGCATGGCCCTGCTCGACTCCACGGTCATCAACGTCGCCCTTCCCCGGATCGGCGAGGACCTCGACACCGACCTCGCCGCCCTCCAGTGGACCGTCAACGCCTACATGCTGACGCTGGCCGGGCTGATCCTGCTCGGCGGCGCGCTCGGGGACAGGTTCGGCAGGCGGCGGGTCTTCGTGATCGGCGTCGTCTGGTTCGCCGTGGCCTCGCTGCTCTGCGGTCTGGCACCCAACGCGGCCGTCCTGATCGCGTCGCGCGCCCTCCAGGGCGTCGGAGGCGCCCTGCTCACCCCTGGTTCGCTGGCGCTCATCCAGGCGAGTTTCCATCCCGACGACCGGGCCCGCGCCGTGGGGCTGTGGTCGGGGCTCGGCGGGGTCGGTGCCGCGGTCGGGCCGTTCGTCGGGGGCTGGCTCGTGGACGGGCCGGGCTGGCGCTGGGTGTTCCTGCTGAACCTCCCGCTCGCCGCCGTCTGCCTGCCCGTCGCCCTGCGCCACGTACCGGAGTCCCGGGACCCGGAGGCCCACGGCCGGTTCGACGTGCTCGGAGCCGCGCTCGCGGCCCTGGCGCTCGCTCTGGTCACCTACGCGCTGATCGAGGTGCCGGTGCAGGGCGCGTCCGCACCGGTCCTCGGGGCGGCGATCGGCGGGGTGCTGCTCGGGGTGGCGTTCGTCCAGGTGGAACGCCACCGGGCCGACCCCATGGTGCCGCCGTCGATCTTCGCGTCCCGGCAGTTCACCGCCGTCAACATCGTGACGTTCTGTGTGTACGCGGCTCTCGGCGGCTTCTTCTTCCTCTCCGCGATCCAGCTCCAGGTCGTCGCCGGCTACTCGGCGCTCGGCGCGGGCACGGCGCTCCTGCCGACCACCGTGCTCATGCTGCTCTTCTCCGCGTCGGCCGGTGACCTCGGCCGGCGCATCGGGCCACGGATCCCGCTCACGGTCGGCCCCCTGCTGGCTGCGGCCGGGATGCTGCTCATGCTGCGGGTCGGCCCGGGCGCCTCACTCTCCTCGTACCTGCAGGACGTCCTGCCGGCCGTCCTGGTGCTGGGCATCGGCATGGTCGTCCTGGTGGCGCCGCTCACCGCGACCGTCCTGGCCGCCGTCGACACGGGGCGGGCCGGGCTCGCCAGCGGGATCAACAACGCGGCGGCGCGGGCGGCCGGACTGCTCGCCGTGGCCGCGCTGCCGCTGCTCGCGGGGATGGGCCCGGAGGCGTACCGCGATGCCGGGGAATTCGCCGCGACCTTCCGCCGGGCGATGCCGATGTGCGCCGGGCTGCTGGTGGCGGGGTCGGTGATCGCCTGGTGGACGGTACGGACGACCCCGGAGGCGACACGCGCGTGCCGGCCCGAGTGCACGACGCACTGCGGGGTCACGGCCCCGCCCCTGGAGCCGGCGCGGCAGACCGCAGGACGGGCGGGCGGAACGTAGTCGCCCGGGTGTCCACGATGCGGGCGGAGCCAGGCACACTTGAACCATGTCCATCCACGAGAACCTGCTCGGGGGCCCCGCCCCGACCCACCTGCCCGACGACCCGGAGCCGCGCGAGCTCCTCGCCGGCGGCGCCGCGCCCGCCGATGTCGCGGCGAAGTACCCCACGTCCTCGCTGGCCTGGGCCCAGCTCGCCGACGAGGCGTACGAGGGCGGCCGGGTCATCGAGTCGTACGCGTACGCCCGTACCGGCTACCACCGTGGTCTCGACGCGCTGCGCCGGGCGGGCTGGAAGGGCCACGGCCCCGTCCCGTTCGAGCACGAGCCGAACCGTGGTTTCCTGCGCGCCCTGCACGCCCTCGCGCGCGCCGCGCAGTCGATCGGTGAGCAGGAGGAGTACGAGCGCTGCTCGTCGTTCCTCCGCGACTCCTCGCAGACCGCAGCCGACACCCTGGGCTGATCCCTCTCCGCACCCGTAGGGCCCCGCAGGCAGCACCGTCGCCTGCGGGGCCCGACGCGTCCCGCGCGGCCCCGGTTTAGGATGCGAGCAGGGGACCGGAGCTCCACCACCTCAGAGGAAGGGGCGGACCGCTACCCGGAAGCTCGTGTCGAGGAGACAGAAATGTCGACGATCAACCCCGACCCCGAAGCCACCGGTGCGGACACCCCGCACCTGGACTTCGCGGGAACGACTCCGTACGAGGACTATGTCCAGGCGGATGTCCTGACCCACCTCCAGCACCTCCGCTCGGACGATCCCGGCGAGATGGTCTTCCTGGTCACCACCCAGGTCATGGAGCTGTGGTTCACGGTCATCGTCCATGAGTGGGAGACCGCGACCCGTGCCCTGCGCGAGGACCGCATACCCGTCGCACGCGACGCCCTGAAGCGCTCGCTCCGGGAGCTCGAGGCGCTGAACGCCTCCTGGAAGCCGCTGGCCGGCCTCACCCCCGCCCAGTTCAACTCCTACCGGGGCTCCCTCGGCGAGGGCTCCGGTTTCCAGTCGGCGATGTACCGGCGGATGGAGTTCCTGCTGGGTGACAAGTCCGCATCCATGCTGGTGCCGCACCGGGGCGCTCCCCGTGTCCACGCCGAGCTGGAGAAGGCGCTCCACGAGCCGGGCCTGTACGACGAGACGCTCGCCCTGCTCGCCCGGCGCGGTCACCCGGTGCCGCAGTCGGTGCTCGACCGGGACCTGGCGCAGAAGTACGAGCCGTCCCCCGTGGTCGAGGCGATCTGGGCGGAGATCTACGCCGGTCCCGACCAGAACGACGAGCTCGTGCGGCTCGGCGAGGTGCTGACCGACGTCGGCGAGCTCGTGTGGCGCTGGCGCAACGACCACCTGGTAGCCACCCGGCGTGCGATGGGTTCGAAGACCGGCACCGGAGGCTCGGCCGGGGTCGCCTGGCTGGAGAAGCGGGCCACGAAGAACGTGTTCCCCGAGCTGTGGACGGCGCGCAGCCATGTCTGATCTCCAGGAGCGCGCGCAGGCGCTCGACGCCGCCGACGAGCTCGCCGGCCGCCGCGAGCTGTTCAGCCTCGACGACACCGTCTACCTCGACGGGAACTCGCTGGGCGCACTGCCCCGCCACGTCCCCGCACACATGCAGGACGTCATCACCCGTGAGTGGGGCGCCCTGCGTATCCGCTCCTGGGACGAGAGCGGCTGGTGGACCGCACCCGAGCGGATCGGCGACCGGATCGCCCCGCTGGTCGGGGCCGCCGCCGGGCAGATCGTGGTGGGCGACTCCACCAGCGTGAACGTCTTCAAGGCGATGGTCGCCGCGAGCCGTCTGGCCGCCGACGGCCGCGACGAGATCCTGGTCGACGCCACGACGTTCCCCACGGACGGGTACATCGCCGAATCCGCGGCCCGGATGACGGGCCACCGCATCGTCCCGGTCGTCCCGGCCGACGTGCCGGCCGCACTCGGCCCCCGTACGGCGGTCGTCCTGCTCAACCACGTCGACTACCGCACCGGCAGGCTCCACGATCTGCCGGGTCTCACCGCCGCCGTCCACGCGGCGGGTGCCCTCGCGGTCTGGGACCTGTGCCACAGCGCGGGCGCCCTGCCGGTCGGCCTCGACGCGCACGGGGTGGACCTGGCCATCGGCTGCACGTACAAGTACCTGAACGGCGGCCCCGGTTCGCCCGCCTACCTGTACGTCGCCGAACGCCACCAGGCGGCCTTCGACTCGCCGCTGCCCGGCTGGACCTCGCACGCCGACCCCTTCGGGATGACCCCCGAATACACCCCGGCGGACGGCTCCGTACGGGGCCGGGTCGGTACCCCGGACATCCTCTCCATGCTGGCGCTCGAAGCGGCGCTGGACGTGTGGGAGGGCGTCACGGTCGAGGCCGTACGGGCCAAGTCCCTCGCCCTGACGGACTTCTTCCTGGAGTGCGTCGCCGCGTACGTCCCCGAGGGCCGGGTCGTCCCGGTCACCCCGGACGCCCACGCCGAGCGCGGGAGCCAGGTCTCGCTGCGGTGCGAGAACGCGGACGACACCGAGCCGGTGATGCGTGCGCTCATCGAGCGCGGCGTGATCGGCGACCTGCGCCGCCCGGACGTGCTGCGGTTCGGCTTCACCCCGCTGTACGTCGGCTTCGCGGACGCCGAGCGCGCCGCGCGGATCCTGGCGGAGGTACTGGCCGCCTAGGGCCTTCCGTCCCGGACGGGCCCGGTCCTCGGACCGGGCCCGTCCGGTCCTGCCGCCGGTCCTACGACGGCCCGCCGTACTGATACCGTCCCCGCAGGTCAGTCCAGTTGGGCATATGCGTAGGACGGTTGGAGCAGCATGTCGGATTCTGCCGCGCGTGATCGTGACGCCGCCGAGACCGAGTCGGCGTTCGCGCATCCGGTGGTCGCCCCCGATCGGTCCGCCGCCTACGGCAGCCATCCCGACCAGGTGATCGACTTCTTCGCTCCGCGCGACGGCCGGACCGGTGCTCCGCTCGTGGTCGTCCTGCACGGCGGGGCCTGGCGTGCCCCCTACGACCGGCATCATGTGTCGCCGTTCGCGGACTTCCTTGCCCGGCGCGGGTTCGCCGTCGCCAGCGTCGAGTACCGGCGCGGCAGCGAGATCCCGCAGCAGGGCGGGGCCGGTCCGGTCGCGGGGCGCTGGCCCGAGACGTTCGACGACGTGGCCGCCGCGATGGACGCCCTGCCGGTGCTCGCCGCCCGGGAGCTGCCGCAGGCCGACATACGGCGGACCGTGGTCACCGGGCACTCGGCGGGCGGACAGCTGGCCCTGTGGGCCGCCGCCCGGCACGTGCTCCCGCTCGGTTCGCCGTGGCGGCTGCCCGCGCCGCCGCCGCTGCGCGGAGTGGTCGCGCTGGCGCCGATCGGTGACTTCGCGAGCGCCGTCGAGCTCGACGTCTGCTCCGGAGCCGTGCACCAACTCCTCGGCAAGGAAGCGGACTTCGAGGATCGCAGACTGCACGTCGATCCGGCCGAGCTGCTCCCGACCGGGATCGCGACGGCCGTCGTCCAGGGCGTCGACGACCTCACCGTGCCGCAGGCGGTCACGGAGGCGTTCGTGGACGCCGCGGCGAAGGCGGGGGAGATGGTCGGGCTCACGCTGCTGGACGCGGTCGGGCACTTTCCGCTGATCGACCCGTCGGCCGACGCGTGCGCGGTGGTGGCGGAGGAGATCGCCCAGCTGGCCTGGTAGTACTTGCGACGGACGGCGCAGGATCCGCATCACTGCTGACGACCCCGGCCGCGGTGGCGCCTACCTTGGTGAGCGTGACCGAGACGAAGACCAGAAGCCCCGAGTTCCGGCTGGCCGCAGGGGCGATAGACGGCCTGCGGCAGGACCTCTTCCACGACGTTTTCGACTACCGTCCGCTGGACCCCCTGGGCACCGGTGGTCCGGTGATCAAGAGGCTGCCCGGGGCGATCCGGAAGCGGGCGGTCTGGACGCCGCACGCGGTGGTCGGGGCGGTCGCGCTGATCTCGTTGCTGGCCGGCGTGTTCGAGGCGAACACCTACTCGGTGTTCGGGATAGCGACGCTCATCACCGGTGTGGTGCCGTCCGCCGCCCTGCTGATGACGCTGGTCCGCCCCGTTCTCGCGTTCTGGGTGTCGCTCGCCGCCACCCCGCTGGTGGCCGTCGCGGGCCACGGGGACTGGCCGTGGGGGCCGAACGCCTTCGCCTGCCACCTGGGCGTGCTGATCGTCGTCGCGGCGCGGACCCGGCCGCGTACGGCCGCATGGATGTGGCTGATCACCCTGGTCGCCGGGTCCTTCCTGGAGAACTTCGGAAGCGGTTACTCCCCCACCACCGGGCCCATGGCCGTCGCCTCCGCCTTCGCCCTGCTCCTCGTCACCGTGGTGCAGGTACGCCGTGACGCCGAGCGCGAGGTGACCGTGCAGCGCACCGTCACCGCCGTCGAGCGCGACCGGCGCACGCTCCTGGAGGAGCGCACCACCATCGCCCGTGAGCTGCACGACGTCGTCGCCCACCACATGTCCGTCGTCGCGATCCAGGCCGAGGCCGCCCCCTACCGTGTGGAGAACCCGCCGCCCGAGCTGGAGCAGGCCTTCGTCACGATCCGGGAGAACGCGGTCGCCGCGCTCACCGAGCTGCGCCGCGTCCTCGGTGTCGTACGGGCCGACGACTACGAGGCACCGGACGCCCCTCAGCCCACCCTGGCCGAGACCGACCGGCTGCTGGCCAATGTGCGGGAAGCGGGCCTGGAGACGGAGAAGACGGTCACCGGCGCGGTGCGCGAGCTCCCGCCGGGCGTCGAACTGTCGGCGTACCGGATCATCCAGGAGGCCCTGAGCAACACCCTGCGCCACGCTCCCGGCGCCACGGCCAAGGTGGAGATCGGGTACGTGCTCGGCGGGCTGGGGCTGCGGGTCGTCAACGGGCCGGCGACCGGGCTGGTCAAGCCGTCGCCCGGGGCCGGGCACGGGATCACGGGGATGCGGGAGCGCGTCGCGATGCTGAACGGCGAGATGACGGCCGAGGCCACGGGGGACGGCGGCTACGAGGTCGCCGTGTTCCTGCCCGTGGCGGCGGCGCAGACAGGCGCGGGGGAGGGTGGGGACGCATGAACGACTCCACCATCCGGGTGCTGATCGTCGACGACCAGATGATGGTCCGCGAAGGCTTCTCCGTGCTGCTCAACGCGATGCCCGGCATCGAGGTCGTCGGCGAGGCCGTCGACGGCCGGCAGGCCGTCTCGCAGGTCGCCGCCCTGCGCCCCGACGTGGTGCTGATGGACATCCGGATGCCGGAGCTCAACGGCATCGAGGCCACCCGCGAGATCGTCGCCGCCGACGCGGACGCCAAGGTGCTCGTCCTGACGACGTTCGACCTGGACGAGTACGTGTACCAGGCGCTGCGCGCGGGAGCCTCGGGCTTCCTGCTCAAGGACGCCTCCGCCCGCCAGCTCGCCGACGGGGTACGGGTGGTGGCGTCGGGCGAGGCACTGCTCGCGCCGACCGTGACCAGGCGGCTGATCAAGGAGTTCTCGAAGCTCGCCGAAGCACCCCGGCCGCCCGCCATGGCCAGGATCGGTGACCTCACCGAGCGCGAGACCGAGGTGCTCGTGCTGATCGCCCAGGGGCTGTCGAATCTGGAGATCGCCTCGCACCTGGTGGTCGCCGAGTCCACGATCAAGACGCATGTGAGCCGCATCCTGGTGAAGCTGGGGCTCAGGGACAGGACCCAGGCGGCCGTGTTCGCGTACGAGGCGAGGCTGGTCACACCCGGATAGCGTCGGGCTCATGCATGTGTCCTTCGACCCCTGGTCGCCGGCGTTCGTCGCCGATCCGTACCCCGCCTACGCCGCGCTGCGCGCCACCGGCCGGGCGCACTACTTCGAGCCGACCCGGCAGTGGCTGATCCCGCACTACTCCGATGTGTCGGGACTGCTGCGCGACCGGCGCCTCGGCCGGACGTATCTGCACCGCTTCACCCACGACGAGTTCGGCCTGGAAGCCCCGCCCGCCGCACACGAGCCCTTCCACACGCTCAACGGCCAGGGGATCCTCGACCTGGAGGCCCCCGACCACACCCGGATCAGACGGCTGGTCGCCAAGGCGTTCACGCCGCGCACGGTCGAGATGCTCGCCCCGGCCGTGGAGCGGCTGGCCGCCGAACTCGTCGAGAAGTTCGTCGCGGCGGGCGGCGGCGATCTGCTCACCGCGATCGCCGAGCCGCTGCCCGTGGCGGTCATCGCCGAGATGCTCGGCATCCCGGAGTCGGACCGGGGGCTGCTGCGCCCCTGGTCGGAGGCGATCTGCGGGATGTTCGAGCTGAACCCGCCGGAGGAGAGGGCGCGGGCCGCCGTACAGGCGTCGGTCGAGTTCTCCGCGTATCTGCGCGGGCTGATCGACGAACGGCGCGGGGACCCCGGTACGGATCTGATCACCGCGCTCATCGCCGCCCACGACGAGGAGGAGCGGCTGACCGAGCAGGAGATCATCTCCACCTGTGTGCTGCTGCTCAACGCGGGCCACGAGGCGACGGTCAACGCCACCGTGAACGGCTGGTGGACGCTGTTCCAGCACCCCGAGTCGCTGGCCTCCCTGCGCGGCGACCACAGCCTGCTGCCGACCGCGGTGGAGGAACTGCTGCGGTACGACACCCCGGTGCCCATGTTCGCGCGCTGGGTCCTGGACGACATCGAGATCGACGGCACCGTCATCCCGCGCGGCTCGCAGGTCGCGCTGCTCTTCGGCTCCGCGAACAGGGATCCGGAGCGCTTCGCCGAGGCCGGGACGCTGGACCTGTCCCGGAAGGACAACCCGCACATCGCGTTCGGGGCGGGCATCCACTACTGCCTGGGCGCACCGCTGGCCCGCCTCGAACTGGCCACCTCGTTCGGTGAGTTGCTGCGCAGGGCGCCGGGTATGCGGCTGTCGGCGGAGCCGGAGTGGAAGCCGGGGTACGTGATCCGGGGGCTGCGGGAGCTTCGGGTGGAGATCTGAGAAGAGGGCTCAGCTCCCCGGGGCCCGGAGCCCGGGGTCCCGGGGGCCGGGGAGCCGAGCCCGTGGGTCCCGGTCCCGCTACGTGGTCTCCGGTTCCCGTCGCCGGAAGCCCTCCAGCCCCAGCCACAGCAGGGCGGCCGCGATCAGGGTGAGGCGGCGGGCGGAAGCCGACCGCGGGGAACGAACCCCGGGGCGGTCGGCGCACACCCGCGCCACACCGGCTCACCGGCGCGCTTGCACGCCCCGCCTTCGCGGGATCCGAAGGCGGGGATCAGCGGGCCGGAGGATCAGCGGGGCAGCCGGACCGGTGTCCGGCAGCTCCCGTACCCGTCACGTCACCTGCCCGGGGCCGTCGCCGGCGGAAGTATCAGCCCCCACGCCCCCGCCCGCACCGTCCACGTCCGGGTCCGGACCGGGCCCGCGACCTGTATGTCCGCGCGGTAGCGGAAGTCCGGGCCGGAGACCGTGACCGCCTTGGCCTCCACCGTGACCGTTTCCCCGGACGTCGTGTGGATCACCACGTCCGCCAGGCCGCCGTCGCCCTGCGTGGTCACCGAGACGCCCTCGACCGGTCGGTCCAGGTCGTTCAGCAGGACCCCGTCGGCCTCCACCCGCAGCCGGTGGGCGCGCGGCGGGGACGAGGGCGGCGCCGGGCGGACCAGGGCCGCCACCAGGCTCCGGCAGGTGTCCCAGACCGCCGTGACACCCGTGTGGGGTGCCTCGGGGCCCGGCGCCTGGCTCAGCGCGGGGATGCGCAGATCGCCCAGCACGACGCCGTCGCTGTCGTCGACCAGGAGGTCGAGCCGGCGGGCCGCCCCGTCGAGCGCCGCACGGGCAGCCGCCACGGCGCCCCGGGGCACGCCGAGGGCATGGGCGAGTTCCAGCGCGGGCGGCGCTCCGACCGGGATCAGGGAGAGCGCACTGTCGGCCAGCTCCCGTTCCCGGTGGAGCTGGGCCACGGCACGCAGCAGCGTGTGGTCGTCGCCGACGACCACGGGCCGCCGTCCGCCCCGCCGGGACAGGGCCCGGGCGAACTCGTCCGGACTGTCCGGGAGGCAGATCTTGGCGTGCGAACCCGCGCTCAGCACGTCCTTCGCGATACGCACGGACTCGCCGTCGAACCGGCGGGCAAGGGGGTCGATGAGTACCAGTAGCTGGTGGTCGCCGTCGCCGGGGGGCTCTGCAGCCGACACCTCGGTCCTTCCTCGGGTAGCATCTTGGTGCAAGAGCCCCTTGCGCTATTGCGCCAGGGGCTTCGTCTATTCCGGGGCACCCGGTTCGACGGCTCAGGCTTTGCCGCACATCGTCGTGCGGCAGGTACGACCTTTACGTACGCCCCCTGACCTTGGACATGCCCCGCCCGGAAGGGGTGTACGCCTGTGCCCGCACTTGTGCTGCTCGGTGCTCAGTGGGGTGACGAGGGCAAGGGGAAGGCCACCGACCTCCTCGGTGGATCCGTGGACTATGTGGTGCGCTACCAAGGCGGCAACAATGCCGGCCACACGGTCGTCGTCGGCGACCAGAAGTACGCACTGCATCTCCTCCCCTCCGGAATCCTGTCGCCGACCTGTACGCCGGTGATCGGTAACGGTGTCGTGATCGACCCGGCGGTCCTGCTCTCCGAGCTGAGCGGTCTGAACGAGCGAGGCGTCGATACGTCCAAGCTTCTGATCAGCGGCAATGCTCATTTGATCACCTCGTACCACACGACGGTCGACAAGGTGACGGAACGCTTCCTCGGTTCCCGCAAGATCGGTACCACCGGTCGAGGGATCGGACCCACGTACGCGGACAAGATCAACCGCGTCGGCATCCGGGTCCAGGACCTCTACGACGAGTCGATCCTCGTCCAGAAGGTCGAAGCCGCTCTCGACTTCAAGAACCAGATCCTCGCCAAGCTCTACAACCGGCGCGCGATCGAAGCCGGCAAGATCGTGGAGGAGCTGCTCCAGTACGCGGAGCAGATCAAGCCGTACGTCGCCGACACGACGCTGATCCTGAACAACGCCATCGACGAGGGCAAGGTCGTCCTCTTCGAGGGCGGCCAGGGCACTCTGCTGGACGTCGACCACGGAACGTATCCCTTCGTCACCTCGTCGAACCCGACCGCGGGCGGTGCCTGCACCGGTTCCGGCGTGGGCCCGACGAAGATCAGCCGGGTCATCGGCATCCTCAAGGCGTACACCACGCGCGTCGGTGCCGGACCCTTCCCGACCGAACTTCTCGACGAGGACGGCGAGGCACTGCGCCGTATCGGCGGCGAACGCGGTGTCACCACCGGCCGTGACCGCCGCTGCGGCTGGTTCGACGCCCCGATCGCGCGGTACGCGACCCGGGTCAACGGCCTCACGGACTTCTTCCTCACCAAGCTGGACGTGCTGACCGGCTGGGAGCAGATCCCGGTGTGCGTGGCGTACGAGATCGACGGCAAGCGCGTCGAGGAGCTCCCGTACAACCAGAGCGACTTCCACCACGCGAAGCCGATCTACGAGATGCTGCCGGGCTGGTCCGAGGACATCACCAAGGCGAAGACCTTCGACGACCTGCCGAAGAACGCGCGGGACTACGTGAAGGCGCTGGAGGAGATGTCGGGCGCTCCGATCTCCGCGATCGGTGTCGGCCCCGGCCGTACCGAGACGATCGAGATCAACTCCTTCCTGTAGGAGTCGTCCTGGAGTCGCCGTGACGGCGGCCGCCCCTGCCTCGGCAGGAGCGGCCGCCGTCACGCGTTCCTTCCGGGGGTGCGCGTGGTTCAGCCTTCGGCGCACACCCGCGTCCCCTTGGGCATGGCGCACGGCAGGTGGCCGAGGCTGAGCATGATCCCCTGGCCGCCGCCGCGGCTCAGGTAGTCGAGGAAGCCCGCGGCGGGCGAGCCGGCGGGCGGGCGGCCGTAGGTGTAGGCGTACTCGATCTCGCGGAACGGGTACGTGGAGGCGTCGATGCCGTCGACGGACGGGGTGGTCCCGTCGATGGCGAGCTGGTGCAGCCCCTTCAGGTCCTCGCCCTTGCGCAGTTCGCTGTAGCCGATCGCGCCCTCGACCGAGGCGACCTGGTCCAGGACCTCCTGGGTGCCGTTGAGTTCGCAGCGGATGTAGGGGACCGCCGGGTCCTCCTTGGTGGTGCAGTCGCGGGAGGAGAAGGTGGGTTCGCTGCCGCCCAGCACCCGGCGTCCGAACACCTCGCGCGTGCCGGAGTCGGCGTCCCTGCTGATCAGCTTGATCGTCAGATCGGGTCCGCCCGCCTCGTTCCAGTTGGTGATCTCGCCGCGGTAGATCCTCCGGATGGTGTCGAGGCTCAGGTTCCGTACCCGGACGTCGTCGTTGACGACGAGGTGGAAGAGCGAGACGCCGACGGGGGTCTCGCTCAGCTCCGTGTACGCCGCGGGCCTCACGCCGTCGGAGAAGGCGACGACGGCGTCGTCGGGCCGGGACTTCGCCCCGCCGGCGAGCCTGCGCAGGCCCTCGGCGCTGCCGAACGCCTTCACCTCGATGCTGACGCCGTCGCACTTCGTCTCGAGCTGCTCCTCCACCGCCTCCAGAACCGGACCGAACGCCGTGGAGCCGGTGACCGTCAGACGGCCCGGGGCGCACTCGATCGGCGGCGGCGGGGCGTTCCGAACGAGGATGATCGAGGCGAGCGTGACGACGCAGACGGTCAGGGCCACCGTGATGATCCGTGCGGAGCGGCTGAACACGGGGGGCTTCTCGTCCGGCCGGAGTGCCTGGTTCGGGGTCACCTCGCCGTCCCGGATGCCGCCGGTGACCCTGATCGGGCTGCCCACGTGCGAGCCGGTGAGCAGGACCAGGAGCTTGAAGTGCTCGTTGCGGTTGAGCGGGACGCGAGGCAGCCGGATGAGGGACCCGGTGTGCCGCAGTCCGGCAGCCGGCGTGAAGTGGTCCATCAGATGGTCGGCACCCGGGGAGTGCGTCACGGCGACGCCGCGGACGGTACGGCCGGTGAACTCCGCCGTGAGGCCGTGGAGCTGCTCGCCGCGCCCCGTGTAGTCGTCGTCGGCGATCGACTGCGAGCCGTCGTTCTCGACGCGCAGCAGTACGAGGGTGGCGTCGGCCATGTCCGGGGTCTCGCTGAAGAGTCCGAGCCGTACGTTGGCCCGGCCCAGGCTGACACCGCTGCCTATCGGGGTGTCCATCTGGACGCGGTAGCCGATGCGTTTGCGGCGCGGTACGCGGCGTTCGTACCAGAGCACGCCCGCGGAGGTCGCCACGCCCACTGCGGCGGTGAGGACGGCGATGACGTTCTCGGGGTCGAACCACGCCATGGTTGCCTGCGCTCCCTCAGGGGTGCGGTGTGCCGGTTCGCGTCACCGTACGGTCCTGGCCAGGGAGGTGGGCGGGTGGCCGGATTCCTTCCCGGGAAGTTCGCCTCATGTTCAACCTGCATGAAATCCGGGGCAGTTGGTGGGTCGGTTCACGCAGGGGTCAATCCTGGTCTAGACCTTGACAGGTCCAGACCATCGACGGTTGAGTATCGGTCACCCCCATGGCGGCGCATGCTCATCGCCGGCGCCGCGCCGAAGGAGTGATCACGTGGTCAAACGTGTCATGAGCCTGCTGACCGCCTTGTGTGCGGTCGTCGCGGCCCTCGTCTTTCTCCCCGCCGCCACCGCCCAGGCTGCGGCGTGCGCCCCGGCCTGGAATTCCTCGTCCGTGTACTGGGGCGGCGGAACGGCCTCGTACAACGGGCACAACTGGGCCGCGAAGTGGTGGACCCAGAACGAGAGGCCCGGCACGGTCGACGTCTGGGCCGACCAGGGCAGTTGCGGCGGAGGTACGGATCCGGGAACGCCGAACCCCTCCGGATTCGTCGTCAGTGAGGCCCAGTTCAACCAGATGTTCCCGGGCCGGAACTCCTTCTACACCTACAGCGGCCTGACGGCGGCACTGAGCGCCTACCCGGGCTTCGCCAACACGGGCAGCGACACCGTGAAGAAGCAGGAGGCGGCGGCGTTCCTCGCCAACGTCAGCCACGAGACCGGCGGACTGGTCCACATCGTGGAGCAGAACACGGCCAACTACCCCCACTACTGCGACACCAGCCAGTCCTACGGCTGCCCCGCGGGCCAGGCCGCCTACTACGGCCGCGGCCCGATCCAGCTCAGCTGGAACTTCAACTACAAGGCCGCCGGTGACGCGCTCGGCATCGACCTGCTCGGCAACCCGTGGCAGGTGGAGCAGAACGCTTCCATCGCCTGGAAGACCGGCCTCTGGTACTGGAACACCCAGAGCGGCCCCGGCACCATGACGCCCCACAACGCCATCGTCAACGGCGCCGGATTCGGCGAGACGATCCGGTCGATCAACGGCAGCATCGAGTGCAACGGCGGCAACCCCGCCCAGGTCCAGAGCCGCATCAACAAGTACCAGTCGTTCGTCCAGATCCTCGGCACGACCCCCGGCGGCAACCTGAGCTGCTGACGTCCGTTGCCCCCACCCGGACGGGGGGCGTGCCCGGCCAAGGCCGGGTGCGCCCCCCGATTCGGTTTCCGGGGCGGGCGGTTGGCAGGATCACGCACCATGACACCGGACAGCAGCACACCGCCCGCGAGCACCGGGGCCCGACTCGCCCTGATCGACAGCGTCCTCGCCCTGCCCTTCCCCGCGGGGGAGGAGAGCGAGGACAGCGGCGTACGCAGCAGCGGCCCCGGGCACCACCTCGTGATCCTGAGGGCGAGCCAGGACTTCTGGGACGACCGTTCCCCCGAGCTCGTCGAACCGGCCGAGCAGGAGATCGAAGCTGAGTTCAGCTCTCTCGCCACGGCGTTGACGGAGCGGTGGGGTGAGCCGGAGACCGTCGACCTGTGGCCGTATCTGGACCTGGGCGGTCCGGCCCCGGAGCCGATGGGACAGCTCTGCAATCTGGCCGGCAGCATGCAGGTCTGGCGCCTTCCGCGGGGGGAGCCGGAAGGCGCGCATGACGGTGAGCGGCGGGGCGGGCGGTGGCTGGGCCTGACCGTGGGCCAGGCCGACCCCGAGTTCCCCATCTGGCTGCTCGCCGCCGTCGGCGAAGCCGCGACGCTGCCCGCATAGAACGCGAACGCATGGATGGCGGGCGGAGTCAGAGCAGCGCCGGCTTCACGGACATCAGCAGGTGCTGGTGGTGCCGCGTGTCCTCGCAGCCCGTGATCAGCGCGCGCCGGCCGGGACCCATCAGGCTCATCCGGACCGTCGGCTCCTCCAGGGAGGACAGGGCGTCCAGGAGGTAGGCGGGGTTGAAGGCGACCGTCATCTCCTCGGCGCCCTCCAGCGTCGCCGGCAGCCGCTGCGAGGCCACATCGTCCTCGTAACCCGCCTGCAGCAGCACCGAACCGTCCGGTGCCGAGAAGGTCATCTGCAGCGGGCTGCCGCCGTCCGCCACGACGGAGACGCGCTTCACCGCCTCCACCAGCCGGACCCGGTCCGTCACCGCGAGGGCGGGGTCCGCCAGCGCGAACAGCTTGTCGTGGCGCGGCAGCCGGCCGTCCAGCAGGCGCACCGTCGTACGCATCCCGGCGTGCTCGAAGCCGACCGAACCCGCGTCCACGGCGACGCTGACCAGACCCGACCGGCCCATCGACCGGGCGATCTCGGTCAGTCGGCGGGCGGAGACCACGACATCGGCGGCGACATCGGGTGCCGTCGCCTTCCAGGGCAGGGTGCGCACCGCGAAGCGGTACCGGTCGGTGGCCGCCAGGGTCATCGTGGAGCCGTCGAGCCCGAGCCGGATCCCGGTGAGCGTCGGCAGGGTGTCGTCCCGTCCCGCGGCGACCGTCACCTGGGCGACGGCCGCGGCGAACGCGGCCGCGTCCACCGCGCCGCGGACCTCGGGAAGTGGCGGCAGCGCGGGATAGTCGTCGAGCGGCAGCAACGAGAGCCCGAAGCGGGCGCCGTCCCCGGTCACCGTGAACCGCGAGCCCTCCACCGCGCACTCCACGGGGCCGTCGGGGAGCACCTTGCAGATGTCGAGCAGCCGCCGGCCCATGACCAGCACCTTCCCGGTCCGTACGGTCCGAGCTTCCACCTCGATGCGCGCGGAGGCCTCGAAGTCCAGCCCGCAGACACTCAGCCGGCCGTCGGACACGTCGAGGAGCAGACCGCCCAGAACGGGCACGGGCGACCGCGTCGGCAGCACACGGGCCGCCCAGGTCACGGCATCGGTCAGCGCGCCGCGCTCGATGCTGAACTCCATGGCAGGGGCCTCTCGTCCGGTGTACGACACGGTCGAGAAGCACGGTAGGCGCCGCCACTGACAATCACCGGTGGACGGCGGCAGCGACCACCCCCGTGAGCCGCTGCCGCCACGCCTGACGGCGTCCCCCGGATCCGGGACGCCTTGACGTCCCCCGACGTCCCCCGGACGTCCCGGAACACCTCTCGGACTCTAGGCGGGCGGGGGGTCGGACCGGGAGGTTCAATTCGCACGGTGACGGTCTCGCGGGGGTATCAGACCGCACAGCCGAACCGGTACTCTGCACTCCGGTTTTCGGGTACGGGCGGGGGACGTGTGCACGGGTCGGAACGGGCCGACGACGTACTACGCATGTACAGGCTCGCCCGGACAGGCGGATCGCCGGAACTGCTGCGCTCGCTGGCACAGCGCGCCGAGGGCTGGGCCGGACTGCTCGACGGTGACGGCACGGTGCTCCAGGCCGCGGCAGGGACCTCCGAGTGGCCCGGGCAGGAGGCCGCCGCCCTGGCCGCCGAGGCCGCCCAGGAGCTGAAGTCCCGTAGTGCGCGCGCCCATTCGCTCGACGCGGACGGGTACACCGTGCTGGTGCTCCCCCTCGACGGACAGCCGGAGGACCGCGCCCCGGTTCTCGCCGTCGCCGCCCCCCGGCCGTTGCCCGGCGGGCTGTCCGTGCTGCTCGCCGACGCGATGATGCCCCTGACACTGGCCTGGGCGGCGGAGACCCTCGAACGCAGGCGGCGCCGGGTCGACCTCGCGGAGTCCCGGGGCCGCGAGGCGGTCCTGCACCTGCTCATGACCGGGCAGCTGTCCATCGCCCACCAGGTGGCAGGAGCCCTGCTGCCGAAGCTCCCCGACCCCGTACGGGTCTGTGTCGTCGAGTGCTCGGGCGGACAGCGCGACGAGGTGGCGCGCGTCTGCGCCGACGCCTCCGGCGGCAGGACGTGGATCGTCCGGTGCCCCGTGTACGCGCGTCATCTGATCCTCGTCATGCCGGCGGTCCCGGAACTCGTCGCGGCACCGGAGGGCGGGACGCCGGTCGGCGCCGCACTGGACCGGACCGTCGCCGAGCTGGTGGAGGACTGCGTCGTCGGCGTGAGCGAGGAAGTGCAGCTGTCCGACACGGCGACGGGCTACCGGCAGGCCTTCCACGCCCTGGCCGTGGCCCGCGGACTCCCCGGCCGGCACGCCCGGTTCGGCTCCTCGCCGGAACCCGCCCTGGTCGTGGGCAGCGCGGGAGCACAGTGGGCCGACGCGCTGCTCGCGCCGCTGCTCGCCTACCTGCCGCGACGCTCGCAGGACCCGGGGAGCCAGGAACTGGCGGCCACCCTCGCTTCCTGGCTGGCGTTCTCCTCGCACGCCACCCAGCACCTGAAGATCCACCGCAACACCCTCGCCGCCCGCCTCAAGCTGATCGGCGAGCTGCTCGGCCTGGACCTGAACCGGGTCGCGGACCAGGCGGCTCTCGAACTGGCACTCAGCATCAGGGCGACCCCCACGCTCATCCGGCCCGGCCGCCCGGGTGAGCGACCTGACGGGGCGGCCGGGAGCCTCGACGAGATCCTGCGCGGCCCCGGCGTCCAGGACTGGGCGTCCCAGCAGCTGCGCCTCCTCGACCCGGCCGGCCCGACGGCAGAGGAGACCCTGCGGACCTGGCTGCGGTGCGAGGCCCAACTGGGCCTGACCGCAGCGGAGCTGGGCATCTCCGTACCCGGGGCACGCAAGCGCCTGACCCGGCTCGAAGCCGTGCTCAGCCGCTCGCTGCTCCAGACCCCGAGCGCGCGCTACGACCTGTGGCTGGCGTTCAGGGCGGCGGACCTGACGGCGGGTGGGCCGGACCGGACAGGTGCCGGGTCCGGCTCGTGATCAGTCCGTCCTCGTGTACGTGAGGCTCTCGCCGGTGTCCGTGGCCTCGCGGCGCAGAGTGCCGTCGGGCAGCAGCGTCAGGACAGTGGGCTTGCCCGGGGTGCACGACGCCATCGGTTCGCCGACGGAGACCGTGGACGGACCGATGCTGACCGGGGAGCCGGAGGAGGGCTCGCTCCGCAGGGGCGCCTGGAAGACGCAGTGGTACGAGCCCCCGGTGTCGAGCGGCCCCTCGGCGGTGAGGGACAGCACGGTGTCGCCCACCTCGCCCTGCTGGATGACGAGTTGACGGGTGGACTGTCCCGAGGCGCTGTCGATGGTGCCCGACCAGGTACCCAGGTAGCCGGTGGGGACGGCGCCCTCGCCGCTCTTCCCGTCCGCGGAGGGGCTGGGGTCCGGCCCGGAGGGCGACGGGGAGACGGACCGGGACGAGGTGGGCTCGGGGGTGGGGTCCGGAGAGCTCGTGGTGTGCCCGTCGCCGTCCTTCATGAACGCGTACACCGACCAGCCCACTCCGACCGCGACGATCAGGGCGACCGCGACCAGCAGCAGGACCGAACCCGCGGAGCGGCGGCGCTCCGGTTCGGGAGCAGAAGAGGGCGCGAGGTAGGGGGGCGGGCCGTACGGGGGAGTCGCGCCGTACGTGGGGGTGGGGCGGTACCCCTGGGCGGGCGGCTGCGGATAGCCGTACCCAGGCGCAGGCGCAGGCGACTGCGGGTGGCCGTACCCCTGGGCGGGCGGCTGCGGATGGCCGTAGGCCGGGGGCGTGCGGGTCTGCGGCGGCGGTGTGGGCGGGCCGATCATGGTGGGCAGCGTGTGCGCGGGGCGGTCGGGTGGAGCCTGGGGTGCCTGTGCAGAGCCGGGAGGCGACTGGAGCGCCTGTCCGGGCGGCAGTTGAGGCGTCCGACCGGGCGCCGGCTGAGGTACCTGTACCTGTCCGGGCGGCAGCTGAGACGCCTGGCCGGGCGGCAGTTGAGGTGTGGGCGGGGTGGCCGGGGGCGCCGGAGGCACCGGGCCTGCCGGGGTGGGCGCGGGGCCCTCTTCCGGGTCCTCGGAATCGAGCAGCTCCACCGCGTGCCTGCCGAGTTGGGCGATCAGGGCGCCGGGCAGCCACGGTTCCCCGGTCTCGGGACCGCCCAGCCGATCCAGGACGCTGTCGGTGGAGGGCCGCGCCGCCGGATCCTTGGCCAGGCAGTCCCGGATGAGCTCCACCAGGTCGGCGGGGACTCCGGTGAGATCCGGGTCCTCCTGCGCGATCCGGAACATCAGAGCGTGGACACCGCTGTCCGCCACGCCGAACGGCAGCCTGCCGGTGGACGCGTACGCGAGCACGGAGCCGAGGCAGAACACGTCGCACGCCGCGGTCACGCGCTCGCCCCGCACCTGCTCGGGCGCCATGAAGCCGGGTGAGCCGATCAGCGCGCCCGTGCGGGTCAGGCCGCCGTCGGTGACGGTGTCCAGCGCCCGGGCGATGCCGAAGTCGATGACCCGCGGACCGTCGATCGTCATCAGGATGTTGGAGGGCTTCAGATCGCGGTGGATCAGTCCGGCGCGGTGGATGTCCTGGAGGGCACTCGCGAGCCCGGCGCCCAGGATGCGGACGGTACGCGCGGGGAGCGGACCGTACGCCCCCGACGCGGCCACCGGGGTGCCCGGCACTCCGGAGACGGTGCGCTGGAGCGACGGGCCGGCGACGTAGCCGGTGGCGACCCAGGGCACCGGCGCGTCGATGTCGGCGTCGAGCACCGGCGCGGTCCAGGCGCCGCCGACCCGGCGGCCCGCCTGCACCTCCTGCCGGAAGCGGTCGCGGAACTGCTGCACCTCGGCCAGGTCGGGCCGGACCAGTTTGATGGCGACCGTACGGCCCCGCTCGGAGCGCGCCAGGTACACCTGTCCCATGCCGCCGGCGCCGAGGCGTCCCAGCAGCCGGTAGGCGCCGATGCGTTGCGGATCGCCGGAGCCCAGCTTCTCCATGGTGCGCTTCCTCCCCCGTGCGGTCATGGCAGACCGTGGTCGAGGATAGCCGCGCCCCCCACCCCCTTGCCCAGCACCCGTTCCGGCCTCAGCCCTCCGGCTGGGGTGTCGCCGGCCCGGAATCCACCGCCGCCAGCGCCTCCGACAGCCGCTCCAGCACCCGTACGGTCTGCGCGAACTCCTCCTCGCCCAACTCCGCGGCCAGCCGCCCGGCGAACTCCGCGTGAGCGGGGCCGATCCGGCTCACCGCCGCACGCCCCTCCTCGGTGGGCCGGACGAGCTTGGCCCGCCGGTGGGCCGGATTCGGCACGTACTCCGCGAGGCCCCTGGCCACCAGCAGATCCGCGATCCGCTGCACGCTCTGCCGGGTGATCCCCATCGACCGGGCGATCCCCGACACCGGGAGCGGCTCGCCGAGGACGGCACCGAGGACCTGCCACCACGCCGCCGTGAGCCCGGACGGTTTCGCCAGTTCCTCCGCCACGGAGAGGAACTGCCCGTTGAGCCTGAACACCCCGATGGCCGTCCGGCTGAACCGGTCCTGATTCTCGCTGCTCATCCCTCGAGCACCTCGTACGCGCTCGCGTCGGAGTCGTGGAACAGCCGGTACCAGGCGTCCAGCTTCTTCGGCTCGTACACCCCGAGCAGCCCGAAGATCTCGCGGGCGAAGGCCACGGGCTCGGTCGGCCCCGCCGTGACGAGCGCGCCGCGCGAGGCACTGCCGCCATCCGTCACCGCGTCGGCGTCGATGTAGTGCGGGCCGCCCGCGTACCCGGTCGCCGCCAGGTAGAAGGAGACGGCACTCGTATGGGCCCGGTCGTCGAGCAGCCCCTCGCGGGCCAGCCCCGCCGTCGCCCCGCAGATCGCCGCGACGGGAACCCCCGCGTCCAGGAAGGCGCGGGCCGTGCGTGCGAAGGGGGCGAGGCTGTCGCCGATGTCCCAGAGGCCGGCGCCGCCGAGGATGAGCAGGGTGCTGTCCTCGGGACGCAGGTCGTCGAGCGCGAGGTCGGGCAGGACGTGCATGCCGCCCATGGTGGTGACCGGGTCGGTGGTGGCTCCGACGGTGCGCACGGTGTGGCCGTTCTGGGTGAGGTGGGCCGTGGCGAAGCCCGGCTCCCAGTCGGCGAGGGTGTCGTAGACGGCCAGGTGGACGCTCGTGCTGGTCATGGTGACCTCCGGAAGGGGATGTGGGACCCTCGTGGAACGCTTATGACAGAAGACTGTCATGACGACAGCATGTTGTCAATTGAGGGCGTGGCCTCGCGGGCCCGGTGATTCTGTTCCGGTGCTCTCCCGGGTCCTGTCCCGAAGTCCGGCCCCGGCTCGGGTGCGGACCCGACATCCTGCCGAGCCGGACGCTCCACGCCATACACAGTGGCCATGGAGCGCCGCCCCTGCGCCGACCTACGCTCGCCGTATGACCCCTCATGCCCCTCGCGCCCCGTACGTCGACTCCGCCGCCGGTGCGGCCGTGAAGGCCGCCGACCGCGCGCACGTCTTCCACTCCTGGTCCGCCCAGGGCCTGATCGACCCGCTCGCCGTCGCCGGCGCCGAGGGGGCGTACTTCTGGGACTACGAAGGAAACCGCTACCTGGACTTCACCAGCGGCCTCGTCTTCACCAACATCGGCTACCAGCACCCCACCGTCGTCGCCGCGATCCAGGAACAGGCGGGCAAGCTCACCACCTTCGCCCCCGCGTTCGCCGTCGAGTCGCGCTCCGAGGCCGCACGCCTCATCGCCGAGCGCACCCCCGGCGACCTGGACAAGATCTTCTTCACCAACGGCGGCGCCGAGGCCGTCGAGAACGCCGTCCGCATGGCCCGGCTGCACACCGGCCGTACGAAGGTGCTCTCCGCCTACCGCTCGTACCACGGCGCCACCTCCACCGCGATCAACCTCACCGGCGACCCGCGCCGCTGGGCGTCCGACAACGGCTCGGCGGGTGTCGTCCGCTTCTGGGCGCCGTTCCTCTACCGCTCGCCGTTCTACGCGCAGACCGAGGCCGAGGAGTGCGCCCGCGCACTGCAGCACCTGGAGGACACCCTCGCCTTCGAGGGTCCGTCGACCGTCGCCGCGGTCATCCTGGAGACCATCCCCGGCACGGCGGGCATCATGACGCCGCCGCCCGGCTACCTCGCGGGCGTCCGTGAGATCTGCGACCGGTACGGGATCGTCTTCGTCCTCGACGAGGTGATGGCCGGCTTCGGGCGCACCGGCGCGTGGTTCGCAGCCGACCACTACGACGTCGTGCCGGACCTGATGACGTTCGCGAAGGGCGTCAACTCCGGTTACGTACCGCTCGGTGGCGTCGCGATCAGCGCCGAGATCGCCGCCACCTTCGAGACGCGGCCCTACCCCGGCGGACTCACCTACTCCGGTCACCCCCTGGCCTGCGCGGCGGCCGTCGCGACGATCAAGGTCATGGAGGACGAGAAGGTCATCGAGAACGCCGCACACCTCGGTGAGCACATCCTCGGTCCCGGTCTGCGCGAGCTCGCCGAACGCCATCCGTCGGTCGGCGAGGTCCGCGGTCTCGGCGCCTTCTGGGCGCTGGAGCTGGTCCGCAACAAGGAGACACGCGAACCGCTGGTTCCGTACAACGCGACCGGCGAGGCCAACGCCCCCATGGCTGCCTTCGGCGCGGCCTGCAAGAAGAACGGCCTGTGGCCCTTCATCAACATGAACCGCACCCACGCGGTCCCCGCGTGCAACGTCACCGAGGCCGAGGTGAAGGAAGGTCTCGCCGCCCTGGACGCGGCCCTCACGGTCGCCGACGAGCACACCGTCTGACCGGGCGCGCGCGCAGCCGGGCACGACCCCCGGCCGAGCACTCATGTAGGAGACACCGAACGGGACGCCGCCCCGTGCCCGGATCCGGGCACGGGCCCTGGCTTAAGGTGACCGGAGTCGAGAACCGGGAGGGGGCGTCATGTGTGCGAGCGGAGGTGTCACCCGCAGTACGCTGCGGCAGCAGATCACCGACGCGCTGCGTGACGAGGTGCTCGCGGGGCGTCTCCTGCCGGGGCTGGAGTTCACCGTCAAGCAGATCGCCGAGCAGTACGGAGTGTCCGCGACGCCCGTCCGCGAGGCGCTCTTCGACCTCTCCGCGCAGGGGCTGCTCGAATCCGATCAGCACCGGGGCTTCCGGGTGCGCCAGTTCACCGTCGCCGACTACCGCTCGATGGTGGAGGCGCGCGCCCTCGTCATAGACGGGGTGTTCCGGAAGATCTTCGACGGTACGGGTTCGGCTCCTGAGGTCCTGGGCGCCCACCGTGACGCCCTGGTCTCCGTACGCCGCCGGGCCGAGGAGGCCGCACGCGCGGCGCGCTGCGGCGACCTCGACATCCTCATCGGATACGACCTGCGGTTCTGGCGGGAGCTGGGCGCGGTCGTCGGGAACACCTACGTCACCGACTTCCTGCACCGGCTGCGCGTGCAGGCGTGGGTCTTCGCCGTCCCGTACCTGCGGGGCGACACCGATGTGCGGGACTGGTTGTGGAACGGCCACCAGGTGCTGGTGGAGGCGATCATCGCCGCGGACGGCGACGAGGTGCGCGCGGTCCTCGACGGCTACTACGCGCACGGGCTGAAGTGGGCGGACCGGCTGGCCGCGGACGACCCCCCGCACCCGGGCCGGGGCTGACCCGGGCACTGTGCGCGGGGTTCCGGCCGCATTACGCTGTTCCGACCATCGCAAGAACCCGTTGGAGAGCGAGACTTCGTGGCCTGTGACCTGTGGCTGGTCCCCCTCGTCGATGTGCTGTGCCACAGCCCCGACAATCCGTTCGCCGAAGAGATCGCCATCTACGACAAGGCGCTGAGCGAGGCGGGGCTTCCCCCCGTTCCCGTCTACGCCTACATGCCCGGCCTCACGGGGGACGTCGCCCCGGTCGCGGGCTTCGACTACGACGCACTCCACTTCCTGCGGCGCGCGTATCTGCTCCAGCTGAGCGGGCTCGCCGTCACCCCCGTCGACGAACTGGGCGGGGACTACGAGCAGTTGCTGGAGATGTTCGAGCAGAGCGCACAGCAGTCGCACCTGGTCTGGCACTACGACCACGCCGGGGCGTACGTCCCGGTGGACTTCCCCGCTCCGCTCTCCGACGACCAGCTGCTGGAGGGCGGTGGCCCGCTGGGCTCGTCGCACGGGCTGCTGAGGGAACTGGAGTTCGTCGGCCCGTCCATCGGCATCGACCCGGCGAATCCGCCGGCCGCACCGCTCCCGCCCACCGGTCCGACCTCGCTGGAGGAGCCGGCCGGCCCGATTCCGTACGACGAGAGTCCGTTCGCCCGCGAGCGGCACGTGTGGCTGGGCCTGCACGCGGCGGCGACCCGCAGCCTTGCGCAGGGCTCGATGATCATCTTCAGCTGACCGGCTGACCGGCTGACCGGCTGACCGGCTGACCGGCTGACCGTGTGCCCGCTCCGCCGGCCACCGGAGCCGCTCCGGAAGTCCCGCGGAGCGGCTCCGGTGGCCGGCGGGCGTGGTCGTCCGGCCGCCGCGCGGGCAGTCGTCCGGCCGCCGCGCGGGCAGGGTTCAGCGGGGCGGCTCGGGCGGGCGCTGGCGCGGCATGTTCGGCCGGGTCACCGAGGGCATGGTGAGGCGTCCCGGCGGTGCGCCCTGCTCCGGTCGCGGGCCTGCCCCGCCCGAGACCAGCGACTGCATCCCCATGGGCGCGGGTCCCGCCCGGAACTCCACCATCCAGTCCGCGGTCTCCACGCGCACCAACTCGGTGACGTCCTCCGAGAACCGTCGCAGGACGCCCAGGCACCGCTCCGCGGCCTCACTGGCCGTTCCCTCGGTCGGCCCGAGCATCTCCCGTACGCACTCCGAGGCCCAGTCGAACTGGAGCACCTGCAGGCGCCGCTGCACGGCCTGTGCCGTCGCGAGGTTCCTTATCCATCCCGAAGTCAGTCCGAAGTACCGGTCGCACGCCATGCACGCGGCGCCCAGCAGCAGCGACAGGTAGCCCCAGCCGGCCGACCCGGTCAGTTCCCCGGTCAGATCGAGCAGCGGGAGGGCGGCGCCCGCGACCACCCCCGCCGCCGTGCCGAACCGCAGGAGCCTGGCGGCGCGCCGCTTGCGGATCCGGTCGCGCAGGTACCAGTCGGCGGTGTCCAGGGCGCCCGCCTCGACCCAGCGGTAGAGCTCGTCGAGCCGTTCCGCGGGTTCGCCCCAGTCGCCGAGGGGGAAGGCTCGACCGGTCAGGTCCCGGGAACCCGTGGCGTGGCGTGAACCGGACGGTTCAGTTCCGGTATCCGCACCGGATCCGCCGGACTCCTTGCGGTGCGGCCCCTCGGGCTGCATCTCCGGCTGACTCACCGGGGCACTCCTCTGCACTCTGGGTTCGGCGCGTATCGGCGCATGACTACGCGGATCGGCACGGTTCCGGACACGGTCGGGGCGGACTCCGGCATATGACGGGGCCCCACTCATGTAACTCTGCGTTACCTGTGATGTGCGTGTGCGTACGGGTACGCATGCCCTTCCTACCGCCGAATGGTGGGGCATGGGGTCGAAATCGCGGGATTCCCGCGTGCACACGGCCTCTGGTCAGGTATAGGAGTGCAGCAGGGCATTTCCGGAACTCACTCGAAAGAGTTGGTCCCCGGCGGGTGGGGCGCTGCGTCCGGGGAGCACGTAGGCTCGGCGTACGGAAACAATTCGTCGTCGAAATGCCAGGAGTGACAGTGATTCCCGGTGGTGGCCAGCCCAATATGCAGCAGCTGCTCCAGCAGGCCCAGAAGATGCAGCAGGACCTTGCCGAGGCCCAGGAGGAGCTGGCGAGGACCGAGGTCGAGGGCCAGGCGGGCGGCGGTCTGGTGAAGGCCACCGTGACCGGGTCCGGCGAGCTCCGCGCCCTGGTGATCGACCCCAAGGCGGTGGACCCGGAGGACACGGAGACACTCGCCGACCTGGTGGTGGCCGCGGTGCAGGCGGCGAACGAGAACGCCCAGCAGCTCCAGCAGCAGAAGCTGGGCCCGCTGGCGCAGGGCCTGGGCGGCATGCCCGGTCTCCCCTTCTGACCTCCACGCGGGGACCTGTGGCTACCCGGGCGTACGGGCTACGGTACGAGCACGAATAGGGAAAGGCTTTTCCGTTGTACGAAGGCGTGGTTCAGGAGCTCATCGACGAACTGGGCAGGCTGCCCGGCGTCGGCCCCAAGAGCGCGCAGCGGATCGCCTTCCACATCCTGCAGGCGGAGCCCACCGACGTACGCCGTCTCGCCCATGCCCTCCTCGAGGTCAAGGACAAGGTCCGCTTCTGCGAGATCTGCGGCAACGTAGCCCAGCAGGAGCAGTGCGGGATCTGCCGGGACGCGCGCCGCGACCGCACGGTCATCTGCGTGGTCGAGGAGCCCAAGGACGTCGTCGCGGTCGAGCGGACCCGTGAGTTCCGGGGCCGCTACCACGTCCTCGGCGGCGCGATCAGCCCGATCGAGGGCGTCGGCCCCGACGATCTGCGCATCAGGGAGCTGCTGGCCCGGCTCGCGGACGGCTCCATCACGGAGCTGATCCTGGCGACGGACCCCAACCTGGAGGGCGAGGCGACCGCGACGTACCTGGCGCGGATGGTCAAGCCGATGGGCCTGCGGGTGACGCGGCTGGCGAGCGGCCTGCCGGTGGGCGGCGACCTGGAGTACGCGGACGAGGTCACCCTCGGCCGCGCGTTCGAGGGGAGGCGGCTGCTCGATGTCTGACGGCGGCTTTACGTACGGCGACGCTATGTTCTACCCACCGTTCGCGACCGTGCCCACGGGAGGTCTCCTCGATGTCTGACGCCACGCTGAACTCCGTCACGCAGGACCCGGACGACTTCGCCGTCCAGATCGCGGACCAGATCAAGACGTTCATCGTCGCGGTCACCGAGGTGTCCAAGGCCGAGGAGCCGGAGGAGGCCGTCCCCGTCCTGCTCCTCCAGGTCTCCCAGCTCCTCCTGGCGGGCGGCAGGCTCGGCGCGTACGAGGACATCCTCCCGGACGAGCGCTACGAGCCGGATCTCGGCCCCGAACCGGACGCCGACGGCCTGCGCGAGCGCTTCGCGGCCCTCCTGGAGCCGATCGACATCTACTCCGAGGTCTTCGACCCGTACGAGCCCCGCAAATCTCCCGTCCCGCACCGCATCTCCGACGACCTGGCCGACCTGGTCACGGACCTCGGCCACGGCCTGGCCCACTACGAGGCGGACCGCACCGCCGAGGCCATGTGGTGGTGGCAGTTCTCGTACTTCTCCAACTGGGGCTCCACCGCGTCGGCGGCCCTGCGTGCCCTCCAGTCGCTGATCGCCCACATCCGGCTGAACCAGCCCCTCCAGGAGCTCGACGGCCTGGACACGGACCAGGACCCGGGCGAGGACGACCTGGCCGAGGAGGCGGGCCGCGTGATGGCGGAGGAGATCGCGGGACCCCTGGGCATGCGCCCGGTCAAGTGACTCCGGGCCACTCCTGTGGCCTGAGACACAAACGGGCGTGCGGAGCACGGCAATGGGCAGCAGACCGATACGAGCAGTTCGGAGCGACACGCCGGACCACGTGGTGGGCGGGACATCTCACCATCTGGTAGGAGCGGGTCGATTCCGGGCTGCTCGTTAAACTGAGCCGACCGCACCATTATTGAGCGAGGAGCGCACGTGGGCCTTGTCGTGCAGAAGTACGGAGGCTCCTCCGTAGCCGATGCCGAGGGCATCAAGCGCGTCGCCAAGCGAGTCGTCGATGCCAAGAAGAACGGCAACCAGGTGGTTGTCGTGGTGTCTGCGATGGGCGACACGACGGACGAGTTGATCGATCTCGCCGAGCAGGTATCCCCGATGCCTGCCGGGCGTGAGTTCGACATGCTGCTGACCGCCGGAGAGCGGATCTCCATGGCCCTGCTGGCCATGGCGATCAAAAACCTGGGCCACGAGGCCCAGTCGTTCACGGGCAGCCAGGCAGGTGTCATCACCGACTCGGTCCACAACAAAGCGCGCATCATCGATGTCACGCCGGGCCGCATCAGGACCTCGATCGACGAGGGCAACATCGCCATCGTCGCCGGGTTCCAGGGCGTGAGCCAGGAGGGCAAGAACATCACCACCCTCGGCCGCGGCGGGTCCGACACCACCGCTGTGGCGCTGGCCGCAGCGCTGGACGCCGAGGTCTGTGAGATCTACACCGATGTGGACGGTGTCTTCACCGCCGACCCCCGGGTCGTGAAGAAGGCCCAGAAGATCGACTGGATCTCCTTCGAGGACATGCTGGAGCTGGCCGCGTCCGGCTCCAAGGTGCTGCTGCACCGCTGCGTCGAGTACGCACGCCGTTACAACATCCCGATCCACGTGCGCTCGTCCTTCTCCGGACTGCGCGGCACCTGGGTCAGCAACGAGCCGCAAGGGGACCAGCAGGTGGAGCACGCCATCATCTCCGGAGTCGCCCACGACGTCTCCGAGGCCAAGGTCACGGTCGTCGGCGTGCCGGACAAGCCCGGCGAGGCCGCAGCGATCTTCCGTGCGATCGCGGACGCCGAGATCAACATGGACATGGTCGTCCAGAACGTCTCCGCCGCGTCGACCGGTCTGACCGACATCACGTTCACGCTGCCCAAGGCGGAGGGCCGCAAGGCCATCGACGCCCTGGAGCGCAGCCGGGCGGGCATCGGCTTCGAGTCGCTGCGCTACGACGACCAGATCGCCAAGATCTCCCTGGTCGGCGCCGGTATGAAGACCAACCCGGGTGTCACCGCGCTGTTCTTCGAGGCGCTGTCCGACGTCGGCGTGAACATCGAGCTGATCTCGACGTCCGAGATCCGCATCTCGGTCGTCACCCGCGTCGACGACGTCAACGAGGCCGTGCGCGCCGTGCACACCGCCTTCGGTCTCGACAGCGACTCCGACGAGGCTGTCGTGTACGGGGGCACCGGCCGATGACGCAGCGCCGCCCTTCGCTCGCGGTCGTAGGCGCGACCGGGGCGATCGGTGGCGTCATGCTCCAGATCCTCTCCGAGCACGCGGATGTCTGGGGCGAGGTGAAGCTGATCGCCTCTCCGCGTTCGGCCGGCCGCAAGCTGGTCGTACGCGGTGAGGAGACGGAGGTCCTCGCGCTCGGCGAGGACGTGTTCGACGGGGTGGACGTGGCCCTGTTCCTCGTCCCGGACGAGGTGTCCGCGCAGTGGGGCCCGGTCGCCGCATCGAAGGGTGCCGTGGTCATCGACGACTCGGCGGCATTCCGTCTGGACGACGACGTGCCCATGGTCGTCCCCGAGATCAACCCGCACGCCGCGCGGCTGAGGCCGCGCGGCATCGTCGCGTCCCCGAACTGCACGACGCTGTCGCTGATCGTCGCGGTCGGTGCGCTGCATGCCGAGTTCGGGCTGCGGGAGCTGATCGTCTCCTCCTACCAGGCGGTGAGCGGCGCGGGCCGCGACGGCGTCGCCGCGCTCCGCGAGCAGCTGTCGCTGGTGGCGGGCACGGAGCTGGGTACCCGCCCCGGGGACGTACGCCGGGCGCTGGGCGACGGGGAGAAGAGCCCGTTCGCGGCCCCTGTCGCGCTGAACGTGGTGCCGTGGGCGGGCGCCGACGCCGGTGACGGCTGGTCGTCCGAGGAGCTCGCGATCCGCCGGGAGTGCCGCAAGGTCCTGGGCCTGCCGGAGCTGAAGGTCACGGCGACCTGCGTGTACGTCCCCGTCATCGCGACGCACTCCATGTCCGTCCACGCGCGCTTCGAGAACGAGGTGGCGGTGGACCGGGCCCACGAGATCCTGGCGACCGCGCCCGGAGTGGTGCTCTTCGACAGTCCGGCGGCCGGCGACTTTCCCACGCCGTCCGATGTGGTGGGCACCGACCCGACCTGGGTGGGGCGGGTACGGCAGTCGATGGACGATCCGCGGGCCGTCGAGATGTTCATCTGCGGAGACAACCTCCGAAAAGGGGCAGCTCTCAACGTGGCGCAGATCGCCGAAGCCGTGGCCAAAGAATTCCCTCGGGTCTGAGCGAACCCGTTTTGTAGGATCTGTGTGCGCCCTGTGAGCAACTTGCTGGTCTGGACGTCTTGAGCTGGGGCATTGCCATATCCGACGATGATCTCCTGGCCCCCTGCAACCGCTAGCCGGATGCGGCGCGTCTATGCCGTCACTTCTTGCGTGGCTGGATGCGTTTTCGGGGCATTTGGGGAAGAGCAGGTACGAATGAGGGCATGTCGCACAGCATCGAACGCGGTGCCGTTGGCGTACAACCCTGACGGGGGGAAGCGTGTCCAACTGGCGTGGCAGAGGTTCTCGACATCACAGTGGTGGGCCCGTTGCGAGGCGCTTCGGTGCGCCCGCTCCGGCGGCCCCGCGCAGCCGGCGGTATGCCGGTGATTGCGCCCATGCCCGCTGCGCGACCCACCGCGCTGCCGTCGCAGCGCGAGGGCGCTGACGAGACGGTGGCGGCAGGAACAACGGTCGACCATCTCACCGAGACCTATCGCGCCCACTACCGTTCGCTGCTGGGCCTCGCGGCCCTCCTTCTGGACGACACCGCGTCCTGCGAGGACGTGGTGCAGGAGGCGTTCATCCGCGTGCACTCGGCGCGCAACCGGGTGCGCGATCCGGAGAAGACGCTCGCGTACCTCCGTCAGACGGTGGTCAACCTCTCCCGGTCCGCGCTGCGCCGCCGCATCCTCGGGCTGAAGCTGCTGTCCAAGCCGATGCCGGACATGGCGAGCGCCGAGGAGGGGGCTTACGACCAGCTGGAGCGCGACGCGCTGATCAAGGCGATGAAGGGGCTGCAGCGCCGTCAGCGCGAGGTGCTGGTGCTGCGCTACTTCTCGGACATGACGGAGGCCCAGGTCGCGGAGACGCTGGGCATATCGCTCGGTTCGGTGAAGGCGTACGGCTCCCGGGGAATTGCGGCACTGCGCGTCGTGATGGAGGCGCAGGCATGAGCGGACCCGAGCACAGGCACGACGATGACCGGACTGGAAACGGAATTGTGAACCACGGGCCGGAGAAGACCCCGAACACCGAGCCGGAGCACGGCGGCCAGGGGGAGCAGGAAAAGAACGTGGTCGCGGGCGAGGGCGTCGCCGCCCCCGGCGGGACCGACGCGAAGGACGGGGCCGACGCCCCGGACGGAGCCGATACCACCGGCAGGTCCGGTAGGGACGGCGCCTCGAACGGGGCCGGCGCCTCAGCCAGGGCGGTAAAGCCCGGCGCGGCCGGTGCCGGTGCGTCCGGCGCGGGCGGCACGCTGACCGAGCTCTTCGGGAGCGGCCGCGGCGGTACGGACCTGGACGAGGTCGCGCTGCGCCGCATGCTCCACGGCGCGGTCCGCAGCCTCGAACCCCCGGACAGCGCGCTCACCCGTCTGCAGCGTGCGGTGCCCGCCCGGCGCGCCAAGCGGCGTCAGGCCGTTGTGGGCGCGGCGGCCGCGGCGTTGCTGATCGGTACGGCGGTGCCCGCATTCGTCCACGTGGCGAATTCGGACGGCTCGAACAGCGCCAATCCGGCCATCGCCGGCCACGGGGAGCAGGCCCAGGGCGGCAACGGTGATGATTCCGGTGCCGGGTCCGACAGCGATCCGAACGCCGGCCCCGCCGATCAGCAGATCGAGGGCAGCGACGGCGAATCCGGCAATTCCACGGCGCCGTCGCAGGACGAGGGCTCGGACACCGAGGGCAGCGGGACGGGCATCGACGACCTGCCGCACTCCGAGGTGGCGGCCCTGCCGGCCTGCGAACCCAGCCAGCTCCGCGTCATCTCCGCCCAGTCGGGCGAGGCGGGAGCGGACGGCACGGTGTACGGCACCTTCAGGATTGCCAACGGGTCCGACAAGGGCTGTTCGGTGACCAGCGACGGCACGGTCGGCTTCCAGGCGACGGGTGCCGCCGACCCGCAGAAGATCGCGGTCGTGCAGTACGCCGTGGGTGACCCGGCGGCCGGGCTGCCCGATCCGTCGCTGGAGCCGGGCACGGTGCTGCTGAAGCCGACGATGGCGTACGAGGTGCAGTTCGCCTGGGTGCCGAAGGAGAACTGCCCCACCACCGGCGGTTCGCCCAGCCCGACGCCCACCGAGGGCGACGGAGGCGGCAGTGCCGCAGGAGCGGGGACGACGGCGGACATGGCCCCGCAGTTCGGCAGTGCGGACGATGGTCCGGCGGACGGCAGTGTCGCGGTGACGCACACCCCGGAGGCGGGAGCACCGACGGCGGAGACCACGATTCCCCACGCCTGCGCGGGAACGATCTACCGCACGGGCGTACTGAACGCCTCGTAGCCCGCACGACTGAACGACTGAACGACTGAACGACTGAACGACTGAACGACTGAACGACTGAACATACGTCGAGAGGCCCGCCGGACAGGAACCGGCGGGCCTCTCGCGTACCTCGTGCACCCGTACTCTCAGTCGGCGTCGGCCGCGAGTCCCAGCTGCACGTCGCGCGCGGCCTCGGCCTCGCGGCGCACCAGCCTGAACCACATGAACAGAACGAAGCCGCCGAAGACGAACCACTCGCCGGTGTAGCCGAGGTTCTGGAAGGCCTTCAGATCGAGCCCGCTGCCCTGCGCGGCCGCGGCGGGCACAGGCTTCATCGGAGCGCCCGATCCACCCGCCTCGGGCTCGGTCAGGGTCACCCAGGCGTCGTACACGTCGTACGGGACGAGGTTCACCAGGGATGCGGCGCTGATCATGCCGAGCTGGCCCTCGGGCAGCCCGCCCCTGGTGCTGACACCGTCGCTGCCGGTGTTCTCGGAGGCCTGCAGATCGCCGGTGACGGTGACCTCACCGGCCGGGGCCGCGGGCACATCCGTGCGACCCGCGGTGCCGGGCAGCCAGCCGCGTACGACCGGGAGGGCCTTGCCGCTGTCGGTACGCAGCAGATTCAGCACGTAGAAGCCGTCACGGTCGTCGAGCTTGCGCCCGGGGACCAGGAACTGGTCGGCGTACGTCCCGGTCGTGACGGCGGGCCGGCCGGAGGTCTTCTGGTCCACGGGCAGCAGCTCGGCGAGCGGCTCAGCGGTCCGGGTGCCCGGATCGGGCTGCTTCTCGGCCTCCTCGTGCGACTGCACGCGGTCCTCGAAGCGGCCGAGCTGCCAGGTGCCCATGAACACGCAGAACGGGATGGCCAGCACGACGAAAAGGTTGATCCCCCACCATCGCGGGGTCAGCAGGAACCGGTACACCCCTCTACGGTACGGTTCCCCGCTCCGGGCGCCCGGAGCGGGGTGCCCCATTTATGCGCGTCCTACTCCTGCCGGGCTGCTCAGTTACCCCTCGCAGGTGTCTGCCGCGGTTACCCTCCGACTCGTCCGCCTGCGTTGCCCGCAAATGCGTTGCGCGCGTGCGTTGCCCGCATGCGTTGCGCGTCTGAGTTGCCCGTCCGCGGCGCCTGCATCTCCTGTCCGTTTCAGCTGCCCGTTCCGGCGGCCTGTCCCAGATGCCTCAGCGCGAAGTCGAGCTCCAGCCGGACCTGCTTGATCCGTTCCTCCACGACGAGCGAGCCGTGCCCCGCGTCGTACCGGTACACCTCGTGGACGGCGCCGCGCGCGGCGAGGCGGTCCACGTAGTTCTCCACCTGACGGATGGGGCAGCGCGGGTCGTTGACTCCCGCCGAGATGTAGACCGGGGCACGTACGGCATCCACGTACGTCAGCGGTGACGACGCCTCGAACCGCTCCGGCACCTCCTCCGGTGTTCCGCCCAGCAGCGTGCGGTCCATCGCCTTCAGAGCCTCCATCTCGTCGTGGTACGCGGTGACGTAGTCGGCGACCGGGACCGCCGCCAGCCCCAGCGCCCAGGAGTCCGGCTGCGTGCCGAGCCCGAGCAGGGTCAGATAGCCGCCCCACGAGCCGCCGGCGAGGACCAGCCGCGCAGGGTCCGAGAGCCCTGACTTCACCGCCCAGTCCCGGACCGCCGCGATGTCCTCCAGCTCGATCAGGCCGACCCGGTGCTTGAGCGCGTCCGTCCAGGCGCGCCCGTACCCGGTCGACCCGCGGTAGTTGACCCGAACGACGGCGAAACCGTGGTCCACCCACGCGGCCGGACCGGACGCGAACGCGTCGCTGTCGTGCCAGGTGGGCCCGCCGTGTATCTCGAAGATCGTGGGGAACGGCCCGTCACCGGTGGCGGGCGTCTGCACCAGGGCGTGGATGCGGCCTCCGGGCCCGTCCACCCAGGCGTCCTGCACGGGTACGGAAGCCGGAGCCTTCGCGCCGGGCGGATCGAGGACGACCGCGCCCGTCGTGGCCCGTACGGTGGGCGGCTGGGCGGCCGACGACCACAGGTACTCCACCGTGCCGTCAGGGCGGGCGGTGGCGCCCGACACCGTACCGGCGGGGGTCTCGACGCGCACCGGGCCCTTCGCTCCCGGCTCGTACCTCCACAGTTCGCTGCGTGCCTCGAAGTCGTGCTCGATCAGCAGCGCGGACCCGTCCGGATACCACTCGGCACCCACGTCGCCGGGCAGGTCGACCGGCAGATCCGTCTCCGTCCCGGCCACCGGATCCCAGATCATCGGCTCCCAGCGGCCGCGGCGCTGATGCCCGACGAGAAGCCGGGTGTCACCGGCCACGGGGGCGAAGCCCAGGACGGACAGGCCGAGCTCCTTCGTGCCGCCCTCGGTGTCGTCCAGCTCGGCGACCGTCGAACCGTCCGGTCGCACGACCCGCAGCGCGGAGTGCATCGCGTCCCCGTGTTCGGTGTGCTCGAGGGCGATCAGGCTGCCGTCGTGCGACAGGTCTCCGACCCCGGCGGACTCCCGGTGCCGGTAGATCACGGACGGCTCGGACCCCGGACGCACGAGGTGAACGGTCGTGCCGTCCTCGTCCGTGGACCTGCCGACCACTGCTGTCCCGTCGCGGCCGATCGCGAGACCGGCCGGGTAGGAGGGCTCCAGACCGGGTGCGGCCGGCGCGTCCGCACCGCCGCCGAAGGGCTGCCGCATCCACACGCCGAACTCGTCGCCGTCGGTGTCGGCGAACCACCAGACGGCCTCACCGTCCGGCGTCAGCACGCCGTCGGTCGTCCCGTTGGGCCGGTCCGTGACCTGACGCTGCTCCCCGGTCGCCCGGTCCCATGCGTACAGCTCGTACGTGCCGGTCGCGTTGGAGACGAAGAGCGAGCGGTCGGGAGCGTCCTCCGCCCAGTCGGGCAGGGACACGCGGGCAGCGCGGAAACGCTGCTCCCACTCAGGTACGGACGCGTCGTTCTGTGTGTCGCTCATGACCCCATCCAACCCGATTCGGCTGCGGAGCCGGGCCGGCCTGTGGATAACTGTTCGCACGCACCCCAGCCTGTGGGTAACTTTCCCGGCATGTATGCACCGACGCCTGACGACTGGCACGAAGCGAACCGTGCGCGCTGGGACGAACGCGTGGCCATTCACGCCGCCGGCGACTACTACGACCTCGATGCCTTCCGCGCAGGCAAGGACGCCCTGCGCGACTTCGAGCTCGCCGAGGTCGGAGACGTCACCGGCCGGACGCTGCTGCACCTGCAGTGCCACATCGGTCTCGACACCCTGTCCTGGGCCCGCCACGGCGCCGCGCACGTCGTCGGCCTGGACTTCTCCGAACCCGCCGTCGAGACCGCCCGCGGGCTGGCCCGGTCGCTGGGACTGGCGCCGGAGCGAGCGGCGTTCGTGGCCGCCGACGTGTACGACGCGGCGCAGGCCGTACCCGACTCCTCGTACGACATCGTCTACACCGGGCTCGGTGCGCTGAACTGGTTGCCGGACGTGGACCGTTGGGCGGAGATCGCCGCTTCGCTGGTCGCGCCGGGCGGCTTTCTCTACCTCGCCGAGTTCCATCCGCTGACCGACTGCCTCGACGACGAGACCGGCTCGACGATCACGTACGACTACTTCAGCCGTGATCCCTGGGTGGACGAGACGCCGGGCACCTACGCCGACTTCGATGCCCAGACCGTCCACAACCGCAGCGTCGAATGGCAGCACCCGGTCGGCGAGGTGGTTTCGGCGCTGGCGGCGGCCGGGCTGCGGATCGACTTCCTGCACGAGCACGACGCCTCGCTCTTCGCGCGCTACCCGGCGCTGAAGCGGCACGCGGACGGCTACTACCGATTCGCGGCGGACCGTCCGCGGATCCCGATGATGTACTCGGTCAAGGCATCGCGCCCGGTCAGCGGCTGACCGGTCCGGACTTCCGGCCGATTGTCAGTGGCGGGGGTCACACTCGTTCCATGACTGACACGGCCGGCACAGTCGGCACGACTGACAGGGCGGGCGCCGCGGGCGGTTCCGGAAGCAGCGACGGCGGGGCTGTCGGTACGGCCGAGGTGCGGGAAGCGGTGGAGGCGTACTGGGCCGCGGCCGACGCCCGCGACTGGGACGCCTTCGCCGCGACGCTCGCCGACGACGTGGTCTACGACCTGCCGCAGAGCTGCGAGCGGATCCGCGGCAAGGAGCGGTACGTCGCGTTCAACCGGGACTATCCGGGGGACTGGCACGTCCGGATCGAACGGATCGTGGCCGACGGGGAGGGGCTGCAGGCCGCCGCCCGGACGCTGGTCACGGACGGCCCCGACCGGATGCACGCCATCCACTTCTTCACGTTCGACGCCCAGGGGCGGATCACCGCGGTCACGGACTTCTGGCCCGAGTCCTACGAGCCGCCGGCAGGCCGGGAGCACCTTGTGGAGAGGTACTGAACCGCCGCCGGGGGTGCTGGCAGGGCGGCGGCACCACCGGAACGCACGAACCCGGTGATGCCGCCGCCCGCGTCAGGTTTCTACGCGCGTTACGCCACAGAGCGGAAGGCGGGCAGATACCCGTTCGACTGCCCGATCGCCTTGGGGTGATAGGAGTTGGAGATCGGGATCGACACGCTGTGGATCCAGGCGTCACCCGAGCAGAGCTCGTGCCCCGTGAACTCGTCCACCACACTGGAGAAGGTGAACCCGGCGTCCGCAGCCCGTTTGGCGAGCACTCCGTTCAGGACGTTGGACGCGTTGTTGATCGCCCCGCGCTCGGTCTCGGTGAGCCCGGCGATGCAGCTGCCCGAGAGCTTGTAGAAGCGCGGGTACCCGAGCACGACCACATGCGCCTGCGGCGCCCTTGAGCGGATGCTTCCGTAGAGCGAGTTGAGGCTTGTCGGCAGCGAGTTCTGCATCTGCGAGACCGCCGTGTTCACCCGGCTCACACACGTGGCCTCGCTCTGCAGCACACAGGTCTGCATGACGTCCGCGAACCCGACGTCGTTGCCGCCGGCCGTGACGCTGACCAGTGTGGTCGATGAACTCAGCGCGCCCAGCTGACCGCTGGAGACGGAGCCCGTCGTCGCACCGGAGCAGGCGACGAACTTGAACGACGACGGAGCGTTCGCAGCCGCCCAGAGGGACGGGTAGGCGTTGGTGCTGCGCATGCAGCCACCGCTTTCCGAGGTGTAGTTCCCGGCACCGACGCCCGAGGAGTAGGAGTCACCGAGAGCTACGTAGTTGTCGCCGGCGGCGGAAGCCGGCTGCGCCATGCCGAGTGCGGCCACGGCGGCGATGGCGAGGGTGGATGCGGAGGCCCAGAAGGTGCGTACTGACATGACTGCCAGCCCTTCGAAGTGTGGGGGATGGGTGGGGAGTTCGTGGGGCGAGCACGTTTGTAGCAGCTGCCGGTACCCGCCGGTAATGGCGCTGCAGAAAGTCGTCTGATATGCCCGAATGATCGTTCGGGGGTCGATGCTCCGCGCGTAGATAAACCTTCAACTGGCCCCCGAATGGGTGAAGTTGTGGATCATCTGCACCATCCCCGTGACTCCTCTGCGTCACCACGAGAGGTGTGGTGCGCGGCCACCCGGCTCCCGTACGCCGTGGGAATCCGCCTTCACAACTGCCGTCGGCCGAGCACGCCTGCCGCTCCCCGGGCGCGTCGGTAGCCCCCGGACGTAGCGGCCGTCGCCGAGCACGTCGGCAGCCCCGGACGTAGCGGCCGTCGCCGAACACATCGGTAGCCCCGGACGCGGCGGCCGTCCCCGAACTCGGCTGCCGCGGACCTCCGAAGCGGAAGGTGCGCTCCGCCTCGAACACGACCGTGGCCGCCAGGAACACCTGGCGGCCACGGTCCGTGCGTCGTGCGGGTCTGTCTACAGCGTGCGTTCCAGCCGGTCCGCCATCAGCCTGCTGAAGCGCGAGGGATCGCTCAGTTCGCCACCGTCCGACAGGAGGGCGAGCCCGTGGACGAGCTCGGCCGCCTCGGCCAGCTCCGTACCGGCCTCCGCACCGTCCCCCTGTTGGGCGTGCGCCTTCTTCAGCCCGCTGATCAGCGGGTGGGAGGGGTTGAGCTCGAGGATCCGCTTGATGTGCGGCACCTCCTGGCCCATGGCGCGGTACATGTTCTCCAGGGCCGGGGTGGCATCGTGCGTGTCCGAGACGATGCAGGCCGGTGAAACGGTGAGCCGCGAGGAGAGCCGGACCTCCTTCACGTTCTCGCCCAGCTGCTCCGTCATCCAGGTCAGCAGTCCGGCGTAGTCCTGCTGCTGCTTCTCGCGCTCGGCCTCGACCTGCTTCTTCTCCTCGTCGGTGTCGAGGTCGACCTCGCCCTTGGCGATCGACTGCAGCTGCTTGCCGTCGAACGCCGGCACGGACTGGACCCAGACCTCGTCGACCGGATCCGTCAGGAGGAGGACTTCGAAGCCCTTGGCGCGGAAGGCCTCCATGTGGGGCGAGCTCTCCATGGCCGCGCGTGATTCGCCCGTCATGTAGAAGATCTGCTCCTGACCCTCCTTCATGCGTTCCACGTACGAGCGCAGCGTGGTCAGCCCTTCCTCGTCCTGGGTCGAGGCGAACGAGGAGATCTCCAGGATCGTGTCCTGGTTCTCGAAGTCCTGGAGCAGGCCTTCCTTGAGAACCCGGCCGAATTCCTTCCAGAGCGTCCCGTACTTCTCCGGGGCGGCGGACATCATGTCCTTCACCGTCGAGAGCACCTTCTTGACCAGCCGGCGGCGCATCAGCTCGATCTGGCGGTCCTGCTGAAGGATTTCACGCGACACGTTGAGCGACAGGTCCTGCGCGTCGACGACGCCCTTCACGAAGCGGAGATACGTCGGCATGAGCGCTTCGCAGTCATCCATGATGAACACGCGCTTGACGTAGAGCTGAACTCCGCGCTTGTGCCCCTGCATGAACAGGTCCTGCGGTGCGTGGGACGGCAGGAAAAGCAGGGCCTGATATTCGAAAGTGCCCTCCGCCTGCATGCGGATGGTCTCGAGCGGGTCGGTCCAGTCGTGGCTGATGTGCTTGTACAGCTCGCTGTACTCTTCATCGGTCACGGAGTTCTTCGACCGTGCCCACAGCGCCTTCATCGAGTTGACCGTCTCGATCTCGGGCGCTGCTCCGTCCTCGCCCGCCGTCGCGGCGGCCATGCGGATGGGCCAGGTGATGAAGTCCGAGTACCGCTTGACGATTTCCCTGAGCTTCCAGGGTGACGTGTAGTCGAAGAGCTGGTCCTCGGCGTCCTCCGGCTTGAGCCGCAGAGTGACCGAGGTGCCCTGCGGGGCGTCGTCGACGGACTCGACGGTGTACGTGCCCTCGCCGCTGGACGTCCAGCGCGTGCCCTGGCTCTCACCCGCGCGCCGGGTGAGGAGCGTGACCTCGTCGGCCACCATGAAGCTCGAATAGAAGCCGACACCGAACTGCCCGATGAGTTCCTCGGACGTTGCGGAGTCCTTGGCCTCCTTCAACTCCATCAGGAATGTGGCCGTTCCGGAGTTCGCGATCGTTCCGATCAGCTGCACGACCTCATCGTGCGACATTCCGATTCCGTTGTCGCGCACGGTCAGTGTGCGCTGTTCCTTATCTGCCTCGACGGCGATATGGAGGTCGGAGGAGTCCGCCTTGAGTGTGTCGTCACGGAGAGTTTCAAGGCGCAACTTGTCGAGTGCGTCAGAGGAATTGGAAATGAGCTCCCGCAGAAAGACGTCCTTGTTCGAGTAGATCGAATGGATCATCATCTGCAGGAGCTGACGCGCTTCTACCTGGAACTCGAATGTCTCGGCCGGCATGGGTGCAGGTTCCCTTTCTGGGGTAAGTCATCTGAGCCGAGACATATCGTAACCAGCCCTCGCGGCGCCCGTGTGCCGCATCCCGGATGCGTTCGGTGGGTCCGGGCGCCGGGGTGGAGGCGCCCGCCCGTTCGGTCAAGCAGCGTGCGCACAGGGGGCGATGGGGCTTACGGGCCGGTGGTGCAGTCGCCGCTCGGCCTCTTCCCGCGTGCTGCCGCACCGGCGCGGCTGATCACCTCGACCTTGTGATCGATGTCGGCCGTCCTCTGCCCGGCGTTGATGCCGGGGCGGTCCTCCTTGAGGTGCCACGTGTCGCCCGAGGCCGTGATGAAGACGTGCTCGTCGACGCGCCCGCCCCGTACCGCCTGCCCGCCCCTTACGACCTGCCTGCCCCGTGACCCGGCAGACTGGGGCGCATGGGCGATACGCGAGCGGCTTCAGAGACGGCAGGAGACACCGGCGCACCGGTGATCCTCGGCAACGAGCCCGGTTCGTTCGCCAGGAGCGTGCTGGCCGAACGCCATCCGGCGCTGATCCGGCAGGTGCGCGAGGCCTTTCCTTACGGTCCCCGGCAGCACCAGGCGCTCGACGCGCTGCTGGACGAGATCACGCACGGGGTCGTGGAACCCCTCGACGCAGCGGCACCGGACCACGGAATCTGGCAGGACTGGGGGCGAGAGCACTTCGGGCGGTCGTGGTTCGACGCCCCGTTCCTCTGGGCCGAGAGCTACTTCTATCGCAGACTCCTCGCGGCCGTCGAGTACGTCGACGAAGGGCCGTGGCAGGGCGTCGACCCCTTCGCGCCCTTCAAGCTGGCGGAACTGAACGGCACCGCGGTCGACGACGAGCTCCGTTCCCTGGACCGGCTCGCCGACGCTCCGGCCGACGAGCGGGCAACGGCTCTGCTGCACGCCTCGCTCTGGGGCAACCGCGCCGATCTCGGTTTTCGGGTCGCGGCGGACGAACCGCTGGGAGACGCCGACCCCGGGCTGGTCGCCGACGACAGCGACCTGCTGTGGTCGCTGCTTCCCGCGGGCGCCCAGGCGACTGTTTCCGTGGTGGCGGACAATGCCGGCCGGGAGCTGATCCCCGACCTGATCCTGATCGACCACCTGCTGCGACAAGGTCGCGCGGAGCGTGCCGTGCTGTACGTGAAGCCCGGCCCGTACTACGTCTCCGACGCGACGACCGCCGATGTCATCGACTCCCTGCGCCGCCTCGTCCGGGCGCCTGGTGCTGCGGGCGGGATCGGTCGGCGTCTCTGGGAGGCGATGGGGGAGGGGCGCCTGGAGGTACGCGCCCATGCGTTCTTCTGCGCGCCCCTGCCGTACGAGGAGATGCCCGAGGACCTGCGGAAGGAATGGGGGGCCGGGGCGCTCACGATCCTGAAGGGCGACCTCAACTACCGCCGCCTCGTGGGTGACCGGCTGTGGGACCCGACGACGCCCTTCGCGGACCGCACGGCGTACTTCCCCGGGCCCGTGGCCGCGCTGCGCACGTTGAAGTCCGACGTCGTCGTCGGGCTGGACCCGCAGACGGTGAGTGCGCTCGACGCATCGGGTGGGGCCTGGCGCACCAGCGGCACGCACGCCCTGATCCAGGCGCGCGGCCAGGGAGGCTCCTAGGGCTGCTGCGGTGTCTCCACGAGGCGGTTGACCAGGTCGTGCCAGGCCTGCTCCAACTGATCGAGCGCGATGCCGCGTTCGCGGGTCAGGTGGTGGACGAGGGCGGTGTCGATCGATCCCAGCAGGGTGTGTGCGAGGAGCTCCGGGTTGCCGACCGCATCCGACTGGCGCAGCAGCATGGTGATGTGGCTCAGGCGCAGACGGTTGGCCGGGACGGCGTAGGCGCGCAGCGGATCGGTGCGGGAGGCCAGGATCAGCTCATGGTGATCTCGCTCGTGGCGCATGACAGCGGGGCCGAAGGCATGCAGCCGCTCCGTTGCGGGGGCGCCCGGGCCCATGGGTGGCGGTCCTGAGAGGAAGGCGGCCTGGAGCAGCCCTTCGCGGTGGTCGAGGAGCGCGAGGAGGAGGCCGGTGCGGTCGCCGAAGCGCCGGAAGACGGTGCCCTTGCCCACTCCCGCTGCGTGGGCCACCGATTCCATGGTGAGGTTCGCCGCGCCGCACCCGGTCAGCAGGCGGGAGGCGGCGTCCAGCAGGCGCGTGCGATTGCGCGCCGCGTCCGCCCGCAGCTGCTCCGGCGGCTCACCGGCCGGTGCGAGCGGGAGGTGTGTCCGCTCCTCGCCGGGTTCGTGCGGCCTGGAGGGCGGAGGGACGGGACCGTTCATGTCCTCAGCGTAACGCCAGGGAAGAAAAAGTGGACCGCGGTCCGTTTAGGTGGTACAACTTTAAACGGACCGTGGTCCGCTTGCTTCGCAGTCTCCGTCTCCCAGGAGTTCCCCATGTCTGTACGCATCCTCGCCCTCGTCGGCAGCCTCCGCGCCGGCTCCCACAACCGTCAGCTCGCCGAGGCCGCCGCCAAGCACGCGCCCACGGGCACCGACGTCGAGCTGTTCGAGGGCCTCGCCGAGGTGCCCTTCTACAACGAGGACATCGACGTCGAGGGCAGCGTCCCCGCCGCAGCCGCCCGACTGCGTGAGGCGGCCGGCCAGGCCGACGCCTTCCTGCTGTTCTCGCCGGAGTACAACGGCACCATGCCGGCCGTGCTGAAGAACGCGATCGACTGGCTGTCGCGCCCCTACGGTGCGGGCGCCCTGACCGGTAAGCCGGCCGCCGTGGTCGGTACCGCCTTCGGCCAGTTCGGCGGCGTCTGGGCCCAGGACGACGCCCGCAAGGCAGTCGGCATCGCGGGCGGCGCCGTCCTCGAGGACGCCAAGCTGTCCATCCCCGGCTCCGTGACCCGCTTCGCCGAGATCCACCCGGCCGACGACGCCGAGGTCGTCACCTCGCTGACCGAGGTCATCCGCCAGGTCGCCGAGCAGACCGCCGCCGCGGCTGCCTGACGCAGCTCACCCCGACGGCGGCACGCCGAGGATGCCGCGCCGCCGCCCGGCCGTTCACACGTCACTGCGCCGCCCGCGTTCGCGCCGGGCGGCGCAGCTGTGCGTCGTCCGTCAGCCGGTCACCACGCGGCGTCCCGCAGGGTGCCGGGCTACGACGAGAGGGGCTGCGCCGCGAAGGCGTCCACGTGCTCCGCAGCCCACCGGGCGAACGTACGGGCAGGGCGTCCGGTGACCTTCTCGACCGTGTCGACGACCGTACGGCCCACCTCCGGGGTGTTCCCGTACGCCTCGAGCAGGAAGCCGATGACCTCTTCCGGGTGGCCCGCCGCCCGCCACTGCGCCACAGCCTCCTCCTCGGTCAGCTCGACCAGGGCGATCTCCCTGCCGCAGGCGGCGGCGACCGTCGCCACCTTGTCGCCGACGGTCAGCAGCTCGGGGCCGGTGAGCACGTACTCCTGGCCCCCGTGTCCCTCCTCAGTGAGCGCGACCGCGGCAACGGAGCCGATGTCGCCCTCGTGGACCATGGCGCTGAGCCGGGACACGAACGGCTCGCGAACCTCCCCCGCGGCTGCGACCCCGCCCGCCCACTCCAGGGCGTTGGCCATGAACTCGACCGGCATGAGCACGGTCCACTCCACATCCTCGTCGGCACGCACGACGTCCTCCAGCGGCGACGACCCACCGCCGTGCAGCACGGTGACCCGGCGCACCCCGGCCGCGCGCGCCAGTTCCATGATCCGCGAGCCTGTCTCCAGCGGAGCGAAGTAGGCGCCGAAGGTGATCAGGTGGAGGCCGGTGACGCCGTCCAGGGCCGGGATGAGGCTGTCGGGGTCGGTCAGATCGCCTTGGACGACCTCGACGCCGGCCGGGAAGGCGGCCTTCGACGCATCGCGAGTGAGGGCGCGGACCGTGTGGCCGAGGGAGACCAGTTCGGCGACGACCTGACGGCCGACGGTTCCGGTGGCGCCGGTGACAAGAATCTTCTGCGTCTGTGTCATGGCACGACCGTAGGAAATCATTAGGTCAGATCTTGTCCGCAAGGCCAGGGCCTGCTGTCGCGTATCGGGCGGGCTCCAACCCACAGGCAACCCGCACACAGACAGCTGGGGGAGCGCGGCTGACGCGCATTCCGACGGCAGCCTTCGCCGTTACGGCGCACCAGGGTCTAGCCGATGAGAGTCTCCTTCGGGCGGACGACGCAGAACTCGTTCCCCTCCGGATCCGCCAGGACGGTCCACGACTCGCTGCCGCTCTGCCCGACGTCCACCCTGCGGGCACCGAGTGCCAGGACGCGCTCGATCTCCGCCTCCCGGTCCTTCGCGCCGCTGGTCAAATCCAGGTGCAGACGGTTCTTGACCACCTTGCGGTCGGTCACCGGCATGAAGCAGATGCCCACCGGGGCGGACTCGTCCGGCCCGATCACCACCTCCCGCTCCCGCTCGGAGAGGATGCGCCAGCCCAGCACCCCGGCCCAGAACCGGGCCAGGGCGGGCAGGTCGTGGGCGTCGATGACGATGTGGTGCAACGAGAGGGGCATGTCGGCCAGTGTGCCTCGTGACGCGTACGGGAACCCCTTCCGAAGGCACCTGGACCGCTGGTGCTTGGGGTTACAGCCCCGCGTCGGCGCGGACCCGCCGGAGCGCTGCTGCAGGGTCTGCCGCCCGTGTGACCGACTGCCCCACGACGATGTACGAGGCACCGGCGGCGAGGACAGCACCGGGTGTACCGGGGCGGGCGTGTTCCGTCCGGGACTCACCGGGCAGCGTGATTCCTGGAGTCACGATCAGGGAGTCGGGGCCCAGCAGGCCGCGCAACTGCGCGGTCTCCTGCGGCGACGCGATCACGCCATGGCATCCGGCCTTCTCCGCCAGCCCCGCCAGGCGCAGCACCTGCTCCTCGGCAGACGTGCCGATTCCGATGTCGGCGAGGTCGGTGCCGGTCATGCTGGTGACGACGGTCAGGGCCAGGACCCGCAAGCGCGGAAAATCGCGTGCGGCGGCGACCGCGGCGGCCATGATGCCGGTGCCGCCCATGCTGTGGACGGTCACCATCGATGCACCCAGTGCGCCTGCGGCACGTACGGCTCCGGCAACGGAGTTCGGAATCTCGAAGAGCTTCAGGTCCAGGAACACCTCATGGCCCTGCGCGACGAGGTGCCTGACGAGGTCGGGGCCAGCCGCCGTGAGCAACTCCAGCCCGACCTTGTAGAAACGGCACTCGTGGCCGAGTCGGTCGACGAGTGCCTCAGCAGCTCGGCGACTGTCGAAATCCAGGGCAACGATGATCGGACTGGTGGGTTCCACGGGGCCATTCTCAACCAGCGCACGCAGATGTGCGCCGCCGGCAGCCGGCCGCCCGCCATGTCACGACAACGGGCCCGACACCGTTCGGTGTCGGGCCCGTTGGGCGGTCAGCACGTGAGCCGGGGTGCCTGGTCGGCGCCCCGGCTCATGCGTCAGGCGTGGGAGCCGGTCTTGCGACGTCGTACGACGAACACCGCGCCCGCGCCGATTGCCAGGGCCGCGCCGCTCGCGAGGGCGAGCTGCGACGTCGCGGAGGACGCGCCTGTGGCGGCGAGGCTGCCGTTCACGGGACTGGCCGACGCGCCGGTCTGCGGCGTGAGGTCCGACGTGGTGGGCTCGGCGTCCGGGACCTTGCCGGGCTTCGTGCCGGCGGCGGCGATCAGGAACTCGTAGCCCTCGAGGTCCGGGGTCCCGCCGCAGGTGCCGTTGTCGTTGAAGTAGTCACCGGCGACGAAGGTGACGCCGTTGCCCGCGGGGGCCGAGGCGTCGATCGTGAGGCGCATCTTCACGTCGGCGTGGGCGCCGGCCTTCAGCGGGCTGATGGCGTCCATGTAGTGCTCGTTGTCGACGGTCTCCCACTTCGAGGACGAGGCGGACGACCACTGCAGGTGCACCAGTTCGTCGATGTCGTCGAGACCGCTCTCGTCGGTCGCGTGGACGTAGGCGAAGGGAAGCACCTCGTCCATCGTCTTCTTGGTGCCGTTGGTCACCCGGAGCTTGAAGTTGACCTTCGTGCCGGCGACGACCGTGGACGGCAGACCGGTGACGACCGTGGTGAGCTTGGCCTCGGGGACGCAGTCCTCGCCCTCCTCGCCCTCCTCTTCCTTCGCCTTGGCCAGCGCCTCGTCGGCGGCGGTCTTGTCCGCGAGTGCCTTCTTGGTGGCCTTCTGCGCCTCGCCGATTGCCCGGGCCGCGGCGACCCGCGCGTCGTCACGCGCCTCGTCGGCTTCGGCGACCTCGGCATCGGCGGCGGCCTTGGCACCGGCGGCGGTCACGGCGGCGCTTTCCGCCTCGGTGAGAGTCGTCGCCGCAGCGGTCTTCTCCTCCTCGGTGGCCGTCTCCGGAAGGTCATCGATCGCCGTCTGGGCGTCGATGACCGCTTGGTCGGCCTCGGCCTTGGCCGTAGCCGCCGAGGCCGCAGCGGTCTTGGCTGCCTCGACCGCCACGGTCAGCGGGTGGGTGTCGGACTCGAACGCTTCCAGAGCCGCGTAGGCGGCCTTCTCGGCCAGTACGGCGGCGTCGTACACCGCCTGCGCTGCCGCGGCGGCCTTCTCCAGCTCCGCGATGGACGGCTTCTCCTGCGTATGCGAAGCAGGCTTGTCGTCGGCGAACGCGGGGGTGACCGACAGCAGGAGGGCAGGTGTGGTCACTGTGGCGGCAACAGCTGTGGCAAGAATCCGGCGAATCTTCACAAGAGCCCTTCGGGGTCCGAAAAAAGAAAGAAGGGGTCGCAGCGGAATGGGACACGCAGATGCGACTTGAGGTGATCGTATGGCCGCGACAACGATCACTCATCACGGTTTCTTCACTCGTTCCTGTCGGCGCCGCGGCACTGTGACAGACAGAAAAGACGAAAGGGTGCAGTTGCTTTCACTGCGGGTGCTTTCGCTGTGAGGAACGCCACAGGGACCTGAGCGCGCTACGAGACGACCATCCTCGTCGCGGCCGTCGACGGATGGCTTTGACCAGCTGCCACGGGTCATCCGGCCGGTGCGTGAGTGAGCGTCAAGAAGAGATCGCTGCGCGGTCGGTCTCGCTGCGGAGAACACAGAACTCGTTGCCCTCGGGGTCCATGAGGACAGCCCAGCCTGCGCCATCGGATTCCCGGCGATCATCGACGAGGGTGGCCCCGAGCTCCAGCAGTCGCTCGACCTCCTCCTCGCGCGTGGTCTCCGGACGCAGGCACAGGTGGAACCTGTTCTTGATCGTCTTCGGTTCCGGCACCTGGTTGAAATGCAGCACCGGGCCCTCGGGCAGCATCACCTCGGTCTCCGGCGAACCCGGCTTGTCATCCTGATGCAGCGGAGAACCGAGCGCCTCACTCCAGAACCGCGCCAGCTCATAGGCATCCGCACAGTCGATTGCCACGTTCTGCACTACCGAGACCATGCGCGCGATCCTGCCCGACGCGACGCTCGGTCCGCCACCGAGTTGCGGCGGGACGGCACCAGCACGTTCGTCGCAGCCCTCGGTCCGCCATGGACGACCCACCGGAAGTCGCGGTCGTCGCGGCCCAAGTGCGGCGCCGCTGGCTTCCGGTGAGCAACTCAGCCGTCGAGCAGTTCGGCAAGAGCCATCGCTGCAACCACGGAGAAGATCCACGGCTTCCTCGCGGCCCGGCCACGGGTCTGACGGTCCAGTTCCCACACGAAGACCAAGAGGCAATACAGGTGCAGAGGGCCCGACACGAAGAAGGCGACGTCGTGCACAGGGCCTCCCGTTTCCTTCAAGGGGCGAGCAGGCTATCCCTGGGGCGCGGTCACGCGGAGGGCGGGGCCCATTGCGGAAGGCCTTGTACGCGGATGAGGGCTGACCTGCGGAGTTCGCGGTCTGTGCCCCTGGTGCCTCCTGGCCGATCGGCGCGGGCGGCGGCTGAGGAACGTGCCCGTCCGTCAGGACGTGTACGAACTCGACCCCGGGTTCGGAGGCCCGTCGACGAGTTCTACCGCCGGCCGAGGTCGAGGGGCGCGACCTGAAGGAGACCGGGCCTGACCTGCTGTTTTAGCTGTCGGGGTGGCGGGATCTGAACCCACGACCTCTTTCGCCCGAACGCGATCGCGGGCTCAAGTGACCTCACGTGCTTGCCGTTTGACCCAGGCTGGCGCGCAAGGTTACGTCCAGGAGAGTACGAGGAAGGCTTCCGGCGTTGGTCCCCGTTGGGCCCCCTCGACTGTCAGCCGATGCGCAAGGTTCCAAACGCGCCGAACAGCCCTGGAAATGACTCAAGCCACCTCTACCTAAGCGATAACCGTCCGTGCATCATGCGGAGATGGAGATCGCCGAGATGGTGCGCACCTACGTGGAGACCCTCGTGTGGCCCGCTGTAGCGCTGGGATGCGTGCTCGCCTTTCGGAGACAGCTGCGCGAACTCTTCTCCCGGATGAGGCGCATAGAGACGTTGGGAGGGGCGGCGGAGTTCGAGGCCATGATCCGCGAGGTGGCGGAGATTGCCGAAGAAGTACAGGAGAGCAGCCCCCGCAGCATCGCCCCTGGCGAAGTTCGTCGCCGCGCACACCCGGTGCCAGGCCCGCAGATGCTTGGGGCGGCACCCGACGGCGACGGCACAGAGACGCTGCACCGGCTCGTCCCCGAGCGCATCTCCGCCGAGGACCTGGCAGGGGACCGCAGGATCGACCCGCTCTTCGACGATGCGTTCCGGATGGTGGAGAACCTGCCTGCCACAGCCGTCGTCACGGCGCATGCCCGGATGGAGTCGTACATCTACCTGTTCCTGCGAAACATGAATGGCGAGTCCTCCATCACCGAGTCATCCTTGATCGGCGCGCTAGGACGCATAGGTGTGTCGGCACGGACCCTGTCCCTGGCCCAGAGACTCATCGACCTCGGCGACCAGGTGCGCTACGAGAACACCGGGGTCACAAGGGCGGCCGCGATCCAGTACATCGAATCCTGTACGGCGGTACTGTCCGAAGTTCGCGGCATGGCCCCCGCCTGACCGCTTCCTCCTGAACGCGATTCGACGTGCAGGCCGGCAAGGGCTGGCTGGTGCCGTAGCCGGCTGGATGGCCGCGAACGTCCACTACTGTCCACCCCCCGGTTTGGCCCCCAGGCACGAAAGAGGCCACCTACTGATTTCAGTAGGTGGCCTCTGACCTGGTGTTTCAGCTGTCGGGGTGGCGGGATTTGAACCCACGACCTCTTCGTCCCGAACGAAGCGCGCTGCCAAGCTGCGCTACACCCCGATGCCCACCGGTTGCCCGGCGACATCGATTACTTTAGCCCACCGGTGCCCGGAGGCGAAATCCGGTTTTGTCTCGGTCGCCACCAAACCACTGTGAGCACTCGGTCACTATCAGTCGCGGGGGGTCAGTGTCAGCAGGGTCGCCTCCGGCGGGCAGGCGAAGCGGACCGGGGTGTAGCGGTTCGTGCCGCAGCCGGCCGATACGTGGAGGTAGGCGCGCTTGTCGCCGACCGTGTGGCTGGAGAGGCCCTTCACCCGGTCCGTGTCCAGGTCGCAGTTGGTGACCAGGGCGCCGTAGAAGGGGATGCAGAGCTGGCCCCCATGGGTGTGGCCCGCCAGGATCAGGGGGTAGCCGTCCGCGGTGAAGGCGTCCAGGGAGCGCAGGTACGGGGCGTGGACCACGCCGATCGACAGGTCGGCGCCCGTTGCGGGGCCGCCGGAGACCTCGGCGTAGCGGTCCCGCTTGATGTGCGGGTCGTCGAGGCCGGTGAACCCGAGTTCGAGGCCGTCCAGCTTGAGGTGTCCGCGGGTGTTGGACAGGTTGAGCCAGCCTGCCGCGTCGAAGGCGTCCCGCATCGGTTCCCACGGGTTGTGGACAACGCCGACCGCCGGGGCGTTTCCGTTGAGGCCGTGCTTGCCCTGCATCTTCTCCAGGATGTAGAGGGCCGGGTTGCGGAGCTTGGGGCCGTAGTAGTCGTTCGAGCCGAAGACGTACACCCCGGGGAACTCCATGAGCGGGCCGAGTGCGTCGAGCAGCTCGGGTACCGCTTCGGGATCGGAGAGGTTGTCGCCGGTGTTCACCACGAAGTCCGGGCGCAGGCCTGCCAGCGACTGCAGCCAGGCGCGCTTCTTGCGCTGACCGCTCACCATGTGGATGTCGGAGACCTGGAGTACGCGCAACGGGCGTGCTCCTTGCGGGAGTACGGGGATCGTGATCCGTCGCAGGCGGAACGAGCGGGCCTCGAATCCGGCGGCGTACACGAGGCCGGCGGCACCGACCGCTGCGCCGACTGCCGTGACTTTCAGGGGTACTCCGTAGCGTGCGCGCATGTGCCCATCGTCGCAGACACGGTGCGGCGAGAGGAAAACCGGCGGGCGGCAGGTGCCCCGTACCTGTCACAATCGCCGCATGACCACGCTCAAGTCCAAGCTCAAGGAAGACCTCACCACGGCCATGAAGGCGCGTGACGAGCTCACCTCGTCCACCCTCCGGCTCACCCTCACCGCGATCACGAAGGAAGAGGTCAGCGGCAAGACGTCCCGCGAGCTCTCCGACGACGAGGTGCAGAAGGTGATCGCCAAGGAGGCGAAGAAGCGCCGCGAGGCGGCCGAGGCCTTCGCGCAGGGCGGCAGGACCGAGTCGGCCGAGCGGGAGAAGGCGGAGGGCGAGCTGCTCGACGCGTACCTCCCCAAGCAGCTCACGGACGAGGAACTGACGGGCATCGTCGCCGCCGCGGTCGAGGAGGCGAAGGCTGCCGGGGCCGAGGGGCCGCGCGCGATGGGTGCCGTCATGAAGATCGTGAACCCGAAGGTGACGGGGCTCGCCGAGGGCGGCCGCGTCGCCGCCACGGTGAAGAAGCTCCTCGCGGGCTGAGAGCCGGCGAGACGTACGGAGTGACGAAGGAGGGCGCCCCCCGGTCCGGGGAGCGCCCTCCTTCATGTCCGTGTCCGGCCTGAGGGGTCAGGGGCCGTTGCCTCCGCCGCGCGTGCCACCGTCGTTTCCGCCGATGATGCCGGGCGGGAAGGTGATGCCGCCGATCGGGTCGTCGGTTCCCGGCCTGTCGTCGCCGTCCTCGCGGTCCCGGTCCCGGCCCTTGTTCTTGTCCTTGTCTTCCTTCGGCTTGGCACGCGGCACCGAGATCGGGTTGAAGGACGGGGTCTCCGACGCGCTCAGCGCACCGGTCATCGCGATCTTCCAGATGGGGCCGGGAAGACAGCCACCGCAGACCTTGTCGTAGTACTGACCACCGATGGTGATGTTGTACATCTTGGTGGTCTTCTCGCCGATGTCGTCGCCGACCCACACCGCCGTCGAGAGGTTCGGGGTGTAGCCGACGAACCAGGCGTCCAGACGGTCGTTGGTCGTACCCGTCTTGCCGGCGTTGTCGCGGTCGGTGAGACCGGCCAGCGTGCCGGTGCCGTCCTCGACCACGCCCTTGAGCATCTGGCTGATCGTGTCCGCCGTCGGCTCACTCATCGCCCGGGCGCACTCGGACTTCGGTACGTCGATCTTCTTGCCGTCGGGGTCGATGATCGCCTCGATGGCGATCGGGGAGCAGTACGTGCCCCGGTTGGCGAACGTGGCGTACACGGAGGCCATCGACAGGGGGGTGCTCACCTCGCCGCCGAGGGTGATCGAGGCGTGCTCCTCGATCTCCTTGCCGTCGCCCCGCTCGTAGCCGACCTTCTTCGCCATCTCGACCGTCTCGCACAGACCGGCCTTCTGCTCCAGCAGGGCGAAGTAGGTGTTGATGGACTTGCCGAGCGCACCCGTCATGTCCCAGGCGCCCTTCTCGGACTCCATCTCGTTCTGCAGGTCCCAGTTGCCACCGCCGGCGGGGGCACCCGAGCAGGTGCGGTACGAGTTCTGCGGAACCGAGAGCTTCCAGCCGGTGGAGAAGCTCTGAGCAGGGCTGATGCCCTTCTCCAGGGCCGCGGCGGCCGTGATCGGCTTGAAGGTCGAGCCGACCTGGAAGCCGTAGGTGCTGCCGCCCATCTTGTTGCTGACGCCGAGGTTGAGCATCGTCTGGTGCTTCTTCTGGTCCAGGCCGTACGGGCGCGACTGGGCCATCGAGAGGATCTTGCCGCTGCCGGGCTGGACCTGCACCACCGAGGCGGCGACCTTGTCGTCCTTGTTCACCTTCGAGGTCGCTGCCTCGTTGGCGGCCCGCTGCGCCTTCGGATCGAGCGTCGTCTTGACCGTCAGACCACCGAGGTTCCAGAGCTTGGCCCGCTCCTCGTCGGTCTTCCCGAAAGCCGGGTCGTTGAGGACGATCTGGCGTACGTAGTTGCAGAAGAAGCCGGAGCCGGCGACGGCCGTGATGCAGCCGTTCTTCGGCTCGCTGACCTTCAGCTTGATCGGGTTGGCGATGGCCTTGTCGGCTTCGTCCTGCGAGATGTCCCCGACGGCCGCCATCCGCTGCAGCACGATGTTGCGGCGCTTGGTGGCTTCCTCCGTGTCGTTGACCGGGTCGTACCGGGTCGGCGACTGGACGAGGCCGGCGAGCAGCGCGGCCTCCTCCACCTTCAGGTCCTTCGCGTGCTTGGAGAAGTACCGCTGGGAGGCGGCCTCGACGCCGTAGGCCTGCTGCCCGAAGAAGGTGATGTTGAGGTAGTTCTCCAGGATCTTCTTCTTGCCGAGCTCTTCCTCGACCTGGATCGCGTACTTCAGCTCACGGACCTTGCGGCCCAGGGTCTGCTGGGTGGCCTGCGCGACCTTGTCCGGGTCGTCGCCCGCCTCCTCCACGAAGACGTTCTTCACGTACTGCTGGGTGAGGGTCGAGGCGCCCTGCGCGGCGCCGCCGGCCTGCACGTTGCGGTTCATCGCACGAAGGATGCCCTTGAGGTCGACGGCCCCGTGCTCGTAGAAGCGGGAGTCCTCGATCGCGATGATCGCGTCCTGCATGTACGGGGAGATGTCCTTGAGCGGGACGACGGTCCGGTCGCGGGAGTAGTCGGTCGCGATGAGACCGCCCTCGCTGTCCAGGATCGTGGTCCGCTGGCTCAGCGGCGGAGTCTTGAGGTTGGAGGGGATCTCGTCGAATCCCTCGACCGTCCCCTTGGCTGCGAGGCCCAGCGCTCCGGCGGCCGGCAGAGCGATGCCTGCCAGCACAGCTCCGGACAGCGCGGCGACACCGAGGAACTTGGCGGCCTGCTGGGTCGTGGTGAGACCCCCGCCTGAGCGCTTCTTTGGCATGAGGGCAGCCTAATCCGAAGTCGGCGACGTTCCGCAGGGGCGGGGGCTCCTCGGAGCGTTCGAGTACCAGACCGTGACATCCGGGCGCGGCCGGCGGGCCGGGGCCTCGACGCAGTACCGGCGCTCACGGGTGGTGGCGGGCACGTGGGCTCCGGACGCATGCCGGCGCCAGTCCGGGCCCGGGCGTCGCGGAAGGTGGCGGTGGTCGCCTGACCTGCCTGATCCGGTCCGGACGACAGCTGCGGCGTCGTCCGGATCCTCCCGCACCTCATCGAGGCGGGCCCCGGCCCGGTGTCGGCCACTGCTCCTGGGCCGGACGCCGACGAGTGGCACCAGCGGCTCTACGACGGCGCCGTGTTCGAGCCGGCATCCCGCGAATCTGACGGCATCACAACGCGAGGTGGCTACGTTCTCATTCGCCGGACACACATACAGGCCTTGGCCTAAGCTGCTCTCAACTGTCACAGCAGTCCGGTTTTGCAGCAACCCCCCTGCACGGCCCAGCGCAACTCAGCCACATGCCGAGGCGTTCCCGAATTCGCCTCATGTGTCACCGAATGTCCGTTGCGACTTGGGCTTACTGTCCCAGTTCTGCCGGGATAGTCCCGCATGTCCTCACCTCACTCCCCTGGGTGATCTGCCGCGTACGCATAGTCCGTTCGGGCCATTCAAGATTGGGCCCGAAGGGGGTGTTGTGCTGTCGCCTGCTTCCGTAACGTCCTCAACTGGCAGCGGTGAATATGCCGCTGCCGCCGTGGGGGAGCCTCGATTCGGGAGAGGACGGCGCCGGCATGGGCTGGGTAACCGACTGGAGTGCGCAGGCAGCCTGCCGCACTACCGATCCGGATGAACTGTTCGTACAAGGGGCAGCGCAGAACAGGGCCAAGGCGGTGTGCACCGGTTGCCCGGTGCGGACCGAGTGCCTGGCCGATGCGCTGGATAATCGCGTCGAATTCGGCGTATGGGGCGGAATGACGGAGCGGGAGCGCCGCGCACTGCTGCGCCGACGGCCCACAGTCACGTCCTGGCGGCGTCTGCTGGAGACCGCACGCAGTGAGTACGAGCGGTCCACGGGCTTGCTGCCCGCGGCGGTCGGTCTGGAGGACGACGAACTGCACGAGACGTACGCAGCCGTCGGGTAGTCCCGTGCGCGGGGCAGCCCCGTGAGGGGAGCCCGGCGGCGGTCCTACGCAGCTCCGGCCGGAGCGGTGACGGAACCGGCCGCGAGCCGTTCCCCGATGGTCCGAAGGCCTGAGAGGTCGTGCACATCACCAGGCAGCGCGGCCACCTCGGCCATCGGGACCTCGGGGTGCAGCGCGGTGAAGTGGTCGCGGGTGTGCTGCTCGCGCGCGACGACCTGCATCCGCTCAGCATGCAGCCGCAGCAGACCCGCGGTCAGCTGCTCGACGGAAACGACGTCGGCGATGGAGGCGTCGTCCTCCTCCGTGTGCTCGGGCTCCTTGGACGGGGCATGCGGCTTCGCGCCATGCGACTTCTGGGCGTGCGGTTCCTGCAGCTTCTGGTGCGGCTCTTGGTTGTGTGACGTGGACTCGTTCCGCCCGGGGGAGAGCGGTGACTCGGAGGCTTCGGGAGAGGTGACGGCCGCCGGGTCCGCCGGGTCACCAAGGCCAGCCTTCCCGGCCGTCTGATCCACAATGCCGACGCCGTCAAGATTTTCCGCGGCGGCCAGCGCCCGCTCCGCGGAGAGCCGCGCGGCCTCGCTGCCGTGCACCCGGTTGAGCACCAGACCGGCCAGCGGCATCTCCTCCGCGGCCAGCCGTTCCACGAAGTACGCGGCCTCGCGCAGCGCGTCCCGCTCCGGCGTCGCCACGACGAGGAACGCCGTGCCGGGGGCCTGGAGCAGCTTGTACGTGGCATCGGCCCGGGTACGGAATCCGCCGAACATGGAGTCCATCGCCGCTACGAAGGTCTGTACGTCCCGGAGGAACTGTCCGCCGAGCAGTTTGCCGAGCGTCCCCGTCATCATCGACATGCCGACATTGAGGAACTTCATCCCGGCCCGCCCGCCGATCTTCGCGGGGGCGATCAGGAGGCGGATGAACTTTCCGTCCAGGAACGAGCCGAGACGTTTCGGCGCGTCCAGGAAGTCGAGTGCGGAGCGGGACGGTGGGGTGTCGACGACGATCAGGTCCCACTCGTCGCGCGCCCTCAGCTGCCCGAGCTTCTCCATCGCCATGTACTCCTGCGTGCCCGCGAAACCGGCCGACAGGGACTGGTAGAAGGGGTTCTCCAGGATCGCGCGGGCCCGCTCGGCGTCCGTGTGCGCCTCGACGGTCTCGTCGAAGGTGCGCTTCATGTCGAGCATCATGGCGTGCAGTTCGCCGTCGCCGCCGATGTCCTCGACCCGGCGCGGGATGTTGTCGAGCTGGTCGATGCCCATGGACTGGGCGAGCCGGCGGGCCGGGTCGATGGTGAGGACGACGACCTTGCGTCCGCGCTCGGCCGCCCGTACACCGAGCGCCGCGGCGGTCGTCGTCTTGCCGACGCCGCCCGAGCCGCAGCACACGACGATCCGGATCCCCGGGTCGTCGAGAAGCGCGTCGGTGTCCAGCCCCGGTGCGATGTCCGTGCCAAGCGTCATGAACCCACCCCTTGTCCGGGGCGCCGCGCGCCCCTTGCGGGCCCTTGCCCCGCCGCGTCCACCGTCTCGTCGCCCACACCCTGTTTACGGAACTCCGCCGCCAGCTCGTACAGCGCGGAGAGGCTCACCCCTTCGCCCATCAGTGGCAGTTCGGCGGTGGGGAGCCCCAGCCCGGCAAGCACCGCGCGCTGTTCGCGCTCCAGGCCGACCCGCTGGGCGTGCTCGGCGGCCTGTGCGACCAATGGCCGTACGAGCCCGGCGGAACCCGTCACGCCCGCCCTGGTCAGCGTCTTCGCGATCTCCTTGCGGCGGCCCCCCGACGCGGTCCGCAGCGCGTCCTCGTCCAGCAGATGGGGGCGCACCATGTTCACCACGACCCGCCCCACGGGCAGCTCGGCGGCCCGGAGCTCCGCGATGCCGTCCGCGGTCTCCTGGACCGGCATCTCCTCGAGGAGTGTCACCAGGTGGACCGCCGTCTCGGGAGACTTCAGGACCCGCATCACGGCCTGCGCCTGATTGTGTATCGGGCCGATCCGCGCGAGCCCCGCCACCTCGTCGTTCACGTTGAGGAAGCGGGTGATGCGGCCGGTGGGCGGCGCGTCCATGATCACGTAGTCGTAGATGTACCGGCCCTGCTTGTCCTTGCGGCGCACGGCCTCACAGGCCTTACCGGTCAGCAGGACGTCCCGGACGCCGGGCGCGATGGTGGTGGCGAAGTCGATGGCGCCGAGCTTCTTCAGCGCCCGGCCGGCACCGCCAAGCTTGTAGAACATCTGGAGGTAGTCGAGCAGCGCGCGTTCGGCATCGATCGCCAGCGCATGGACCTCCCCGCCGCCGGGCGCCACGGCGATCCTGCGTTCCTCGTACGGAAGGGCCTCGGACTCGAAGAGCTGGGCGATGCCCTGTCTGCCCTCGACCTCGACGAGGAGGGTGCGCCTGCCCTCGGTCGCGAGGGCGAGCGCGAGTGCGGCGGCGACCGTGGTCTTACCGGTCCCGCCCTTGCCGCTGACGACCTGGAACCTGCTCACGTCTTCGAGCCTAACCAGTCGGCAGGCAGGCTACGCACGAGACCGCCTGTGCCAGGCATTACAGTCGGCTCATGACCAAGTGGGAATACGCGACCGTGCCCCTTCTCGTGCACGCGACCAAGCAGATTCTGGACACCTGGGGCGAGGACGGCTGGGAGCTGGTCCAGGTCGTTCCCGGCCCGAACAACCCCGAGCAGCTGGTGGCGTACCTGAAGCGGGAGAAGCCGTAGTGGCGGGCGCCGTCGAGGCGAAGCTCGCCGAGCTCGGCATGACGCTCCCGGGCGTCGTCCCGCCGCTGGCCTCGTACCAGCCGGCCGTGCAGTCCGGGGTGTACGTGTACACCTCCGGGCAGCTGCCGATGGTGGACGGCAAGCTCGCGGTGACCGGCAAGGTCGGCGCCGAGGTGACGCCGGACGAGGCCAAGGAGCTGGCGAAGACCTGCGCGCTCAACGCCCTCGCGGCCGTGAAGTCCGTCGCCGGGGACCTGGACCGGATCGCCCGGGTCGTGAAGGTCGTGGGCTTCGTCGCCTCGGCCAGCGACTTCACCGGGCAGCCGGGCGTGGTCAACGGCGCGAGTGAGCTCCTGGGCGCGGTCCTGGGAGACAAGGGCGTGCATGCGCGGAGCGCCGTGGGCGTCGCCGTACTGCCCCTGGACGCACCGGTGGAGATCGAGGTCCAGGTCGAGCTCGTCGAGGCCTGAGCCGTACCCTCACCGCCCTGTCATCCCGCCCGGTCCCTCCGACCGGGCGGGATGCTGCGTGTAAGGGGCAGTTACGGAGCCGGGGAGCCCTCGAACATCGGCGCGGTTCCGGATAGCCTCCGGCCATGCCCAATGGTCAGTGGTACCCACCGGAATGGCCCGCACGGATCAGGGCCCTCGCCAGCGGCGACCTGACGGCCGTGGACCCCAGGCGTGCGGCCACGGTGATGTTGCTGCGGGACGGCCCGTCCGGGACGGACACCACCGGTCCGGCCGTCCACATGCTGCGCCGGCGCACTTCCATGGCCTTTGCCGGGGGTGCGTACGCCTATCCGGGTGGCGGGGTCGACCCGCGCGACGACGACCACCTCGTGGGGTGGGCGGGGCCCTCCCTGGAGCACTGGGCCGAACGGCTGGGTGTGGAGACGGTCACCGAGGCGCAGGCCGTCGTCTGTGCGGCGGTCCGTGAGACGTACGAGGAGGCGGGCGTCCTGCTGGCAGGACCCACCGCCGACACCGTCGTGAGCGACACCACGGGTGCCGACTGGGAGGCCGATCGCGAGGCACTGGTGGCCCGTGAGCTGTCCTTCGCCGCCTTCCTCGACAGGCGGGGCCTGGTCCTTCGCTCCGACCTGCTGGGCGCGTGGGCGCGCTGGATCACTCCGGAGTTCGAACCGCGCCGGTACGACACCTGGTTCTTCGTGGCCGCGCTCCCGGAGGGCCAGCGCACCCGCAACGCTTCCACGGAGGCTGACCGGACGGTGTGGATCAGTCCGGGCGAGGCCGCCGACGGCTACGACAAGGGCGAACTGCTGATGATGCCGCCGACGGTGGCCACGCTGCGGGCGCTGAGGCCGTACGGAACGGCCGCAGAGGCGCTGAAGGCAGCGGATTCCCAGGACCTGACTCCTGTGCTCGCACAGGCCCGTATGGAGGGCGACGCGTTGGTGCTGAGCTGGCCGGGGCACGAGGAGTTCACCAAACACCTCCCGACCGGCGGCGCCGGGGGCGATTCCGTATGAGCGACGCGGCAGCGCTTCCCGGACAGCCCCGCGGCGGCGTCCTCTCCGGCCCGGCCACCACCCGTACGGTGAACGTCCTCGCGCCCAACGCGTCGGCGATGACTCTGGACGGCACCAACACCTGGATCGTCGCGGAGCCGGATTCCGATCTCGCGGTCGTCATCGACCCGGGTCCCCTCGACGAAGGACATCTGCGGGCCGTCATCGACACCGCGGAGAAGTCCGGGCGGCGCGTCGGCCTCACGCTGCTCACGCACGGCCATCCCGATCACGCCGAGGGTGCGGCGCGCTTCGCCGAGCTCACCCGTACCAAGGTGCGCGCCCTGGACGCGGCGCTGCGCCTGGGCGACGAGGGGCTGACGGCGGGTGACGTGATCACCACCGGTGGGCTCGAGCTCCGGGTCGTGCCGACCCCGGGGCACACCGCGGATTCGCTCTCCTTCCACCTGCCGGCCGACCGTGCGGTGCTGACGGGCGACACGATTCTCGGACGCGGCACGACGCTCGTCGCGCACCCGGACGGCCGGCTCGGCGACTACCTCGACACGCTGCGGAGACTGCGCTCGCTGACGGTCGACGACGGGGTGCACACGGTGCTCCCGGGGCACGGTCCGGTGCTGGAGGACGCCCAGGGGGCGGTCGAGTTCTACCTCGCCCACCGTGCACACCGGCTGGCCCAGGTGGAGACAGCCGTGGAAGCCGGTCACCGGACACCGGCGGAGGTGGTGGCGGCGGTGTACGCGGACGTGGACCGTTCGCTGTGGCCTGCCGCGGAGCTGTCGGTGCGGGCCCAGCTGGAGTACCTGGTCGAACACGGGCTGATCGAGTGATCGGGCCCTTCCCGGACACGCGAGAGGCCCCACCGTCCGGTGGGGCCTCTCGGCGGTTTCGTACCCGGTGGGCGTCGGCGCTCAGCGCGAACGCTTCGCCAGCCGCTCCACGTCCAGCAGGATCACGGCGCGTGCCTCGAGGCGCAGCCAGCCGCGGCCCGCGAAGTCCGCGAGTGCCTTGTTGACCGTCTCGCGGGAGGCGCCGACCAGCTGGGCCAGCTCTTCCTGGGTCAGGTCGTGCACGACGTGAATGCCCTCCTCCGACTGGACGCCGAAGCGGCGCGACAGGTCGAGGAGTGCACGGGCGACACGGCCCGGCACATCGGAGAAGACCAGGTCGGACATCTGGTCGTTGGTCTTGCGCAGCCTTCGGGCGACGGCGCGCAGCAGCGCGGTGGCCACCTCGGGGCGCGCGTTCAGCCAGGGCTGCAGGTCGCCGTGGCCGAGGCCGAGGAGCTTGACCTCGGTGAGCGCGGTCGCGGTGGCGGTGCGCGGGCCCGGGTCGAAGAGCGACAGCTCTCCGATCAGCTCGCCGGGACCGAGGACGGCCAGCATGTTCTCGCGTCCGTCGGGTGAGGTGCGGTGGAGCTTCACCTTGCCTTCGGTGACCACATACAGGCGGTCGCCCGGGTCGCCCTCGTGGAACAGCGCGTCACCGCGCGCGAGGGTCACCTCACTCATCGAGGCGCGGAGCTCCGCGGCCTGCTCATCATCGAGCGCCGCGAAAAGCGGGGCGCGCCGCAGAACGTCGTCCACGAGTTCTCTCCTTGTCGGCCTGTTCAGGGAACCGTGGTCCCCATGATGCCGGACGGTAAAACCGTGCGATCAATCACAAACCAGTTTGACGCACGGGCGTGCCGGACCCTACGGCAGGGGGGCCGATTGGGCGTGGATGGGCGGTGACCGGGGCGGATGTCGGCGCCTGGCCCTAGGCTGGCCGAGTGTCCGGAAAGCCGGTGAGAGCGCAGGCCAAGGGGGCTGATGGGGTGTCGGAGGACAAGAATTCCGCTGTGGGCGAACAGCCCGTTCGGGGTCGGAAAAATGCCGCGAAGCGCCCGGCCGGGGCGTCCACGGCAGCGAAGAGGACGGCGAAACCGGAATCGCACCTCGCGATGGTCCGCCGTGCCCGCAGGATCAACCGCGAGCTGGCCGAGCTCTATCCGTATGCCCATCCCGAGCTGGATTTCCGTAACCCCTTCGAGCTCCTGGTGGCCACGGTGCTCTCCGCCCAGACCACCGACCTGAGGGTCAACCAGACGACTCCCGCACTCTTCGCCGCCTGTCCGACGCCCGAGGACATGGCTGCCGCCGCACCCGAGAAGCTCGAGGAGATCATCCGGCCGACCGGCTTCTTCCGGGCCAAGACAAGGTCCCTGATCGGCCTGTCGGCGGCCCTCCGGGACGACTTCGGCGGTGAGGTCCCCGGCCGCCTCGCCGATCTCGTGAAGCTGCCCGGCGTCGGCCGCAAGACGGCCAATGTCGTCCTCGGCAACGCTTTCGGCGTACCGGGCATCACGGTGGACACCCACTTCGGGCGACTGGTCCGCCGCTGGAAGTGGACGGAGCAGGAGGACCCGGAAAAGGTCGAGGCGGAGATCGCGGTGATCTTCCCGAAGAGCGAGTGGACGATGCTCTCGCACCGCGTGGTCTTCCACGGCCGCCGCATCTGCCACTCCCGCAAGCCCGCCTGCGGCGCCTGTCCGATCGCCCCGCTCTGCCCCTCGTACGGTGAGGGCGAGACCGACCCGGAGAAGGCCAGGAAGCTTCTCAAGTACGAGATGGGCGGATATCCCGGCCAGCGCCTCAGCCCGCCCCCGGACTACCCGGGCATGCCCGCCCCACCCCTGGGAGCCGGGTGACGGCCATCCGTCCCCGCGGGTGCCCCACCCGTATCCGGAACGAAATGGCAGACGACAGGCGTTGCAACGACGGGGGTGCCCATGACGCACGCACAAAGGACACGGGCCGCAGGGAACGCGGCCACGACACAGGCGGCCACGACGCGAACGGACGCGTCGCAGACAGGTGCGCCCCACGGCAGCGCGGCGCCCCACGACAGCGTGGTCACCGTCACCACTGAAGGGCTGCCCGGCTGGCTGGACCCCGTTGCGAGCGCGGCGCAGAGCGTCCAGGCCCAGCAGCTCAGCAGGTTTCTGCCGCCCGAGAGCGGAGCCGGCCGCCAGTCGGCCGTCCTGATCCTCTTCGGGGAGGGAGAGCGCGGACCCGAGCTGCTCCTGATGGAGCGCTCCGGATCCTTGCGCTCCCATGCAGGCCAGCCGTCCTTCCCCGGGGGCTCTCTCGACCCGGAGGACGGTGACGAGGCGACCACCGGACCGCTCAGGGCGGCGCTGCGGGAGGCCGAGGAGGAGACAGGCCTCGATCCGAGCGGTGTCCAGATCTTCGGTGTCCTGCCCCGTCTCTACATTCCGGTGAGCAGCTTCGTGGTCACGCCCGTCCTCGGCTGGTGGCGGACGCCGAGCCCCGTCGGCGTGGTCGACCCGGCCGAGACCGCCCGCGTCTTCACCGTCCCCGTGGCGGATCTCACGGATCCGGCCAACCGGGCCACCGCCGTCCATCCGAGCGGCCACCGGGGTCCGGCATTTCTGGTCGAATCCGCCCTGGTCTGGGGATTCACAGCCGGTGTGATCGACCGGATTCTGCACTACGCGGGGTGGGAACGCCCTTGGGACAGGGCCAAGCAGGTGCCGCTCGACTGGCGCGCATGACAGGCTGACTCCCGTGCTGCGCTGTTCCGGGCCTGGCCCGGACCCCGTCGAACCGGACGGGCCAGGTGACGAATCTGCGAGGCTATAGACGGTGAATGTGCTGGACATCCTGCTGCTGGTCGGCGCCGTGTGGTTCGCGGTCATCGGATACCGCCAGGGTTTCGTCGTCGGCATTCTGTCCGTGATCGGGTTTCTGGGCGGCGGTCTTGTCGCCGTCTACCTGCTGCCGGTCATCTGGGATCAGATGACCGACGGGTCGGAAGTCTCCTCCACAGCTGCCATCGTCGCGGTCGTGATCGTGATCGTGTGCGCCTCCGTAGGACAGGCGTTCACCACCCACCTCGGTAACAAACTCCGCCGATACATCACGTGGTCGCCCGCGCGCGCCCTGGACGCCACGGGCGGCTCGCTGGTCAACGTGGTGGCCATGCTGCTGGTCGCCTGGCTGATCGGCTCCGCACTTGCGGGCACGTCACTGCCGACCCTGGGCAAGGAGGTCCGTAGTTCCTCGGTCCTGCTCGGAGTCTCCCGGGTGATGCCCGATGAGGCCTCCACGTGGTTCACGGACTTCTCCTCGGTCCTGGCCCAGAACGGCTTCCCGCAGGTCTTCAGCCCCTTCGCCAATGAACCGATCACCGAGGTCAAGGCCCCGGACCCGGCGCTTGCGGGCAGCCCCGTCGCCGCCCGCGCCAAGAAGTCCATCGTCAAGGTCGTCGGCATGGCGCCGGGCTGCGGCAAGGTCCTGGAGGGCACCGGCTTCGTCTTCTCGAACCGCCGCGTGATGACCAACGCCCATGTGGTCGGCGGCGTCGACGAGCCGACCGTGCAGATCGGCGGCGAAGGCCGGCTGTACGACGCGAAGGTCGTCCTCTACGACTGGCAGCGCGACATCGCCGTACTGGACGTCCCGGACCTCGACGCGGAGCCCTTGCGCTTCTCCGACACCCGCAGCGACGCGGAGAGCGGCGACGACGCCATCGTCGCCGGCTTCCCGGAGAACGGCGCCTACGACGTACGCTCCGCCCGTATCCGGGGCCGCATCGACGCCGACGGCCCGGACATCTACCACCGGGGCACCGTGAGGCGCGATGTGTACTCCCTGTTCGCGACCGTGCGTCAGGGCAACTCCGGCGGACCGCTGCTCACTCCGGACGGCAAGGTCTACGGAGTGGTGTTCGCCAAGTCGCTCGACGACCCGGACACGGGCTACGCGCTGACGGCCGACGAAATCCGCGAGGACATCGAGCTCGGCAGGGCAGCTAACCAGCAGGTCGACAGTCAGGGCTGCGCGCTCTGACCGGGAAGTAGCGCGACACCCGGCGCGTGTGCGAGGCAGGTGCGCCGGGTACGTCGCGGGCACAGCCCGCCCGGTGTCTACGCCGTGGCGGGTCGGACGACTGCTGTGTCATCCACGGGGATGCCGCAGCCGCGCCGAGACCCATCGGGCCCGGCGGTGCAGAATACGCGGAATGCCCAGCCGAAGATCATGGAAATCGCTCACATCGTGCACCCGGCTCGGAGAGCCGCCCCCCTCATGAGTGCTCGGACCAGCAGGAGCGGTCGAGCGGCGGTTGCGTGCTGCGTCACTGAAGTCGCGCGTCCAGCCCATACCCCGACGTCTGCCCGTGACCCAAGGTCGGTAATCGCGTGGGAGTCAGCCAATTGGCTTATGCGGCAGGCAATTGGCTGTTCGTCGGGCACCTGTGCCCGTCGGCTACCGGTCGGGCTCGGGATCCTTGAGCCAGTTGATGAGTTCGGTCGAGAACGCGACCGGATCCTCCTCGTGGGGGAAGTGCCCCAGACCGTCGAAAAGTCGCCAACGGTACGGGGCTTCGACGTACTCGCCGGACCCCGCGGAACTACGTGTGCGGATCGCCGGATCGAGTGAACCGTGCAGATGCAGCGTCGGTACGCGCACGGGGCGCTTCATGCGCCGGTTGAACTGGACGCCGTCCGGACGGGCCAGCGAACGAACCATCCAACGGTAGGGCTCGATCGCACAGTGAGCCGTCGAAGGGATGCACATGGCGCGGCGGTAGACGTCCACCGTCTTGTCGTCGGGAAAGCCCAGGGTCCGCGGACCGGACCAGTCACGGATCAGCCGGGCGACCAACGCCGCCTCGTCCGCGACGAGCTGACGCTCCGGCACCCAAGGCCGCTGGAAACCCCAGACGTGCGAACCGGCCTTGGACTGTGCGAAGTCGGAGAGCATCGAGGACCGCCACCGGCGGGGATGCGGCATCGACGACACCACGAGACGTCGTACGAGTTTGGGCCGCATCACCGCGGCCGTCCAGGCGAGATAGCCGCCCATGTCATGTCCGACCAACGCCGCGTCCGGCTCGCCGAGCGAGCGGATCACACCGGTGACGTCGAGCGCCAGATTGGCCGGGTCGTAGCCCCGGGGCGTGCGGTCGCTGCCGCCCACCCCGCGCAGGTCCATCGCGACCGCGCGGAAACCGGCATCGGCGAGCGCAGTCAGCTGATGGCGCCAGGTCCACCAGAACTGCGGGAAGCCGTGCAGCAGCAGCACGAGCGGCCCGTCGCCGAGCTCGGCGATATGGAAGCGTGCACCGTTGGCCGCCACATCGCGGTGGGTCCAGGGACCGTCGAGACGTACGGGACCGCCGGAACCGGCAGCCGGTCCCAACGGTCCCACTGGGCCGTACGGGCCGGATGCGCTGAAATCGGGGTCGGTCATGTCGACGAGCGTGCCACAGCGGCCGCCTTGTCCTGGACCGGGCGGCTCTCGATGGCCCTGTCCGCGAGCGTGCTGCCCGGCGCCCGGCCGATCGCACCTACGGGTTCGGTGGGACGGGGGTGCGGCTTGACGCCCTGCAGGACCGCCGCGGTCTGCTTGGCCGAAGCGATGGACTTCTCCGGCGGCTTGACCTTCTTGAACTTGGCGAGGCCGAACAGGGCGAGAAGGATCCCCAGCAGAATGAACGCGCCGCCCACGATCAGGAACGACCAGGCGAGCCCCAGCCCCAGATTGTGGATCCCATAGGCTGCCGCGAAGCTGAGCACGGGGATCGCGAACAGGATCAGCACGCCCGTGACGATGAACGCCACGCTGCCGATCACGCCCCGCTTGACGTCCTGGCGTACCTCGGCCTTGGCCAGGGCGATCTCGTCGTGCACCAGCGCAGACATCTCAGCCGTCGCGGAAGCGAACAGCTGTCCGAGACTACGGTCCGCGCTGCCCGCGTAGTTGCCGGGGTCGCTCATCCCTGACTCCCTCTCCTCTTCAGTACATCCGATGTCAGATCATGCCGGACTGTCCGGCTTGCTGCTCGCTGCCCCCGCCTGTTCGGCAAGGCGGCGGTGCTCGGCAGCCTTCCTCTCGTGGAGCGCAGCCATCCGCAGGTGGTACTCCGGGTCCTCCTGCTCGTAGATGTCGGGCACTCCCGATTCGTCCTCGTCGAGCTCCTCCGCCTCGTACAGAGCCCTGTATCTGCGTACCCGGACTTTCAGCAGTACACCGGAGAGTACGGCGGCAATGAGGGAACCGAGCAGGACCGCGGCCTTGACCTCGTTGATCATGCCCTCGTCGCCCGCGAAGGCGAGCTCCCCGATGAGCAGCGAAACGGTGAAGCCGATCCCGGCGAGTGCGGCCACGGCGAGCACATCCGCCCAGGCCAGGTCCTTGTTCAACTCCGCCTTGGTGAAGCGGGCGACGAGCCAGGTGCCGCCGAAGACGCCGATCGTCTTGCCGACGACCAGGCCGAGGACCACACCGAGTGTTTCGGGCCGGGTGAAGACGCCCGCCAGGGCATCGCCCTTGAGGGTGACACCGGCCGAGAACAGTGCGAACACCGGCACGGCGAACCCGGCGGAAAAGGGGCGCACCAGGTGCTCGATGTGTTCGCCGGGAGACTGGGACTCACCTTCGCGCCTGGTGCAACGGAGCATGAGCCCCATGGCGACACCGGCGATCGTGGCGTGGACGCCGCTGTTGTACATCAGCCCCCAGATCACCAGGGCGAGCGGCAGGTAGACGTACCAGCCACGGACTTCCACGCGCTGCAGGAGGTAGAACACGGCCAGACCGGCGAAGGCCCCCGCGAGGGCCAGGAAGTTGATGTTCTCGGTGAAGAAGATCGCGATGATGAGGATCGCGAACAGATCGTCGACCACGGCGAGGGTGAGCAGGAACGCGCGCAGCGCCGCCGGCAGCGTCGTGCCGATGACCGCGAGAACTGCCAGTGCGAACGCGATGTCGGTGGCGGTGGGCACCGCCCAGCCGGCTGCGGAGCCTCTCCCGAACACGGCGGCAAGGGTGTAGACGACGGCGGGAACGGCCATGCCGCACAGAGCGGCGGCCACGGGCAGGGCCGCTGCCCGGGGGTCGCGCAGTTCGCCCGCGACCAGTTCGCGTTTGAGTTCGACGCCTGCGACGAAGAAGAAGACGGCGAGGAGTCCGTCGGCCGCCCAATGGGCCACGGAGAGATCGAGCCCCAGCGATGCGGGGCCGAAGTGGAAGTCGCTGACGGCCGCGTAGCTGGAACCGAGGGTGTTCGCCCAGATCAGCGCGCTGACGGCAGCGACCAGAAGGATGACGCCGCCGACCGTCTCGGCCCTCAACGCCTCGGCGACGTAGTTCCTCTCGGGCAGGGAGAGGCGGCCGAGCAGCGTACGGCGGGGGGAAGGGGGTACAGGCGCGGCCACGAGGGGAGACCTCCGGGTCGGGTACGGCAGCGATGGCATGGCAGATGCACGTGCCGACCAGACTTCCCGGCGCCCCTGTGAAAATTTGATATGAGGTTGTCGGCCTGTTCCGTTGACGAAGAGGCCGCGGTCGTCACTGTACCCGGGGTGCCGATGGACGTATCCAGTGCTCGTCGCCCATCGAAGCGCATCTTCACCCTGGACGCGCGAAGGGGCACCCGGCGCGTTGCCGGATGCCCCTACGAGCCGTACGAAAGAAACTGGATCGGCTCAGTCCTCCGTGGACGCCGTCGGCAGCTGTGTCTGGATGAGGTCCATCACCGAGGAGTCGGTGAGCGTGGTGACATCGCCCAGCTCACGGTTCTCGGCGACGTCTCGCAGCAGGCGCCGCATGATCTTGCCGGACCGGGTCTTCGGCAACTCGGCGACCGGCAGCACCCGCTTGGGCTTGGCGATCGGGCCGAGCGTGGTGCCGACGTGGTTCCGCAGCTCGGCGACGAGCTCCTCGGAGGCGGTGGCGGTGCCGCGCAGTATCACGAACGCGACGATTGCCTGACCGGTCGTCTCGTCATTGGCACCGACCACGGCCGCCTCGGCGACCGAGGGGTGCGAGACGAGAGCCGACTCGACCTCGGTGGTGGAGATGTTGTGCCCGGACACGAGCATCACGTCGTCGACCCGGCCGAGCAGCCAGATGTCACCGTCGTCGTCCTTCTTCGCACCGTCGCCCGCGAAGTACTTGCCCTCGAAGCGTGACCAGTAGGTGTCGATGAAACGCTGGTCGTCGCCCCAGATGGTGCGGAGCATCGACGGCCACGGCTCGGTCAGGACGAGGTAGCCGCCCCCGCCGTCCGGTACCTCGCGGGCCTCGTCGTCGACAACGGTGGCCGAGATGCCGGGCAGTGCGCGCTGCGCCGAGCCGGGCTTGGTCGCCGTGACCCCGGGAAGCGGCGAGATCATCATCGCGCCGGTCTCCGTCTGCCACCAGGTGTCCACGATCGGACAGGCGTCGGCACCGATGTGCTTGCGGTACCACATCCATGCCTCGGGGTTGATCGGCTCACCGACCGAACCGAGGACACGCAGCGACGACAGGTCGAACTTGGCGGGGATGTCGTCTCCCCACTTCATGAACGTACGGATCGCCGTCGGTGCCGTGTAGAGGATCGTGACGCCGTACTTCTGGACGATCTCCCAGAAGCGCCCCTGGTGCGGGGTGTCGGGTGTGCCCTCGTACATGACCTGGGTCGCGCCGTTGGCGAGCGGGCCGTAGACGATGTAGGAGTGTCCGGTGACCCAGCCGATGTCGGCGGTGCACCAGTACACATCCGTCTCGGGCTTGAGGTCGAAGACCGAGTGGTGCGTGTACGCCGCCTGCGTGAGGTATCCGCCCGAGGTGTGCAGGATGCCCTTCGGCTTACCCGTCGTACCCGAGGTGTAGAGGATGAAGAGCGGGTTCTCCGCCTCGAAGGCCTCGGGGGCGTGCTCGACGGACTGCCGGCCGGTGATCTCGTGCCACCAGACGTCCCGGCCCTCGGTCCAGGCGGTGTCCTGCCCGGTGCGGCGGACCACGAGCACGTGCTCGACGCTGTCGAAACGGGCGACGGCGTCGTCCACGGCGGGCTTGAGCGCGGTCGGCTTCCCACGGCGGTAGCCGCCGTCGGCGGTGATGACGACCTTGGCGTCCGCATCCTGGATGCGGGCCGCGATGGCGTCGGCGGAGAATCCGCCGAAGACGACCGAGTGGGCGGCGCCGATACGGGCGCAGGCCAGCATCGCGACGGCTGCCTCGGGGATCATCGGCAGATAGACGGCGACCCGGTCGCCCTTACCGACACCGAGCTCGGTGAGGGCATTGGCGGCGCGGGAGACCTCGTCCTTCAGCTCCGCGTAGGTGATCGCGCGGCTGTCACCGGGCTCGCCCTCGAAGTGGATGGCGACCCGGTCACCGTTCCCCGCTTCGACGTGGCGGTCCACGCAGTTGTACGCGACGTTGAGTTTGCCGTCGGCGAACCACTTCGCGAAGGGCGGGTTGCTCCAGTCGAGCGTTTCGGTCGGCTCAGTGGCCCAGGTCAGGCGGCGGGCCTGCTCGGCCCAGAAGCCCAGCCGGTCCGCATCGGCCTGCTCGTACGCCTCCACTGTCACGTTGGCGTTCGCGGCCAGATCGGCAGGCGGTTCGAACCGCCGCTCCTCCTTGAGCAGATTGGCCAGGCTTTCGTTGCTCACGACATCTCCCATTCCCAGGGTGTCCGTTGTGTCCCGGGGGACAGCTCATCAGGCCGCAGGCCAGGTGACAAGTGTCTGCCGGGAATTGGTTTAGACCTGTGTCTCGTGTATGGGGGCACACGCCCCGCTTCCACAGGTGGGTTTGTGCACTGTGGAAGCGGGACCACAAGGTCTCACGGACCTGGGACACATGCGGTTCAGGCGTCGACCGCTGTGCCGGGTACGGCGTGGGCAGCTCGGACAGGGGGACCGCAGGGTTGAGGGGTGCGCTCAAGGGCGAGCTCAGGGGCGAGTTCGGCGGTGAGCTCGGGGCCGGGCCCCCGGCTGGGGTCCCAGCTGGGCTCGGTGCCGGGTTCCGGGCCGGGTGCGACGCGGGCGAAGACCTCGTCCGGGCCGGTGCCGGAACTTTCTCCCTCGGTCAGCAAGTACGCCTGTGCCTCGCCGACGTGGAAATACATGCCGTGGAGCTGCAAGGTTCCTGCGGCGAGTCGGCGCGCGACCGAGTCATGGGCCCGCAGATGATCCAACTGCTGGACCACATTGGTCAGGCAGAGCTGCTCCACCGCATCGGCGGGCAGCCGCCCGGAGATACGCGCCCAGGTGTGGTGGCGGGACTTCATGCGATCGAGGCTCGGCAGGCCGTGCCGAAGCCAACGCCACAGGGGGGTTCTGGGAGCATCCGGCGCGCCCCCCATCAGAGCCTGCATGGCGCCGCATCCGGAGTGACCGCAGATGGTGATCGACTCGACCTTCAGCACATCCACCGCGTACTCGATCGCGGCAGCCACGGAGTCGTCGCTGCTTTCGCCCTCCTCCTCCGGCAGCGGAACGAGATTGCCGACGTTCCTCACGGTGAAGAGGTCCCCCGGGCCGCTTGATGTGATCATGCTTGTCACCAGGCGGGAATCGGCGCAGGTGATGAACAGCTGGGAGGGCCGCTGGCCCTCGGCGGCCAGTCGTGCCAGCTCTTCGCGAACCAGCGGGGCCGTGGTGCGCTGAAATGAGCTGAGGCCTCTGAGTAGCCAATGGGCGCCGCGCCGGTCGGCGCTGGCGGCAGTCGGGGCGGGGGCGGCTGTGGAGGCCGTCGCCGTGGAGGCTGCGCTCTCGATGGTGTGCTCGGACCGGTCGTGGCAGTGGTGGTTGCGCCACGGGGTCCATGGGCGGCAGCAGGAATGAGCCGCTGACGCAGGCTCCCCGATCCGGCCCCCGGACCGCCCGGTGAAGACGATCCGGCCGCCCAGGGCGATCTGGCTGGTACGCCACTCCTGGATCGTCTCGTACGCCGCGTGGTCCATGAAGAATCCGTCCAACTCGACGACCGCGTCGGCCCCTTGGGGGAGCCGCCCGAGCGTCCGGCTGAGCCTGGGAACGGCCAGGAAGGTCAACTGCCCCCGGACGGTCACCACGTACCTGCCTTCCCGCTTCGACACGGTGATCCTGGTGCGGGCCAGCCGGTGCAGGGCGATGACGACGGCTACGGCGATTCCGATCGCCACGCCCTTGAGGACGCCGGCCAGGATCACGCCGGTGATCGTGGCTCCGTACACCGGGAATTCGCGGTGCTTATGAACGTTACGGATGTGAGCGAAGCTGACCATCTGGATGCCGACCACCATCACCAGAGCGGCGAGCGCAGCCAGTGGGATCCACTCGAGAGCTGCGACCAGCAGCATGGCGGCCAGCAGCACCCACAAGCCGTGCAGCACCGTGGCGGATCGCCCCGTCGCCCCCGCCCGTACATTCGCCGAGCTGCGCACCGCACCCCCGGACACGGGGAGCCCGCCGAACATTCCCGCCAGCGCGTTGGCGACGCCCTGGGCGCGCAGCTCACGGTCGAGATCGGAGCGCTTCACGGGTGTGGCTGGTGTCGTGCCGTCCTTGGGCGGGGCGGCCGCCCGGTCGGCAGCCAGTTTGTCCACGGCGACTGCGGAGAGCAGGGATTCCAGGCTGGCGACCAGCATGACCGTGAGGACTGCGGTGGCCAGGGCGGCGGCAGACCCTTGCGGCAGCTCGGGCAGCGCGTGCGAGCTCCAGGACGGCAGATCGACCCGGGCGATTCCGGGTGTGGCCACGGCGGCCACGGCCGTCGCGATCGCCACGGCGGCGAGTGCTGCCGGAATCCGGCGCACCATGAGCCCGATGCGTCCCGGTAGCCGTGGCCACAGGACAAGCAGAGCGACGGTCAGTCCGCCGATGAGAGGTGCGGCCGGGCTGAGCTGCGTCAACTGAGCAGGCAGTGAAAGGGCGTTGTCGAGGACGGAACTCTGCGGTGTGCTGCCGAGCACGATGTGCAGCTGGGCGAGCGCGATGGCCACACCGATGCCGGCGAGAGTGCCGTGGACGATGGCAGGGCTGACGGCCAGTGCACTGCGGGCGGCTCTCAACGAGCCCAACAGGATCTGCAGGAGCCCTGCACCGATGGTGATTGCGCAGGTGGTTCGCCAGCCGTAGATCTGGATCAGCTCGGCTGTGACCACGGTCAGTCCGGCGGACGGGCCGCTGACCTGGAGAGGAGCGCCGCCGAGCAGTCCGGCGACGATGCCGCCGATGGCCGCTGAGACCAGTCCGGCCTCGAGCGGAGCATCCATGGCGACGGCGAGGCCGAGCGACATGGGGACGGCGATCAGAAAGACAGTGATCGATGCGGACAGATTGTTGCCCGAGACGCGGAAACGACGGCCTCGGGGCGGTGGTGGGGGGCTGTGAGTTCGCTTGATTCCCGAGGCTCGGGGCGGGCGCGAACTGCGGGATGTGTGGTCGTCGCGGGTGGGGACGCAGGCAGACATGTTCCCGTCTCCTCCGGGGCAGCGCGGTCGCGGACATTGATGACGCGGCCGTGGGTCACGGCGTGCAGCGGCGGGATTTCTCAACTCTCAGTAAACGGATCGTAATGGAGAGTAAAGAACTGTGTCCATGTTTTCGATCAGATAGCCCATTGAGTCACTCATTCAAGTGAATAAGCAGCTTTTCATCCGGCTTGTCGTACTGATTCCCGCAGAGCTGCGTGCGACGTTGACGGCGCCGTGTGGCACTTCAACGCACGACTTCTGCAAGGAAGAGGGTGGACGTAATGATGGCCGCCACGAAGAGGATCGCCCTGGGCGCCGTAGCCACTGCATTGATCGCCGGCCTGGCGGGCTGCTCGGGTACCGGTGCCGGTGGTACCGGCACCGCAAAGAAGTCAGAGGCCGACGCGGGGGAGCACTCCCCGGCGGCAGCGCCCAAGGGCGCGGTCAAGGTCATCGGTGACGGCTCGACGGCCTACACCGGAGCTCAGCCGAAACTCCCCGTGGCGAAGCGCCTGAAGGCAGGCCAGAAGCCGCCGCAGTTCGTGGTGTTCTCCTGGGACGGCGCGGGGGAGGACAGTCAGAAGCTCTTCTCGCACTTCCGCAGTGTCGCGAAGAAGTACGACGCGAAGATGACGTACTTCCTCAGCGGTGTGTATCTGCTGCCGGAGGAGAAGAAGGCCCTCTACGACCCGCCGCAGCATTCGGCCGGCCGCTCCGACATCGGCTTCAACGACACGGAGGGCATCCGCGACACGCTGGACGAACTGCGTGCCGCCTGGCTCGACGGCAACGAGATCGGCACCCACTTCAACGGGCACTTCTGCGGTCCGGACGGTGGTGTGGGCACCTGGACCGTCGAGGAGTGGAAGAGCGAGATCAGCCAGGCGAAGTCCTTCGTCAAGAACTGGAAGACCAACGCCCCGCTGCTCAAGACCGAAGCCCCGTTGCCCTTCGACTACGACAAGGAACTTGTCGGCGCACGCACGCCCTGCCTCGAAGGGCAGAAGAACATGGTCGCAGCGGCACGGACTATGGGATTCCGCTATGACTCGAGCGGGGTCGGCAACCAGGTCTGGCCGGCGAAGAAGGACGGCGTCTGGGATCTCCCCCTCCAGCTCGTGCCGGTTCCCGGCCGCGCCTTCGAGACCCTCTCGATGGACTACAACTTCATGTTCAACCAGTCCGGCACGACGCAGGGGGACCCGAACCAGCACGCGTACTGGGGCAACCAGATGCGGGACGGTCTGCTTCAGGCCTTCGCTCGCTCGTACAAGGGCAACCGTGCACCTCTGATCATCGGCAATCACTTCGAGTCCTGGAACGGTGGCACCTATATGCGTGCCATCGAGGAGACGATCAAGACCGTCTGCACCCAGCAGGATGTGCAGTGTGTCTCCTTCCGTCAGCTTGCCGACTGGCTGGATGCGCAGGACCCGGCGACGCTGGCCAGGCTCGGAACACTGAAGGTCGGTCAGGAGCCCCAGCAGGGATGGGCGTCCTTCCTCGGAGGGGCCGCTCCGAGGAAGCCCGCTGGCAGCCCCGTACCGGCCGGACCTGCCGACCGGTCGGCAGGTGAAGACGCCGACAGGAGCGCGGAATAGGGCTTCTCGTCCGGAGCATGCCCGGCCGGTCGACCGGCGCGTCGGCGGGTCGCGGGCCCACCGACGGGTCCGGGGCTCGCCGACTGGGTCCAGGGTTCGTCAGCCGGTCGGTGGGCCGCCTCCGCCGGTGGGCAGGCCGGCTGGGTGGTAGGGAGGGCGCTGGGCGGCGGTCAGGCCGGCTGGGCGGCGCCTACGTCCGTGAAGCGTTCCTTCAGTACAAAGGCGGGGTCGACCTGGGCGGCCAGGTCGGCACCGGTCTTCTCGTTGCCCCAGCTCTCCGCGTTCTTCAGGTGGAAGTGCACCATCTGGCGGGTGTAGCGTTCCCAGTCGCGCTGTTCGTACGAGTCCTCCGCGGCGTTCTGCAGGGCTTGGAGGGCCATCCGGTTGTCGGCCTCGAGCAGATCGAACGGGGCCGGCCTGCCCTTCTCCATGGTCCGGACCCAGTTGGACTGGCCGATGCCGACCAGCAGGTCGTCGCCGACCTCCTCGCGCAGGAATTCGAGATCGTCCTCGCCCTGCACCTTGTTGCCGACGACCTTCAGGGCGACGCCGAAGTCCCGTGCGTATTCCTTGTACTGGCGATATACGGAGACTCCCTTCCGGGTCGGCTCGGCCACCAGGAATGTCATGTCGAAACGCGTGAACATCCCGGAGGCGAACGAGTCCGATCCCGCCGTCATATCGACCACTACGTATTCGTCCGGACCGTCGACCAGGTGGTTGAGGCACAGCTCGACCGCTCCGACCTTGGAGTGGTAGCAGGCCACCCCGAGGTCGGACTCGGTGAACGGGCCGGTGGCCATCAGCCGGATGTCCCCGTCATCGAGCCTCACCGTCCGTGCGCAGGCTTCGTAGACGGGGTTGTCCTCGCGGACCCGCAGCAGCCGTGAGCCCTCGCCCGGTGGTGTTGTTTTGATCATCGTCTCGGCGGACGCGATGCGCGGGTTGCTACCGCGCAGGTAGTCCTTGATGAGAGGCAGCTGCGCCCCCATGGCGGGCAAGGCGGCGGCCTCCGTCTCTTCCAGGCCCAGCGCGGCCCCGAGATGCTGGTTGATGTCGGCGTCCACCGCGACGACGTGGGCTTCATTGGCAGCGAGGTGGCGGATGAAGAGCGAGGACAGCGTGGTCTTGCCGCTGCCGCCCTTCCCCACGAAAGCGATCTTCATGTTCACCTAGGGTAGCGGTGTTGTCGCTCCCCGCTGTCAAGGTTCGTGAAGAAGGCCACTCCGGGGGAGGAACCGTGCAGGGGGCGCGTAGCCTCCCTACTTATGAGTACGACTGCCTCAGACCCGCTTGCTGCCTTGGGCGCCCTGCCGGGCGTCGCCGATGCGGTGGACTCCGTACGCAAGTCCGTGGACAGGGTGTACGGCCACCGTGTCATGCGTCGCCGCAGTAACGAGGTCACCGCGGAGGCGGCCTTGCGGGGTGCGCGTGGCTCAGCGGCGCTCTCGGGCGCGGACTGGAATCTGGAGGAGGTTCGGCGGCGTACGGACTTCAGCGGCGAGGACGAGGCGCGCACGATCGGGGCCGCTTTGAGGCTGACCGCGGAGGCGGGGCAGTTGCTCTCCATCTGGCGGCAGTCGCCACTGCGGGTTCTGGCGCGGCTGCATCTGGTGGCGGCCGGTGGGGCGACTCGTGACGATGCCGTCGGGCGCCCTCGGCTGTCGGGTGAGTCGGTGGACGAGCCGCTCATCGAAGCGCCTGTTCCGGACGCCGATGAAGTCGCAGGGCGTCTGGAAGGGCTGTCTCAGCTGATCATCGCCGGGAGTGAGGCGCCTGCGCTGGTGACGGCGTCGATCGTGCACGGTGAACTGCTGGCGCTGCGCCCCTTCGGCTCGCACAACGGCTTGGTGGCCCGCACCGCTGAACGGATCGTGCTGATCGGCAGCGGACTCGACCCGAAGTCGATCTGCCCCGCCGAAGTGGGCCATGCGGAGCAGGGGCGGGCGGCGTACCTCGCGGGCTTCGAAGGCTACCTCTCCGGGAAGCCGGAGGGCATGGCCGCCTGGATCGCACACTGTGGGCGCTCGGTGGAGCTGGGCACCAGGGAGTCGACGGCGGTGTGCGAAGCACTGCAGCGAGGTGCTGCGTAAGGCACCGGCGCCCGGCGAACGCGCTTGGCGCGGTGCCGGAAAAGGGTTGCGGCGGTACCGATTCCGGTACCGCCGCTGGCATGTCCGCCCAGTTACCAAGCGTCCTCGATATATGCCCATCAGGTCAGGTGCTTTGCCCGTTACCTGGTGCGGCTGGCCCGTAATCGACGGGTCGACGTCGCGTGGGTGCTCGGCTTTCATGCGCGGTCCGTGGGGCCAACTCTGCGTTCGAAGGTCATCCTCTCGGACGTCCTTGGTCTCGCGGGCCGTTGAATCCTTTGTACTCCAGGACCGGGAGTAGCGGAAGTCCTGGCCGCACTTCTTTACTTTTAGGTTCAAATAAGGGTGAGTCGGACACTGTCCGGTTGTGGCTGCCCAGCCGTCGTGAGGCTCCTTCCGGTGTCCGGTCGGGGTGGCAGCCGTCAGGTGGTGATTGAGGCGGCGCGGCGGCGGTTGGTGTACCAGACCAGTCCCGCGGCGAGGGCGGCGGCTCCGACTGCTGCGGCGGCCACGAGAGCCGGGCGCGGCGGCATCGAGAACGCGGGCAGTCGCTGCTTGAGGCGGACCGGTCGATCGAAGACGAGAATCGGCCATTCCCGGAGGACGGCCTCGCGCCTCAATGCTCGGTCAGGGTTGACCGCGTGGGGGTGGCCGACGGACTCCAGCATCGGTACATCGGTGGCGGAGTCGCTGTAGGCGTAGCAGCGCGAAAGGTCGTATCCCTCCGATGCGGCGAGCTCTTTGACGGCCTCGGCCTTCGTCGGCCCGTAGGCGTAGTACTCGATCTCGCCGGTGAAGCAGCCGTCATCGCCGACCACCATCCGGGTCGCGACGACGCGGTCGGCGCCGAGCAGCTCGCCGATCGGTTCGACGACTTCGGCGCCCGAGGTCGACACGATGACCACGTCCCGCCCGGCCGCGTGGTGTTCCTCGATGAGGGTTGCCGCCTCGTCGTAGATGATCGGGTCGATCAGGTCGTGAAGAGTCTCGGCGACGATCTCCTTGACCTGCTGGACGTTCCATCCCTTGCAGAGTGCTGAGAGATATTCGCGCATCCGCTCCATCTGGTCGTGATCGGCGCCCCCGGCGAGGAAGACGAACTGTGTGTACGCGGTGCGCAGTACGGCACGGCGGTTGATCAGCCCGCCTTGGTAGAAGGACTTGCTGAAGGTCAGCGTCGATGACTTCGCAATGACCGTCTTGTCCAGGTCAAAGAAGGCTGCGGTGCGCGGCGAGAAGCAGTTTTCCACAAACGTGAGCATAGGGGCCCACCATTCGGCGTAAACTCCGGCGGGTGGGTTTGCCTGAGAAGGCTCTCGGGTACACCATGGAAGTCACGGATCGTTCGCGACCGTGCTAACCCGGTCCGACTCCTCCCCCCCCGAGTCGGCCGTGGGGACGACCCCCGCTCTCCCCCCCGGCGGGGGTCGTCGCATGTCCGGACGCATTTCTGCCACCTGGAATCAAGCCTTCCCTCCCTTCGCACCTGTACGGGCCCGGACTCTGTCGAGGGCTCACTCAAGCATGTCCCGTCACGCTGTGTAGTGGGAGGGATGCGCTGCGAAAGTCGCCGGTATGAGCTACCGAGATATTCACAACGCTGAAGTTGTCCACAGCTTTTGAGCAAGATCCACATGTTTTTCCGAGGAGTTGCATGTTGATTCCACCCGCGAAGTCCGCGGGTTCCGGAATCGCGCTTCTCGGATCGGTCCGAGATCGCCGCGAACCGTGCTGAAGGGGCAGTGAGAAGGGGGCGGAGATCGTGGCTGGATCCCTCGTACAAGAAGGTCTGCGGATCGATGACGAGCGGCGGGGCGGACCGTTGATCGTGACCGAGGACGTGGAGTTGCTGGACGACCTGCTGAGGCTGTGCGCGGCTGCCGGGGCGGTGCCGGAAGTTCATCAGGGTCCCCTCGGACGGAGGGGCGGCTGGGAACAGGCCCCGATGGTCCTGGTGGGTGATGACGCGGCCCTCCGGTGTCGGGGCGCGGCCCGAAGGAGGGGGGTGATGCTCGTCGGGCGGGACCAGGACGACCCGGGCGTGTGGCGCCGGGCGGTGGAGATCGGGGCCGAATACGTCCTGCGGCTTCCCGATTCCGAGGCCTGGCTCGTCGACCAGATCGCCAATGCGGCGGAAGGCGTCGGCCGTCCCGCGCTCACCGTTGGTGTGATGGGAGGACGGGGCGGCTCCGGCGCGTCCACGCTGGCCTGCGCGCTCGCGGTGACGGCAGCCAGGTCGGGCAGGCGAACAATGCTGATCGACGGTGATCCCTTGGGTGGCGGCATCGACGTACTGCTCGGGGGTGAAGGGAACGACGGAATGCGATGGCCGGATTTCGCCCGTTCCAAAGGCAGGGTCGGCAGCGGCGCACTGGAAGAGTCCTTGCCCGCGCTGCACGGCCTGCGCGTGCTCAGTTGGGGGCGGGACGACGAGGTGGTCATCCCGCCGCAGGCCATGCAGGCGGTCCTCGCGGCCGCACGCCGGCTCGGCGGGGTGGTCGTCGTGGACCTGCCGCGCAGGGTCGACGCAAGTGTCGCCGAGGCTCTTGCACAACTGGATCTCGGGCTGCTGGTGGTGCCTGGAGAGCTCAGGGCGGTGGCGGCAGCCAAACGCGTCGCGTCGGCGGCCGGAATGGTGCTGGAGGACCTCCGGGTCGTCGCGCGGGGCCCCTATGCGGCAGGGCTCGACGAGCAGTGGGTGGCCCACGCGCTCGGCCTCCCCCTTGTCGGAGATCTGCCCCGGGAAACCGGGCTGTCGGCGTCACAGGACGGTGGCAGGCCGCCGGGGTCCGATCCCCGCGGTCCACTGGCCCGGTTCTGTACGGCGTTCTGGGATCTGGCGGACGCCCCGGGCAGCGGGGGCGGCCTTGTCGCAGGGCGTTCCGGGGGAGGCGTGTCATGACAGAGGCACTGCTCGACGCGGTTCGCCAGCGCCTTGCCCGCAGCGGCGAGGCACCGACCCCGGCCGGCGTGGCGGCCGCCCTCAGGGCGCAGGGCCGCCTGCTCGGCGATGCGGAAGTACTGGGAGCGGCCGAGGAGTTGCGCGGCGAACTGGTCGGTACGGGAGTACTGGAAAGGCTGCTGGCTGACCCGGCGGTGACCGACGTACTGGTGTCCGCGCCGGACCGGGTGTGGGTGGACCGGGGAGGCGGACTCGAGCTGACCGGAGTCACTTTTCCGGATGCGGCAGCCGTCCGGAGACTGGCGCAGAGGCTCGCCGCTGTAGCAGGACGCCGACTGGACGACGCTCGGCCGTGGGTGGACGCGAGGCTGCCCGACGGGACGCGGATGCATGCGGTGCTGCCGCCGGTGTCCGTGGGATCGACATGCCTGTCGCTGCGGGTGGTTCGGCCCCGGGCCTTCGCTCTTGCGGAGCTTGTCGGGGCGGGCACGGTTCCGCCCGGCGGTGACCGGTTCCTGACGGCGCTGGTCGAGGCGAGGGTCTCGTACCTGATCAGCGGAGGGACCGGTGCGGGCAAGACGACCTTGCTGTCGAGCCTCCTGGGCGCAGTCGGGGAGCAGGAACGCATCGTGCTCGCCGAGGATTCGGCGGAACTGCGCCCGGACCACCCGCACGTGGTGCGCCTGGAGTCGCGCCCTGCCAATCAGGAAGGGGCGGGGCGGGTGACGCTGCGGGACCTGGTTCGCCAGGCCCTGCGCATGCGACCCGACCGGCTGGTGGTGGGAGAGGTTCGAGGCGCCGAGGTGACGGAGTTGCTGGCCGCGCTGAACACCGGACACGAAGGTGGATGCGGCACGGTGCACGCCAACGCTGCAGAGCACGTCCCGGCCCGCCTGGAAGCCCTGGGGACTGCCGCGGGGCTCGACCGGGCCGCGCTGCACAGCCAGTTGGCGGCCGCGCTGTCCGTGGTGCTCCATCTCGTACGGGACCGCGCGGGGCAGCGGAAGCTCGCCGAAGTGCACGTGCTGGAGCGGGATCCGGCGGGTCTCGTGGTCACGGTGCCCGCGCTGCGCTGGAGCGCTGATGGATTCGTCCGGGACCGCGGCTGGGAGCAGCTCGGGTCGCTCGTCGGGGGTGCGCTGTGACAACTGCCGGCCCGGGTCCCCTGATGCACGCACTGGCATTGGTCATGGCCGTCTGCGCGGGCCTGGCGGGCGGGTTGACGGTGCTACGGGATCCGGGAGTGCGGCGGGCGCGGGCGTTGTTCGGGGCGGGAGGACCGCAGCGGTGGGGGCTTGGGGCCGTTTGGGCCGTGGTCCGGACCCACTTCGATACGAGACGTGAATGGCTGTGTGCCCCTGTAGTGGTGTTTCTCGCGGTGCTTGGGCAATCGGTGCTGCCCCTGCTCGCGGGGGCGGCGGCGGTGCCTCTGGTGCGGCGATGGCTGCGGCGGCGGGCGTTGCGGGGTGAGCGGGAGCGGGCGGCCGAAGCGGTGGCGGCGCTCTGTGGGGCTGTGGTGGGTGAGCTCCGGGCAGGACGCGAGCCGGGGCAGGCGTTGCTCGCCGCCGGACGGAACGCGAGGGCTTTGGGCAGGGCGGAGGCCGCGGTGCTGGCGGCTGCGCGGTTCGGCGGTGATGTGCCCGGCGCATTACGTCAGGCGTCGGCCGGACCAGGCCTGGACGGGCTCGCAGGGGTGGCGGCCTGCTGGCGGGTGGCGGTCGACGGCGGGGCAGGTCTCGCCGCCGGTCTGGACCGTGTGGAAGCGGCCCTGAAGGCCGAGCGGCGTCGGCGGGAGGAGCTGCGGGCGCAACTGGCGGGCGCGTGGTCGACGGTCGTGGTGCTGGCCTTGCTGCCGGTGGTGGGCCTGGGGCTGGGGGCGGCGCTCGGTGCGGACCCGCTGAGGGTGCTGCTGCACAGCCCGGGAGGACTGGCCTGTCTGGTGACAGGTGGCCTGCTGGAGGCGGCGGGGCTGTTCTGGGCGGGGCGGATCGTCCGGGCAGGGGAGGCGCCGTGAGCTGGCTCCCCGAAGAGGTACACCGGCTCGGTGTTGCCGGAGCGGTTCTGGGCGCGGCTGTGTATGCGGCCCTGGCCCTTGCCGGAAGGCGGCAGGAGCGGGCGATACGCGGACGGGGTGCGCTGTTGTTGGCCGTCTGCTCCGGAAGTCCGCGGCGGGTGTGGCGGTTCCAGCGAGTGGGGGGCAGGGGCCGTGCCCAGCGGTGGGCGATGCTCCTGGGCGTCTGGGCGACCGGCTGGATCCTCGTCGGTGGGCCGGCCGGCTGGGTGGTCGGGCTCGTTGCGGCCTACGGGGTGTGGCGGTGGCAGCGATCCGCGCGAGGTCGAGAGGCCGGTGCTCGGGAAGCGGCGGCCGAGGCCGCGGTAGTGACCCGGCAATTGCCCCTGGCGGCAGATCTGTTGACGGCCTGCATCTCGGCGGGCGCCGGTCCGCGGGAGGCTGCGGAGGCTGTTGGGGAATCCATAGGCGGTCCGGTCGGCGACCGGCTGGCCCGCACGGCGGCTGAGATCCGGCTGGGGGGCGAACCAGCCGATGCGTGGGGGCGGTTCGGAGCAATACCGGGCGCCGGCCCACTGGCCCGTTGTCTGGAACGGGCCGGGGCGACGGGGGCGCCGGCAGCGGAGGCGGTCTCCCGCCTGGCCGACGAGATGCGTGCCGAGCGGGCGAGTGCCGCCGTGGCACGTGCCCAGCGTGCGGGCGTGTTGATCACCGCCCCCGTCGGGCTCTGCTTCCTGCCCGCCTTTCTGGCGGTGGGGGTGGCGCCGGTGGTGATCGGGCTTGCGGCAGGCCTGCTGCACGGCAATTGACAGAAGTCACGGGTGCCCTGTTCGGGCATCCGCTCTGAACCAAATTCGAAGATCAACGGGGGCCGAGATGGGAAAGAACGTCATGGGTCGAGCGCTGAGCGTGGTGCGCCGTGTGTGGATGGACAGGTCTGTCCGGTCCCGCCGGCAGGACCGAGGGATGACTACGTCCGAGTACGCGGTGGGAACCATCGCGGCCTGTGCGTTCGCGGCAGTGCTCTACAAGGTGGTCACCAGCGGGCCTGTCCTGGCGGCGATGCAGTCGCTGATCAAGGACGCGCTCGATGCGAAGTTCTGAGTCGGACCGGATGGTGGGCCGACCCGGGGACCGCGGCCGGGACCGGGACCGACCCAGGGGCCGGGATCGGGATCGCGGCGCTGTGACGGCGGAGGCTGCGATGGCCATCCCCGTGCTGGTGGCGTTCGCCCTGGCCCTGGTGTGGGCACTGGTTGCGGCCGCGGACCAGATCAGATGTGTGGACGCCGCACGGGCCGGGGCGCGTGCGGCGGCACGCTCGGAGCCGGAGGCGGCGGTGCTCGCCGCGGTGCGGGAATCGGCGCCGGGCCGGGCACGGGTCGCTGTGCAGCGGACCGGGGAGCTGTGGCAGGTCCGGGTGGAGGCTCCGACGCCGGGGCCGGGGCCGCTTGCTCTGACGTTGAGTGCAGTAGCGGTTGCGTCGGCTGAGGACATGGTCGGAGCCGAGCCGGCGGGCGCGGAGTCGTGAAAGGGGAAGAGGCGTGAAGGGGGTTGGGGAGAGGCGCGGGCCGGGGGAGAGGGCCAGGCCTCGGGACCAAGGGCTGGCGACCGTATGGGTTGCCATGACGACGGCGACGCTGTGCGCGGTGTTCGCGGTGGTGCTTGCGCTGGGGCAGGCCGTGGCTGCCCGCCACAAGGCGGCCGGTGCGGCGGACCTGGCGGCCCTCGCTGCGGCGGACGGCGCGCTGCGCGGCGCATCTGAGGCATGCGGGGCGGCGAGGCGTGTAGCGGGCGCACAGGGGGCGGAGGTGGTGCGGTGCGCGATCCAGGGCGAGATTGCCGACGTGACGGCCCGCGCGCGCTTTGGCCCGTACACGCCGCAGGTCAGGTCCCGAGCGGGGCCATCGGTGGCCGGGCCGTCCAACCCGCCGCCGCTGTCGGCCGCCGCCGCACCGCTGTCTGCCACGCCACTGCCGTAAGGCCAGCTTCTGCCGCCGTCCGCCACGCCGGCGTCGGCCGGAGAAGCGAAGCCGACTGGGTCTGCGACACCGACCAGCTCTGCGGCGCCCGGGATTCTGCTGCGTGCCGCAACGCCCGCCGGTTCGCCCCCCCGGGACTCCGCCCCCACGTTCCGCAACCCCACCGGCCCGGGACCCGCCCGAGACTCCACCACGTTCAGGAACCCCCACCGGCTCAGAACACCGCCCCGGGAACCCGGCACCGGCCCGGCCCTGCGGACCTGTTGCTCTGCCCTGCGACCCCGGCACGTCGACTCAGCCCTGAAACGTCGGCTCAGCCCTGAAACGCAGGCACAGCCCTGGGGCGCCGACACAGCCCTGCACCACCTGCCCGGCCCGGACCGCCGTACGAGTGTCTAGCCTTCGGCGGGCTTCGTCTCGGGACGGTCGTCTCCGGGGTCCGGGAGTGCGGTTCTGAGGAGTTCGGTGAGCAGGCGAACGGCACCCCGTTTGTGCAGCGGTTCGTTGCCGTTGCCGCACTTGGGGGACTGGATGCAGGAGGGGCAGCCCGCCTCGCACTCGCAGGAAGCGATGGCCTGGCGGGTCGCCGTCAGCCACGTGCGGGCGGTGTGGAAGGCCCGTTCGGAGAATCCGGCGCCGCCCGGGTGGCCGTCGTACACAAAAACGGTCGGGAGCAGCGTGTCCGGGTGAAGCGGTACGGAGACACCGCCGATGTCCCAGCGGTCGCAGGTGGCGAAGAGCGGCAGCATCCCGATCGAAGCGTGTTCGGCGGCGTGGAGGGCGCCACCGAGGATCTCGGGATTGATCCTGGCCGCATCGAGCTGATCCTCGGTGACCGTCCACCACACGGCACGGGTGCGCAGGGTGCGGGGCGGCAGGTCGAGCTTCGTCTCGCCGAGGACCTCTCCCGTGATCACCCTGCGACGCAGGAAGGAGACGACCTGGTTGGTGACCTCCACCGAGCCGAAGCAGAGCCGTCCGTCGCCCCACGGGATCTCGGTGTCGGTCTCCAGCACGGCGATGGCGGTGGTGTCGCGGGCGGTGGTCGAGTACGGCGGGACGGCTTCCTCGACGAGGGCCACCGAGTCCTCCAGATCCAGTTTCCGGACCAGGTAGGTGCGTCCTTGGTGGAGGTGGACGGCGCCCTCGTGAACCGCGGTGTGTGCGGCCGATTCGTCGACGGTGCCCAGCAGCCGGCCGGTCCCTTCCTCGACGATCTGGACAGGGCGACCGCCGCCGCCACGGATGTCGGTGAGGTCGGCGGCCCGTTCGCGGCGGGTCCAGTGCCAGCCCGCCGCCCGTCTGCGCAGCAGCTTCGCCGCCTCCAGCTGCGGCAGCAGTTCGGGCACCGCGGGGCCGAAGAGGGCGATGTCGGCTTCGGTGAGCGGGAGCTCCGAGGCCGCGGCACACAGGTGCGGGGCGAGGACGTACGGGTTGTCCGGGTCGAGGACCGTCGACTCCACGGGTTGCTGGAACAGGGCCTCGGGGTGGTGGACGAGGAAGGTGTCCAGCGGGTCGTCCCTGGCTACGAGGATGGCCAGGGCGCCCTGGCCGGAGCGTCCGGCGCGCCCGGCCTGTTGCCACAGGGATGCCCTGGTACCCGGATATCCGGCGATGACGACGGCATCCAGGCCCGAGACGTCGATGCCGAGCTCCAGGGCCGTGGTGGCGGCCAGTCCGAGCAGCTCCCCGGAGTGCAGGGCGCGCTCCAGGGCGCGGCGCTCCTCGGGCAGGTAGCCGCCGCGGTAGGCGGCGATCCGCTTCGGCAGGGAGGGGTCCACCTCGGCCAGGCGTTCCTTGGCGATGACGGAGATGAGCTCGGCGCCGCGCCGGGAGCGTACGAAGGCGACCGAGCGGACTCCCTGGAGGGTCAGATCGGTCAGGATCTCGGCGGTCTCGGCCGTGGCGGTACGGCGGACGGGAGCCCCCTTCTCGCCGTGCAGCTCCGTCAGCGGCGGCTCCCAGAGGGCGAAGACCGTCTCGCCGCGGGGCGAGGCGTCGTCGGCGACCTCCTTGACGGGCAGGCCCGTGAGACGGCCCGCAGCGACCGAGGGCTGGGCCGCGGTGGCGGAGGCGAGGAGGAAGACCGGATCGGAGCCGTAGCGGGCACACAGGCGGCGCAGACGGCGTAGTACCTGGGCCACGTGGGACCCGAACACGCCGCGGTAGGTGTGGCATTCGTCGATGACGACGAAGCGCAGGGCGCGCAGGAAGGAGGCCCAGCGGGGGTGGGAGGGAAGTATTCCCCGGTGCAGCATGTCGGGGTTCGTCAGGACGTAGTTGGCGTACTGGCGCACCCATTCGCGTTCTTCGACCGGCGTGTCGCCGTCGTAGACGGCCGGGCGGACGGTGGTGCCGAGCGGTGCGGCGAGCGCCTTCACCGAGCGCCGCTGGTCGGCGGCGAGGGCCTTGGTGGGCGCGAGGTACAGGGCGGTGGCGCCTCGGCCGTTCGGGGCCTGTGAGCCGTCGAGGAGGGTGCTCAGGACCGGGGCGAGGTAGGCGAGGGACTTGCCGGACGCCGTTCCGGTGGCGATCACGACGGATTCGCCGTCGAGGGCGTACTCGGCGGCGGCGGCCTGGTGCGCCCACGGATGGTCGATTCCGGCCCGGGCAATTGCCGCGATCACTTCTGGCCGGATGCGATCCGGCCAGATGGCATGGGTTCCCGCGCGCGGGGGCAAGTGCTCCGTATGAGTGATGCGCGCAGCCCGGCCCGCCCCTGCGGCGAGCCGGTCGAGGACCGTGTCGGGAGAGGGGCGGGAACCCCCGCTCGCGGGCGGTCGACTGGGACGGTGATTCTTGGCCATCGGCATCGAGTGTGTCACTGGCGTGACGGACAATGGTCCCAAGGCGTCGTGCATGGCTGCTGGTAAGTGATTGAATGCCATCGCGGCTGGCGATCCGTCCCCTGGCCTCCGTCGGGGAGACTGAGGGGCGACCGCTCGATAGCAAGGTGCTGGAGGATCCGTGGACCTGTCCCTGTCGACTCGCAATGTGTCCGGCCCTGGTGGCGACCGTACGGTCGTCGAGGTCGGTGGCGAGATTGATGTGTATACCGCGCCCAAGCTGCGCGAGCAGTTGGTCGAGTTGGTGAATGACGGCAGCTACCACCTGGTTGTCGACATGGAAGGTGTCGATTTCCTCGACTCCACCGGCCTCGGCGTGCTCGTGGGCGGCTTGAAGCGTGTCCGGGCCCATGAGGGCTCGCTGCGACTGGTGTGCAACCAGGAGCGCATTCTCAAGATCTTCCGGATCACCGGTCTGACCAAGGTGTTTCCCATTCACACCACGGTCGACGAGGCTGTGGCGGCCACCGACTGACGTCGGTGCAGGCCGGCCGTTCCTAGGCCGGTCGGCAGGCTGTGACAGGCCGACGGGCGGCAGCAGACGGGCCGCCAGGAGCAGGCGGTCGACCCTTTTGGTCGACTGCCGGCTTCGTCGGTTTCCGGTGGAGAGTTGAGAGCAGGGGTACCGGGCGCCACGCCCGGGCCCCTGAGAAGCACGCCCGTACGTTTGAGGGGGATGGCATGCCAACCGTTGAACTCCGCTTCAGCGCTCAGCCCGAACACGTCAGGACGGCCCGCCTCGTGGCAGCCGCCGTGGCACGTAGGGCAGGCGTCGACGAGGCGGTGCTCGACGAGGTCAGACTCGCCGTCGGCGAGGCGTGCAGTCGCGCTGTCGGGCTGCACCGCAGTCATGACATCACCGCTCCGGTCACCGTCGTTCTGACCGAGGAGGAGAAGGCGTTCTCCATCGAGGTCGGCGACGGAGTGCCCGGCCCCGGCAGTGACACCTCACCGGCGGGAGCGAACGGCGGCGGAGCCGGGGGACTCGACGAGCCGGATGCCGATGTCGAGGACGAGATGGGTCTCGCCGTCATCAGCGGGCTGGTCGACGACGTGGAAGTCCGTTCGGGCACGGATGGCGGAGTGATCCGTATGACGTGGCCGACGGCGTCGGCGGTCGTGCTTCCCTGAGGTGTGCCGCGGCTTCCTGCGAGACGTGTGATCAAAATTTTCGGGCCCTGCTGAGCAGGGCCTTTTTCATGTGCGCTTGATCGATGATCTATGAATGTCCGACGGGTGCCATGCGGCTGTCCCATTACTGTATTCGGGTGGAATCCCGGAAGAGATCATTTGTCATTGGGTGGGCGGTAGCCGATTTCATTGACCACCCACTGTTTTGATCCGCTTCTGCTCCCTACAATCCGTCCACGTCTTGAGCGCTGAGCGTCAAGGAGGACGTATGGCGGAGTTCTTCAACACCCCACTCGCAGAACTGACGCACGTTTCCGTACCTTCCGGCCGGCCCACCTCACTCGCAGCCGCGGTACTCACTGATGACAACCGGCTGATCGTCGTCGTCATCGCGGCCGTGGCCCTCGCCGCACTGGTCGTGGCCCAGCTGCTGGTTCGCCAGGTCCTGGCGGCCGGTGAGGGCACCGACCGGATGAAGGAGATCGCGGCTGCCGTCCAGGAGGGCGCGAACGCCTATCTGGCCCGGCAGCTGCGTACCGTCGGCATCTTTGCCGTCGTCGTGTTCTTCCTGCTTCTGCTGCTGCCGGCCGACAACTGGTCACAGCGTGCGGGCCGCTCGTTGTTCTTCCTGGTGGGGGCGCTTTTCTCGGCGGCCACCGGATACATCGGTATGCGGCTCGCCGTGCGAAGCAATGTGCGTGTTGCCGCTGCTGCGCGTGAAGCGACTCCTGCGGAGGGCGAGCCGGAAAAGGATCTCACCGTCGTCTCGCACAAAGCGATGAAGATCGCTTTCCGTACGGGCGGTGTGGTCGGCATGATCACGGTGGGCCTCGGTCTGCTCGGCGCCTCCTGCGTCGTCCTCGTCTACGCCGCCGACGCGCCCAAGGTGCTGGAGGGATTTGGCCTCGGCGCGGCGTTGATCGCCATGTTCATGAGGGTCGGTGGTGGCATCTTCACCAAGGCCGCCGACGTGGGTGCCGACCTCGTGGGCAAGGTGGAGCAGGGCATTCCCGAGGACGATCCGCGTAACGCCGCCACCATCGCGGACAACGTGGGCGACAACGTCGGTGACTGTGCAGGGATGGCCGCCGACCTCTTCGAGTCGTACGCGGTGACGCTCGTCGCCGCACTCATCCTCGGCAAGGCTGCCTTCGGCGATGCCGGGCTGGCCTTTCCGCTGATCGTTCCGGCGATCGGTGTGCTCACCGCGATGATCGGGATCTTCGCGGTCGCCCCCCGGCGAGCCGACCGCAGCGGGATGACGGCCATCAACCGTGGGTTCTTCATCTCCGCGGTGATCTCCTTGGTCCTGGTCGCGGTGGCGGTCTTCGTGTATCTGCCGTCCTCGTACGCGGACCTGGACGGGGTCACCGACGGTGCGATCTCCTCGCACGGCGGCGACCCGCGGGTCTTCGCCCTGGTCGCGGTCGCCATCGGCATCGTGCTCGCCGCACTGATCCAGCAGCTCACGGGCTACTTCACCGAGACCAACCGCCGTCCCGTCCGGGACATCGGGAAGTCTTCCCTGACCGGCCCGGCGACCGTGATTCTCGCCGGCATCTCCATCGGCCTGGAGTCTGCCGTCTACACCGCGCTGCTGATCGGTCTCGGTGTCTACGGGGCGTTCCTGCTCGGTGGGACATCGATCATGCTGGCGCTCTTCGCTGTGGCCCTCGCCGGGACCGGCCTCCTCACCACCGTGGGTGTCATCGTGGCGATGGACACCTTCGGCCCGGTCTCCGACAACGCTCAGGGCATCGCCGAGATGTCGGGTGACGTCACAGGCGCCGGGGCCCAGGTCCTCACCGACCTGGACGCCGTCGGCAACACCACCAAGGCGATCACCAAGGGCATCGCGATCGCCACCGCGGTGCTTGCGGCTTCGGCGCTCTTCGGCTCGTACCGCGACGCGATCGCGACGGCGGTCGACGACGTCGGGGCCGAGGCGGGGGAGTTGGGACTGAGCCTGGACATCTCGCAGCCCAACAACCTGGTCGGTCTGATCCTCGGCGCCGCCGTCGTGTTCCTCTTCTCGGGGCTGGCCATCAACGCGGTCTCCCGTTCCGCGGGGTCCGTGGTCTACGAGGTGCGGCGTCAGTTCCGCGAGCATCCCGGGATCATGGATTACACGGAGAAACCGGAGTACGGGCGCGTCGTCGACATCTGCACCAAGGACGCGCTGCGCGAGCTGGCGACCCCCGGGCTGCTCGCCGTCCTGGCCCCGATCGCGGTCGGGTTCACCCTGGGTGTCGGCGCGCTCGGCTCGTATCTCGCGGGGGCGATCGCCACCGGGACCCTGATGGCCGTCTTCCTCGCCAACTCCGGCGGGGCGTGGGACAACGCCAAGAAGCTCGTCGAGGACGGCAACCACGGCGGAAAGGGCAGTGAGGCCCATGCCGCGACGGTCATCGGTGACACGGTCGGTGACCCGTTCAAGGACACGGCTGGTCCGGCGATCAACCCGCTCCTGAAGGTGATGAACCTGGTGGCACTCCTCATCGCCCCTGCGGTGGTGCAGTTCAGCTACGGCGATGACGCGAGTGCGGGAGTGCGAGCGGTGGTCGCGGTGTTCGCCATCGTCGTCATCATCGGAGCGGTCTACGTCTCCAAGCGGCGCGGGATCGCCATGGGTGACGACGACGGATCCGACGACGACGGTGGACGCCCCGCCAAGTCCACTGATCCTGCTGCTGTTTCGTGAGCGGTACGGAGAAGGGCGGGTGCCCGCGTAGGTAGCACCTGGTCAGAGCAGGGGCGGGCGGCACATTCTGATGTGCCGTCCGCCCCTCTCCGTGCTCGGGAGACTCCACTCGTGCGAGGGAGTGTCAGCACGAGTGGCCGGGCGTTCAGGTGAGTTGTATCTCCCTCGTTCTCCTTGGTGCAAATGGCTGCAAAAGCACGTACATCGGATGCCCGGCGCCAGAATGTCGCCCACTTGGCGTGTAAGTTCCGGGGCCGAGAGCCTTGGAAGGGACCCAATCCGGTGAACAAGAAGCTTGCAGCCGCACTGTCCGGCGGAGCGGTACTCGTACTGACACTGTCGGGCTGCAGCGATGACGGCGACGACAAGGTGAACGACTGGGCGAAGAAGGTCTGCGACCAGGTCCAGCCGCAGCTGCAGAAGATCGCGAACGCCAATGCCGCGATCCAGCAGCAGACGGCGGACAACAGCAAGCCCGCCGACGTCCAGAAGACCGACTCGGCCGCCTTCCAGCAGATCTCGCAGGCGTACAAGGCGCTGGGCACAGCCGTGGACTCCGCGGGCCCGCCGCCCGTGGACGATGGCGAGACCACGCAGCAGGAGGCCGTGAAGGAGCTCAACGCCTCCTCCGTGGCCTATGCGGGCCTGAAGACGAAGGTCGACGCGCTCGACACGGAGGACCAGGCGAAATTTGCCGACGGCCTCAAGGGCATCGCCGACGAGTTGAACAAGATCAGCACCAACGGCGACCAGGCTCTGAAGAAGCTCCAGTCCGGCGAGGTCGGTTCCGCGATGGCGAAGCAGAAGGGCTGCCAGAAGCCGACGGCCTCCGCCCCGCCCGCGGCCGCTCCGTCCGCCTCGGCAGCGAAGGCATCGCCCTCGGCATCGAAGTCCGCCTCGGCAGCGAAGGCCTCGCCCTCGGCATCGAAGTCGGCGTCGCCCTCCGCCTCGGCGAGCAAGAAGTCGTAGCGGAGCGGGAAGCAGAGAAGAAGGTCGTAGCCGAACGAGAAATCGGCTCCGAGCGAGGGGCGTGCCGCGGATGAGAAGCCGCCGCCGGACCGCGCTCGCAGCGGTCCGGTCGCCCCTCGTGGGTGCCGGACCGCTGCCGTTGCGCGTGGGAGCGGACACAATGGGCGGGTGAGTACGACCAGCCTTCCCGCATCCGCCCGCACCCCCCGGCTCCGCGAGGCCCTGATCTCTGCGGCGTTCACCGCCGACGGCCTCCTGGAGCGGCTCGGCGCGCCCGCCTACGCCGCGCTCGCCCGCAGCGAGACCGTCCCGGCACTCCGGGCCACCCGCGGGGATTCGCCGCTCGACACGCTCGTGCGGCTGTTCCTTCTGCAGAGCCCCGTCCCGGCCGCCCGCGCAGCCGCAGCGCTCCCGCTGGAGGAGTGCGTGGAGGACGGCTGGGTGATCCGTGAGGGAGACCTCGTCACAGCGACCGTCGACGTCCGGCCGTACGGCGGGCCCGAGGGCGAGGACTGGTTCATCGTCTCGGACCTGGGATGTGCTGTCGGCGGCGCGGGCGGGATCGGCTCGCACGAGGAGGCGGTCGTCCTCGGAGTCGGCGGGGCGTCCACGACGCTCGCCGGGATCACCGTGCGCAGGCCCGTCGCCTCCGCCCTCGATCTCGGTGCGGGGTCCGGAATCCAGGCTCTCCACGCCGCCCAGCACGCCACCCGGGTAACGGCCACGGACGTCAATCCCCGCGCCCTGGAGTTCACGCGGCTCACTCTCGCCCTGTCCGGCGCCGCTCCGGCCGATCTGCGCGTGGGCTCCCTGTACGAGCCGGTCGGCACGCGGACGTACGACCTGATCGTCTCGAACCCGCCCTTCGTCATCTCGCCGGGAGCCCGGCTGACGTACCGCGACGGCGGCATGGGCGGCGACGACCTGTGCAGGACGCTGGTGCAGCAGGCCGGCGACCGTCTGAACGAGGGGGGTTACGCGCAGTTCCTCGCCAACTGGCAGCACGTGGAGGGCGAGGAGTGGCAGGACCGGCTGCGCTCCTGGGTGCCGCAGGGCTGTGACGCATGGATCGTGCAGCGCGAGGTACAGGACATCACGCAGTACGCCGAGCTCTGGCTGCGCGACAGCGGCGACCACCGCACGGAACCTGCGGCCTACGCCGAGCGGTACGAGGCCTGGCTGGACGAGTTCGAGGCCCTCAGCACCAAGGCCGTCGGGTTCGGGTGGATCACGCTCAGGAAGTCCGCTGCCGCAGCTGCGGGCGACCCGTCGGTCGTGATCGAGGAGTGGCCGCATTCCGTGGAGCAGCCGCTCGGACCGGCCGTCGAGGCCCATTTCGTCCGGCAGGACTATCTGCGTGAGCATGACGACGCCGCGCTGCTGGCAGCGCATTTCACCCTCTCCGCCGAGGTGGTGCAGGAGCAGGTCGGCCTGCCGGGCGCCGAGGACCCGGAGCACGTGGTGCTGCGTCAGAACCGCGGGATGCGACGGGCCACCAAGGTCGATGCGGTCGGGGCCGGCTTCGCGGGCGTGTGCGACGGCTCGCTGCCCGCGGGCAGGATCCTGGACGCCATCGCCCAGCTCATGGCCGAGGACCCGGTGCTGCTGCGCGACCGTACCCCGCAGGCGATCCGGCTGTTGGTGGAGGAGGGCTTCCTGGAGCCCGTGAGGGGAAGCGCGTGAGCGCGGTGGAGGCCCGCGGCCCGGATCGAGCCGGACGAGGCGGGCACCCCGTCGCGGAGCTGCCCACCAGCGGCACCACTGTGCTTCTGACGACCCGGTACATGGCTGAGCCGACGGGTCGCGCAACCGGCAGAGGTGATTGCGGGCGGCGCGACCGTTGCACTCGGCACCCCTCCCGGCTCAAGTCGCGTGTCCAGGAACGCGATTTCCCAGGAGTCGAGGCGAACAGGGCGGCCGCGACAGCATCCGGCGTGCTTCCTTGCCGCCGTGCCCGTCCGCGTCCAGACGCTCGGGACGGCGGGACCGCTGCCGGCGGCGCCCCTTCTTCTGCTGTGCATCGCCGACGCGCTCGCAGGCCCTCTTCACAGGGCGACGGCTCGCGGTCGCCGACGACCGGTTCCATCCGCTCGGCAACGCCGTGACCCTTCTGCACAGCATGCGTCTCCGACGGCACGTGGCCACCGCACGTGAGAGTTGGTACGGCACCCTGGCGCGGCCCTTCTCAGCTCCTATCGCTGCGCTCCGCTCTGATTCGACCGCGCCCTGCCGTATGCGCTCAACGGCCGGCTGAACAGCGTCTTCACGCTTACGGCTGCCTCGCTGCGGCTCGGTCTCCGGATTCCGCTCAGGGCGGTGCCCGGCCCTGGCCACCGTCCTGCTCGCCGCGTCCGCGGGCTGCTCGGCGTTCGGGCCGGCCCTCGGGCGCTCGGGCTTCGATGACGGGATGCCTTCCTCGTGTCGCATGTGGCTGGATCCCTACGCCCTGCCGACCGGGGCGAATGTGCGCGCCACCCTGCCCGGGCACCTGCGGGCCGCCAAGGACGTGCTTCCGCTCACTCATGCCGCGGAGCCGCCGGACAGGTGGCCGCAGTCGGCGGGTCGGCCCGCGGGCGCCCCGGGGGGAGCTTGCGGCCGGGGAGAGTCGTGAGCTGCTCGTGGCTTCGCTCGCCGCATGGGAGCGCGGGAGCCGCCGCCGCGCGATTCCCGACGTGATGCACATCGCCTTCGGGGCGTGTTGTTCACCCGGGGTTCGCATCGGCGACGCCCCGGCGTGGCACCGTCCCCTGAGTGCGGGCCGGTGCCTGGTACCCGTGCGACAGCCGATGCGACGAGTTCGAGGGGTACGGGACATGGAGAGCGTCACAGCGGTCTTCGCCGGATCGGCATTCGCGCTGTTCGGCACCGCCCTCCTGATCTGGACAGGGGCGCGCACCATCCACCGTGCGCCGGTGGCGCACGGTGTGAGCCCCGTCGCCTCCACCGCTCTCGCCACGCTCTTCGGCGTACTCTTCCTCGTCCTCGGCGTGTGGTGCTTCACCCGCATCTGATCCAGATCTCCAGCAGGGCCGACTCACCGGCCCTGCCACCGCCCCGCAGGCACCGCGACAGCACCCCGAAACCCGCAGGCGACAGTGCTGCGAAGCGCGGACCGGGCAGTCCGGGCGGCAGGAATGGCGGAAGTCGGGTTACCGTTCGAGTGGCCGTTGCGGGCTTTTGCCGTTTGACACGGGGGCGGGTTGTACCGTCACACTCCGCAGCGACAGCACCGGGAGCAGCGTCATTGCGCTGCCCGGATGCCCCACGAGAGCCGACCGGAGAGAAGAGCGAAGTTGTCCCCGACCAGCGAGACCGCAGGCCGCCGACTCGTCATTGTCGAGTCGCCTGCCAAGGCGAAGACGATCAAGGGCTACCTCGGCCCCGGATACGTCGTCGAGGCGAGCGTCGGGCACATCCGCGACCTGCCGAGCGGCGCGGCCGAGGTGCCGGACGAGTACACGGGTGAGGTACGCCGTCTCGGCGTCGACGTCGACAACGACTTCCAGCCCATCTATGTCGTCAACGCCGATAAGAAGGCCCAGGTCAGGAAGCTCAAGCAGCTCCTTGCCGAATCCGACGAACTCTTCCTCGCCACCGATGAGGACCGCGAGGGCGAAGCCATCGCGTGGCACCTGCAGGAAGTGCTCAAGCCCAAGGTCCCGGTCCACCGGATGGTCTTCCACGAGATCACCAAGGACGCGATCCGGGCAGCCGTCGCCAACCCGCGCGAGCTGAACCAGCGCATGGTCGACGCCCAGGAAACCCGTCGTATCCTTGACCGCCTCTACGGCTACGAGGTCTCGCCGGTCCTGTGGAAGAAGGTCATGCCGCGGCTGTCCGCGGGCCGTGTCCAGTCCGTCGCCACCCGCCTCGTCGTCGAGCGGGAGCGCGAGCGCATCGCCTTCCGTTCCGCCGAGTACTGGGACCTCACCGGTACGTTCGCCACCGGCCGCACCGGTGACGCGTCCGACCCCTCGACGCTGACCGCCCGCCTCAGCGCGGTCGACGGGCGCCGTATCGCCCAGGGCCGCGACTTCGGCCCCGACGGACAGCTCAAGCAGGGCTCCGCCCAGACGCTGCACCTGGACGAGGCGAACGCCCGGGCCCTGGCAGCCGCGCTCGCCGACTCCACGTTCGCCGTACGGTCCGTCGAGTCGAAGCCGTACCGCCGCTCGCCGTACGCGCCGTTCCGTACGACGACCCTCCAGCAGGAGGCGAGCCGCAAGCTGGGCTTCGGGGCCAAGGCCACCATGCAGGTCGCGCAGAAGCTGTACGAGAACGGCTTCATCACCTACATGCGTACCGACTCCACGACGCTCTCGGGCACCGCGATCTCCGCGGCCCGCGCGCAGGTCACGCAGCTGTACGGGGCGAACTACCTCCCGGAGAAGCCCCGCGTCTACGCCGGGAAGGTCAAGAACGCCCAGGAGGCGCACGAGGCGATCCGCCCGTCCGGCGACCGTTTCCGCACCCCGGCCGAGACCGGCCTCACCGGCGACCAGTTCCGGCTGTACGAGCTGATCTGGAAGCGGACCGTCGCATCCCAGATGAAGGACGCCGTCGGTAACTCCGTCACCGTCAAGATCGGCGGCCGGGCGAGCGACGGCCGGGACGCCGAGTTCTCCGCGTCCGGCAAGACGATCACCTTCCACGGCTTCATGAAGGCGTACGTCGAAGGCGCGGACGACCCGAACGCCGAGCTCGACGACCGCGAGCGGCGCCTGCCGCAGGTCGCCGAGGGTGACGCGCTGACCGCCGACGAGGTCACGGTCGACGGCCACGCCACCAAGCCGCCGGCCCGCTACACCGAGGCCTCGCTGGTCAAGGAGCTCGAAGAGCGCGAGATCGGCCGCCCGTCGACGTACGCCTCGATCATCGGGACCATCCTGGACCGCGGCTACGTGTTCAAGAAGGGCACGGCTCTTGTGCCGTCGTTCCTCTCGTTCGCCGTGGTCAACCTGCTGGAGAAGCACTTCGGCCGGCTCGTCGACTACGACTTCACCGCGCGCATGGAGGACGACCTCGACCGCATCGCGCGGGGTGAGGCCCAGTCCGTGCCGTGGCTGCGGCGCTTCTACTTCGGCGCCGGTGCCGAAGGCGCGGCCGGTGCGGGGGCGGCCTCCGACGCGGGCAACGGCGACGGCGACCACCTCGGCGGTCTGAAGGAGCTCGTCACCGACCTCGGTGCGATCGACGCCAGGGAGATCTCCTCCTTCCCCGTCGGCAACGACATCAAGCTCCGGGTCGGCAGGTACGGCCCGTACATCGAGCGAGGTGAGAAGGACTCCGAGGGGCACCAGCGCGCCGATGTGCAGGAGGACCTGGCACCCGACGAGCTGTCCGTGGAGTACGCGGAGGAGCTGCTGGCCAAGCCGAGCGGCGACTTCGAGCTCGGTGCGGACCCGGTCACCGGCAATCAGATCATCGCCAAGGACGGGCGCTACGGCCCGTACGTCACCGAGGTACTGCCCGAGGGCACCCCGAAGACCGGCAAGAACGCGGTGAAGCCGCGGACCGCTTCCCTCTTCAAGTCCATGTCGCTGGACACGGTGACGCTGGCAGACGCGCTCAAGCTGATGTCGCTGCCCCGGGTCGTCGGTGAGGACGCCGAGGGCGTCGAGATCACCGCGCAGAACGGCCGCTACGGTCCGTACCTCAAGAAGGGGACGGACTCGCGCTCGCTCACGTCCGAGGACCAGCTCTTCGACATCACGCTCGACGAGGCCCTCGCGATCTACGCCCAGCCGAAGCAGCGCGGGCGGGCCGCCGCCAAGCCGCCGCTGAAGGAACTGGGCACGGACCCGGTGAGCGGTGCTCCGGTCGTCGTCAAGGACGGGCGCTTCGGCGCGTACGTCACCGACGGCGAGACGAACGCGACGCTGCGGACCGACGACAGCGTCGAGGACATCACGCCGGAGCGCGGCTACGAGCTCCTCGCGGAGAAGCGCGCCAAGGGACCCGCCAAGAAGAAGACGGCGAAGAAGGCCCCGGCCAAGAAGGCGCCCGCGAAGAAGGCGACCGCGGCGAAGACGACGGCCGCGAAGAAGACGACCGCGGCGAAGAAGACGACGGCGAAGAAGGCCACGGCCAAGAAGGCTCCGGCCAAGAAGACCGCCCCCGCGGCGTCGTCCTCGGAGGACTGATCCGCGCTTCCTGAACCCCAAGGGCTGGAGCTCCACCCCTGGGTTCAGGAAGATCATGCTGTGGAGGGTCCGGGCGGGAGCCCGGGCCTGAAGCGTGGGCGGGGAAGGCGGGGGTGGGGCGAGCGCACCGCGCGTCAGGCCCACCATGAGCCGGGCCTTGCCGCGAGAGCCCCAGCCCGCAGCCGGCGGCCATATGTTCGGACGCGGCCCCCGAGCACCGCACCGCTCCCGATAGGCTGGGCGGATGACGCGAGCCGAGCAGCTACCGGTCGTGAGCCCCACCTCCGACACACTTGCCGCAGACTCACGCGAGCGCGCCGTACGAGCCCTTTTGGGTGTTCCCCCGCTCAGGCGGTTGTGGAGCGCCCAGCTCGTCGGCAGTATCGGCGATTCACTCGCCGTTCTTGTGCTTGTGCTGTTGTCGCTGCAGGCGGCGGTCCTTGAGGGCTCATTCGGGGCCGGATACCGCGGGGCGGCCTTTGCCGTCGCCGCCGTGTTCGGTGCCCGGATTATTTCCACCGTGCTCTTCGGAGCCGTACTCCTGGGGCCGCTGACGGCGCTCACGGCGCCCGGCGGTCCGGTGGACCGCCGCTGGCTGATGATCGGGGCGGACGGGCTGCGGCTCGCGCTGCTGGTCGTCGCGCCGCTGTGGATCGACTGGATGCCGGACAAGGCGCTCATGATGATCCTGATCACCGTCTTCGTGACCGGTGTCGGAGAGCGCCTGTGGACGGTGGCGAAGGAGAGCGCGGCCCCCGCACTGCTCCCCGCCCCGCCCCCGGAGGGCGCCACGGTGCGCCCCCTGCCCGACCACCTCGACGCTCTGCGCAGGCTCTCCCTGCGGACGAACTTCCTTGCGATCCCCGCGGCCGCGGCCGTCCTCGTGGTCGCGACACTGGTCGGCAATCTGCTCGGGACGGGGCTCGACTGGTTCTCCTTCCACCAGGCCGCCCTCGGCTCGTACGTCGCGGCAGGCCTCTTCTCTGCCTCGATCTCGACCCTGTACTTCCTCGAACTGCCGGGCATTCCGACGCCCCGCCCGCGTTCTCCGCTGGAGGGCCTGCGCAGGCCGACCACCGGAACGGGCCGGGACAAGGGCCGCACGGGCACGGCACCGCTCGTCGTCGCCGCGTCCGCCGCGGTCGCCGGAGCCATCTCCGCCGCTGCGGCCGTCTCCGTACTGCACGCGGCAGACATGGGCGGCGGACCTGCCACCTTCGCGTTGCTGATCCTCGTCCTGACCGGGGGCACCGCGCTCGGAATCCGTACCGCGCAGAAGGTGCTTCCTGCCCTGTCGCGGCGCAGGCTGCTGGCCCTGTCCACAGCCGTCACCGGCATCGCGCTCCTCGCGCTCGGCCTGGTGCCGGACACGGCGACCGGGCTGCTGATCGCCCTGCTCGCCGGCTACTCGGCGGGTGTCGCCGCGCACGTCGGGCATGTGATCGTCGAGCAGGAGACCGAGGAGTTCCGGCAGGCCAGGAGCACCGAGCACCTCCAGGCAGTCGTCCGGGTGCTGGTCGCGCTCGGCGCGGTGGGCGGCCCGCTCCTCGCCGCCGCCATCGGCCGGCACCGGCTGGGCTCCGGAGACTTCGTCTTCGCCCACGGCGGGGCCGCGTTCGCGCTGATGCTCATCGGCGCCCTGCTGCTGCCGGTCGCCGTGATCGTCCTCGCCAAGACGGACGACCGCGCCGGGGTGCCGCTCCGCCGTGATCTGCGGGAGGCGCTCCGTGGTGGCGACCCGGCGGTCGCGCCTGCCTCGAACGGCTTCTTCCTCGCTCTGGAGGGCGGTGACGGGGCCGGGAAGTCCACTCAGGTCGAGGCGCTCGCCGAGTGGATCCGGGCCAAGGGCCACGAGGTCGTCGTGACGCGCGAGCCGGGGGCGACTCCGGTCGGCAAGCGGCTGCGTTCGATCCTGCTGGACGTGTCGTCGGCCGGACTGTCGAACCGGGCCGAAGCCCTGCTGTACGCCGCGGACCGCGCCGAGCACGTCGACTCGGTCGTCCGCCCGGCGCTCGAGCGCGGCGCCATCGTCATCTCGGACCGCTACATCGACTCGTCCGTCGCCTACCAGGGCGCGGGCCGCGACCTCTCCCCGACCGAGATCGCCCGGATCTCGCGGTGGGCGACGAGCGGTCTCGTTCCGCATCTGACGGTGCTCCTCGACGTCGCCCCGGAGACCGCGCGGGAACGTTTCACGGAGGCGCCGGACCGGCTGGAGTCCGAGCCGGCCGAGTTCCACACCCGGGTTCGGTCCGGCTTCCTCACCCTTGCCGCGGCCGACCCGTCCCGGTACCTGGTGGTGGACGCCGGCCAGGAGCCGGAGACGATCACCACGGTCGTACGTCACCGGCTCGACCAGCTCCTCCCGCTCTCCGAGGCCGAGGTCAGGGCTCAGGAGGAGGCCCGCAGGGCAGCCGAGGAGGAGGCCAGGCGCAAGGCCGAGGAAGAGGCCGCCCGTAAGGCGGAGGAGGAGCGGCTGGAGCGCGAGCGGCAGGCGCAGCTCGCCAAGCTCCGCGCCGAGGAGGAGGAGCGCAGGCGCCGCGAGGAGGAGGACGCGCGGCAGCGCGAGGCCGAGCGGCAGGCCGAGGAGGCCCGCCGGCGCGCCGAGGACGCCCGTCGCCGTGCGGAGGAGGAGCGGTCCCGCCTCGAGGCCGAGGAGCGGGTGCGCGAGGCCGAGCAGGCGCGGCTGAGCAGGCAGGCGCAGGAGGAGGCCAGGCTGCGCCAGGAGGCGGAGGAACTGCGCCTGGAGAAGCAGCGCAAGGCGGAGGAGGCGCTGGTACGGGCCGAGGAGGCCCGCCGCCGCGCCGAGGCCGAGGCTGCTGCCCGTGCGGAGGCCGAGGCTGCCCGGGCCGAGGCGGACGAGGCCGCGAGGAAGCGGTCCGCGCCGTCCGCACCGGACAACGAGCTCACGGTTCCGACCCCGGTCGTGAATCCGAACGAGATCACGCAGCCGGTCCCGCTCGCCCAGCCGTCGGACCGTCCGGCGCACCGTCCGGCAGACCGTCCGGCGCACCGTCCGGCAGACCGTCCGGTCCGTCCGGCCCGTGACGCGGACGAGACCGCTGTCCTGCCGCCCGTGCGGGACGAGGACCCGGCGGACCGGGTGCCGCCGGGCGTCTTCCGGGACGAGCGCCGTGCCGCGCCGGGCGAGAACGAGAACGAGCGCACCCGCGAACTGCCCCAGGTCAGCGACGACCCGCAGGCCGGGCGTGCTGCTCAGGGCCGTACGGGCGCCAAGAAGCGTCCTCGTTCCGACTGGGCGGAGGAGACGCCGCTCGACGATCTGCCGTCCCTGGCCGACGAACTCCTCGGCGGCCAGGACGACGACCCGGGCACCTCCGGGCGGGACGGGCGCCGGCCGCGCCGCTGACCGGGAACGGGGCCGGAACCTGAGCCCCGAACCCGGAACCCGAGCCCTGAACCCGGAACCCGGAAGCGCGAGACCGTGAGGCCCAGGAGCCGGGGAGTCCGCGAGCTCCCGAGGCTCGGGAGCCGTCCGGCTCCCGGGCCGCCCGGGCCCCGGGCCGCCCGGACCCCGGAGCCGTCAATGCCCGGAAGCCGGAAAGTCAGGATTGTCAGACCCTTCCCGCACAATGGGAACCGGCTTTCCCAGCACCACACCACCGGAAGGGCGGTGACCCATGACCGTATGGGACGACCTGGTCGGACAGGACCGAGTGCAGGAGCAGCTCGGTGCCGCCGCCCGGGACGCCGATGCGCTGGTCACCGCCAATTCCGCCGGGGAGCCGGTGCCTCCGGGGTCGAGGATGACCCACGCCTGGCTGTTCACCGGCCCGCCGGGCTCGGGACGGTCCACCGCCGCCCGTGCCTTCGCCGCCGCGCTCCAGTGCACCAGTCCGGACCGGGCGCTGGGCGGGGCACCGGGCTGCGGGTTCTGCGACGGCTGCCACACCTCGCTGATCGGTACGCACGCGGACGTGGACGTGATCCGCACGGACCTGCTCTCGATCGGCGTGAAGGAGACCCGTGAGCTGGTCCGTCGCGCCCAGCTCTCCCCGGCCGTCGGCCGCTGGCAGGTCATCGTCATGGAGGACGCGGACCGCCTCACCGAAGGTGCGGGAAACGTCCTGCTGAAGGCGGTGGAGGAGCCCGCACCCCGGACGGTGTGGCTGCTGTGCGCGCCCTCGCTCGAGGACGTGCTGCCCACGATCCGCTCGCGCTGCCGCCACCTCACACTGCGTACGCCCCCCGTCGAGGCCGTCGCCGATGTGCTGATCCGGCGCGACGGCATCGACCCCGAGCGTGCTGCCGAGGCAGCCCGTGCCACGCAGGGTCACATCGGGCGGGCGCGCCGCCTCGCGACGGACGAGCGGGCCCGCGCCCGCCGCGCCGCCGTTCTCAAGCTCCCGCTCCGCGTCCATGACGTCGGAGGCTGCCTCAAAGCGGCCCAGGAACTGATCGACACGGCCACCGACGACGCCAAGCAGGTGGCCGAGGAGGTCGACGTCAAGGAGACCGAGGACATGAAGGCCGCGCTCGGCGGCGTCGCCGGGGGCCGGATGCCCCGCGGCACGGCGGGGGTGATGAAGGAGCTGGAGGACAAGCAGAAGCGTCGCAGGACGCGTACACAGCGCGACAGCCTCGATCTCGCGCTCACCGACCTCACCGGCTTCTACCGCGATGTCCTGGCGCTCCAGCTCGGTTCGCAGATCGCCTTGTCCAACACCGATGTGAGGGACGCCCTCGAGCGGATCGCCGAGTCCTCGGGCCCCGAGCGCACCCTGCGTCGGATAGAGGCCGTGCTCGCCTGTCGACAAGCCCTGGACCGTAACGTGGCGCCGCTGCTCGCGGTGGAGGCGATGACGATGGCGCTGCGGGCGGGCTGACACCCGCGGTCAGCCCGCAGGGTGCGCGAATTCATCCGTATGAGTAGGGAATCGGTTGAGTCATCACCCGGCGGTTACGCTCCGGGGATGGACACCAGGCGCCTGCTCCGCATTCTCGCCACCGCGCTCGGCACTGCCGGCCTCCTCGTCTCCGGCTGCAGCAGCGGGGGTTCGGCGCCCAGTGCGTCGGCCACCGGTACGGCTGTCCCGGAGGACCTCGAGCCGTACTACGGGCAGACGCTGCGCTGGCGGGACTGCGGGGTGGAGGGCTTCCAGTGCACCACGATGAAGGCGCCGCTGGACTACGAGAAGCCCGATGACGGAGACATCAAGCTGGCTGTCTCCCGGAAGAAGGCCACCGGACCCGGCAAGCGGATCGGATCGCTCCTGGTGAACCCGGGCGGCCCCGGTGGCTCAGCCGTCGACTACGTCCAGGGGTACGCGGCCATCGGCTACCCGGCCCCCGTCCGTGCCCGGTACGACATGGTCGCGATCGACCCGCGCGGGGTGGCCCGCAGCGAGCCGGTCACGTGTCTGACGGGCAAGGAGATGGACGCGTACACGCAGGTGGACCAGACTCCGGACGACGACGCCGAGATCGCGAAGCTGAACAAGGCCTTCGACGCGTTCGCTGACGGCTGCGAGAAGAAGTCCGGCGAGATCCTCCCGCATGTCTCCACCGTCGAGACGGCGCGCGACATGGACATCCTGCGCACCCTGCTCGGCGACGAGAAGCTGAACTACGTGGGCGCCTCGTACGGCACGTTCCTGGGCGCGACCTACGCCGAGCTGTACCCCGACCGGGTGGGCCGCCTCGTCCTGGACGGGGCGATGGATCCCTCGCTCCCCGCGGTCGACATCAACCGCGACCAGACCGCCGGCTTCGAGGCGGCGTTCCAGTCGTTCGCCGCCGACTGCGTGAAGCAGCCGGACTGCCCCCTCGGCACCACGTCCGCAGCGGACGCGGCGACCGCCCTGAAGAAGCTCTTCGCCGACCTGGACGAGAATCCGGTGCCGACCGGCGAGACCCGGCAACTGGGCGAGTCCCTGGCGACCACCGGTGTGATCGCCGCGATGTACGACGAGGCCGCCTGGCCGCAGCTCCGCGAGGCACTCGATGGGGCCCGGCACGGTGACGGATCCGGGCTCCTCGCCCTGGCCGACAGCTACTACGAGCGCGATCCGAGCGGCAAGTACGCGAATCTGATGTTCGCCAACGCCGCTGTGAACTGCCTCGACCTGCCCCCCGCCTTCTCCGGCCCCGGCGCCGTCGAGGAAGCCGTCCCCGCCTTCGAGAAGGCCTCCTCGGTCTTCGGCAGGGGCTTCGCGTGGGCCGCCCTGAACTGTGGTTCCTGGCCCGTGGACGCCACCGGTGCCCCCCACCGCACCGAGGCGAAGGGGGCCGCCCCGATCGTCGTGGTCGGCACCACACGCGACCCCGCCACCCCTTACAAGTGGGCCGTGGCCCTCGCGGACCAGCTCTCCTCCGCGACCCTGCTGACCTACGAGGGCGACGGGCACACGGCATACGGCCGGGGAAGCGACTGCATCGACACGGCGATCAACACGTACCTGCTCGAAGGCACCCCGCCCAAGGACGGCAAGAAGTGCTCCTGACCTGCGGACAAGGCCGCGGGGGCAGGCGGTGCGGAGCACCCTTCGAAACTGTGTAGACTTGGCGTCGCTGCTGACCGCACCATGGTGCGACAGAGCGGTGCCGCCTTAGCTCAGTTGGCCAGAGCAACGCACTCGTAATGCGTAGGTCTCGGGTTCGAATCCCGAAGGCGGCTCTGTGGAAGCCTCAGGACTCACTCGCCGTGACCTGGGGCTTTTGCTTTTTCCGGGTGCGGCGCAGGAGCCGGCCCGGTGGCGAGCGCGGCGAGGAGCGGATCAGGCTGGGCCGATCGCCGGTGCGGATACGTTGCCGACGGCCCGCTTGAATTCCGGGCAGTCGACGATCGGCTCGTGGTCGCAGACGGCCGCGTGCCGAAGGCTGTCGCGCAGTCGCGTGAGGCGGCCCAGCTGCTCGTCGAGGTCGCGGGCCTTCGCGGCCATACGGACGTGCAGCGATGCGTCGGACGGCCGCGCCACCAGGAACCGGCCGATCTCGGCGACCGAGAATCCGGCGCTGCGCGCGCACGTGATCAGTGCCAGGTGGTCGAGCACGTCGGGACGGTAGGTACGGCGCAGGCCGTTGCGGCCCGCCGAGGCGATCAGGCCCTTCTTCTCGTAGAACCGCAGAGCCGACGGCGCCAGCCCGGACCTCTGGGCGACCTCGGCGATGTCCAGCAACGGTGTGTCCACCACGCCTCCTTGACTTGAATCGCAGTTCAAGTTGCAGCCTAGGGGACATGAAGATTCATCACTTGAACTGCGGTTCGGTTCTGACGATCGAGGCCACCTACGACGGCCCGGAGCCCGCACCCGCGGTGAACCACTGTCTGCTGCTGGAGACCGACGCCGACGGCCTGGTCCTCGTCGAGACCGGACTGGGCCTCGGTGACATCCGGGACCCGGCCGGGACCCTCGGCACCGACTGGGTCGACATGGCACAACCGGCGCTCGACGAGGAGGAGACAGCCGTCCGGCAGATTGCCCGGCTGGGGTACGCGCCGTCCGACGTGCGCCACATCATCGTCACCCACCTGGACGTGGACCACAGCGGTGGGCTCCCAGATTTTCCCGACGCCCACGTCCACGTCCTCGCCTCCGAACTGGAAGCGGCGCTCTCCGAGGCGCCCAACTTCCGTTATCGGAACGCTCACTGGGCACACGAACCGCATTGGATCACCTACGATTCCGAGCCCGGTGAGCAGTGGTTCGGATTCACCGCACTGCAGCCGAAGGGGCTGCCGCCGGAGATCGGACTCGTCCCGCTCGGCGGTCACACCGCCGGCCACACCGGGGTCGCCGTCCTGAACGGCGACCGGTGGCTCCTCCACTGCGGCGACGCCTACTACTACCACCGCGAGATCGGGCAGCCCGGGGAAACGCACCCGCTGCTGGACATCGTTCAGACGCAGTCACAGGTGCACCGTGATCTGCGGATCGGAACCCGGGCCAGGCTGCGCGAGCTGGTCCGCGACCACGGTGACCAGGTCGAGGTCTTCTCCGCACACGATCCGTGGGAGTTCGCCCGCTACCGGGACGGCGCGGACACCGGCAGCGGTCGGGAGCGGCTGCCGGCGTCCGGAACGGCGTCAGACGTCTAGAACGGCGTCAGCGTCAGCCGGGCACCCGTGGGCGCGGTGTCCTGGATGTACGAGGCGAAGTCGGCCACGTCGTCGAAGGCGAAGCCGTACGCCTTGCCGTCCTGGGTTGCCGCGTGGATGGCCGCCGAATAGTGGTTGGTCAGCTGCGAGGACCGGTAGAAGGCGGCCGGGTCCGTGGTGGGCTGGGACGGGTTGCTGACCAGGGTGGAGCGGTTGAAGCCCGCACCGAGGACGGCGGCGACCGGGCCGGTGGTGCCGTCGTTGGGGGCGGCCAGGTTGCCGTCGCAGAAGAGCACGTCGCGGGTGGTCGGCCGGTTGAACGAGACCGATGCCGGGCCGCCGAACACGAACTTGTCGCCGCGGACCCGGCCTGTGAAGGCTCCCGCGTTGGTGGTCACGGTGAGGTCCTTGCCCGTGTAGGTGCTCCACACCTCGTCGATGTACGGGGCGAAGTAGTCCTTGGCGAAGATCCCCGCGTCCAGGCCGTGCCCGGGGGCGATGATGCGCCGGTCGGCCACCACGAGGGGCGCGAACTCGGGGATCGCGCTGACGGCGGCGAAGGCCCGGGCGCGTCCGCCCTCGCGCAGGGTGCCGGTCGTCTGGTCCTTGGCGCCGGTCAGGCCGATGCTCATGGGGACGCTGAACATGTCGACCATGGTGGTGTTGCAGAACATCCCGGAGGAGTTGTACGTGAACTCCGCGCAGTCGTGCAGCACGGAGTAGTTGGGGTCGGAGGTCACCCAGCCCGCGGGGTACTGGAGGGCAGCGTTGCCGTTGCCGTCCGCCACCGCCTTGAACTTCAGCCGGTCGCCCAGGGCGACGTAGATGCGGCCGGACATGTACGGCAGCGACAGCTTCGTCTCGCCGCTGCCGGACAGGGCGATGGCGTAGTCGGTGAAGCCGTCCGCGCCGTTGTCCGAGAGGGATATCGGAGCCAGGGTGCCCTCGGGTGTGACCCGGACCTGCTTGCCGTCCTGGTTGCCCACGATGTAGACGAACACCGAGGAGTTCTCGAACGAGCCGGAGTTGTTGACGATCGTCAGCGGGAGGGCGCCGACCGCGGCCTTCGTACCGCCGTCGGCCGAGTCGGGCGAGTCGTCGGAGTCGACCGTGGCGAGGGCGTGCGGGGCGATCACGGCGATGGCGGGGACGGCCACAGCGGCTCCTGCAAGAGCGGTGAGCAGCTTGCGGCGGGAGACGTTGCGCTGGTGGCGGGGGGTCATGTGAGGGTTCTCGCCTTCGTGCGGTACGTGTGGGGAGCTGTGGGGGCCCGGCCCCCGACGATGAGGGCCCGGCCCCGATGGTGTGAGGGCCCGGCCCCCGACGGTGTGCGAGGGCCGGACTCAAGAGGGTGTGCGAGGGCCGGACTCAAGAGGGTGTGCGAGGGCCCGGCCCCCGACGGTGTGCGAGGGCCGGACTCAAGGGGGGTGTGCGGGAGCCGGACTCAGGGGTGTGCGGGGCCCTTACGTGCGCGAGGGCCCCGGACTCCTGGGGTCAGCCGACGGTCCACTTCTGGTTGGCTGCCCCGGTGCACGTCCAGATCTGGAGCCGGGTGCCGTCGGCGGAGGAACCGCCCGTGGCGTCGAGGCACTTGTTCGCCCCGGTGTTGGTCAGGTCGCCGGCCTGGGTGTGGACCCACTTCTGTGCCCCGGTGCCGTTGCAGGTGTAGAGCTGGACGACCGCACCGTCCGCGGTGGAACCGCCCTGCACATCAAGGCATTTGCCGAGCGCACGCACCGTTCCGTCGGTGCTCAGGGTCCACTTCTGGGCGTCGACTCCGTTGCAGCCGTGCAGCTGGATCGGGGTGCCGTCGGCGTTCGAGGCGCCCGCGACGTCGACGCACATGCCGCCGATGCCCTTGATCGGGCCGGTCTTCCCGGTGCCGCCGCCGGAACCGTCGGAGGTGGAGACACGTACGTAGTCGACGGTCATGGTCTGCGGGAAGGCGGTGGAACCGTCCGGGCTACCCGGCCAGTTACCGCCGACGGCCAGGTTCAGGATGATGAAGAAGGGGTGGTCGAACACCCACTTGTTGCCGTTCAGATCGGCGGGCGTGCGGGTCTGATAGGTCTGACCGTCCACCGACCAGACGACGGCGTTCGGGCTCCAGTCGACCGCGAAGGTGTGGAAGTCGTCGGCGAAGGCCCTGCCGCCCGGCAGGCTGTACGAGGCGCCGATGCCGGCACCGCCGGAGTAGCCGGGGCCGTGGATGGTGCCGTGGACGGTGTTGGGCTCGTAGCCGACGTTCTCCATGATGTCGATCTCGCCGCTGTTCGGCCATCCCGCACTGCCGAGGTCGTCGCCGAGCATCCAGAAGGCCGGCCAGATGCCCTGACCGCGCGGGATCTTGATCCGGGCCTCGTAGCGGCCGTACGCCTGCGTGAAGGTCCTCGCGGTGTTCAGACGGGCCGAGGTGTACTGGCAGGCCCCGTACCAGCACTGGAGGCCGGAGCCGCTGCTCTTGCGAGCGGTGATGACCAGGTTCCCGTTGCCGTCCAGGGACGCGTTCTGGGTGCTGTTGGTGTAGTACTGCAGCTCGTTGTTGCCGTTGCCCGAACCTCCTGTCTCCAGGGTCCACTTCGAGGAGTCCGGCGCGCTGCCTGCGGCCCCGTTGAACTCGTCGGCCCACGTCTGCGCGGCGGCGGAGGCGGCGTTGGCCGGCGTGGCGGCGGGCCCGGTCGTGGTGATCAGGAGTGCGGCGGAGAGTGCGGCGGAGAGCAGGAGAACCATTCCGCCTAGTGACCATCTGCGTGCGCGATGTGCGGCCATGGGCTACGTACCTTTTCTGTGGGGAAGAGCAGGACGCGGAGCCGGCGGGGTATGTGCGGGAGCTCGTGCGGGAGCGTGTTCTGAGAGCGCTCTCGTCCTACGGTGTTCGCCGCCGACGGAGCCTGATGGTACGCAGATGCCTCGGCTCGGCCAACTGTGGTTTTAACGATGAAATCGCCCTGACCTGGCCTTACTTGAGAGAGCGTTACAGAGGCCGGATCGCTTAAGGCGCCTTTAATTCGGTCTTAAGCCCGAAGGCCCGGTTAGCCTCCCGTGGATGGGCTTCACGAACTTCGCACGCAAGGTCCGCGACTCCTCCCTGCCGTACGGGCACCGAGTGGTCTCGCTCCGCTCCTGCGTGCAGCTGTACCGGCCGATCGGCTTCGAGGCGACGGTGAGCTATCTCGCGCACGAGGCCGGCCCCTTCCGCACGGACGAGGATGCCCTGCTGCGAGCCCTGGACATGATCGGGACGAGCAGGGCCGCGTGGCAGCTGGAGTTGAGGGCGTACGCGGAGGAGCGGGCAGAGGCGAAACGGCGCGGGCTGCGCACCCCGGGCCTCCGTGAGCGCAATCCGAACAGTCCGGAGTACTGGTACGGCGCGAGGCGCGAGGCGGCGCTGCACGCCGTGGGCCACTGGCGCGTACGGCTGCGGAGCGCGGGGCGCACCGATGAACTGAGCCGCGCCCTGGATCGCTGTGCCGCCGACTGCCTGGAGGCGCACGGGGGTGCGGGAGAGCGGGAGCGGGCTCGCCTGGCAGCCTGCGCCGATGCACTGGCGCGGCATCTGGCGCCGCCCGCCCACCGGGATGACCCGGCCACGTATTTTCATCACCGGGATCTGCTGCGCGTGGTGAGGCTGATACGCATGGCGGACGAGAACTGACTTCGGACGACCAGGGGAGAACGGGCATGACCGACCACGCGGGAACGAGCGATGACGTCGGGAGCCTTCCGGGGCCGCTCGTCGGCGCCGACTGGCTGGCGGCGCGGATCGCGGCTGAGGGCCTCGTGGTCCTCGACGCCTCGGTGGGTGCGCACCGCGAGGCCGGGCGGCGGATTCCCGGGGCGCGGCGTTTCGACATCGACGGGGCGATGTCCGACGGCGCCGGGCCGCTGCCGCACATGATGCCCGGTGCCCGCCGTTTCACGGAGGAGATGCGCGCGCTCGGGGTCGACGACACGGACACCGTGGTCGTCTACGACGCTGCCGGGATCTACTCCAGTGCCCGCGCCTGGTGGATGCTGCGGGCCATGGGCTTCGACCGGGTCGCGGTGCTCGACGGCGGCCTGCCCGCGTGGACGGCGGCCGGGCTGCCGGTTGAAAACGCGCAGGAGGCGGGTGAGGCGGGGGGCCGGTCGCCCGGAGGTGCCGAGCGTGCCGGTGACTTCACCGCCCGCCCGCGCGACGGAATGCTCGTCGGCAGCGGTGCGGTGGCGGCCGCCCTGGCGGACCCGCGTTCCGCCGTCCTTGACGCGCGTTCCCGGGAGCGGTTCGCCGGTACGGGGGCCGAGCCGCGGCCGGGGCTCAGGCCGGGCCACATGCCGGGGGCGCTGAACCTGCCGTTCGGGGAGATCAAGCGCGACGGCCGGATGCTTCCCGCTCACGAACTGCGTTCCTCCTACGCGGCGTTGACGGGGGAACGGGAACGCCTGGTGGTCAGTTGCGGATCGGGCGTCACCGCCTGTGTCCTGGCGTTGGGCGCCGAACTCGCCGGGTACCGCGAGGTGTCCGTGTACGACGGTTCGTGGAGCGATTGGGGCCGGCCGTCGGAACTGCCGGTCGTGACGGGCGAGTAGAGCGGTTCCGCCGGGGACACCGGGTGCGGAATGAGTGCCGTGGACCGTGCGGCTGAGTACGTGCGCGCATGCCGCGGCAGGGCCGTCCCCCGCAAGGTGGAAGCCCGTATTCCGCAGTGTCGAGAGGTAGCCGCGCATGTTCCCCGCACCCCCCGCACCCTCCGCACCCGCCCGGCCCGTGGCCCGCCCCCGCCCCGCACGCACCCGACAGGTCGTCCTGGTCTCCCTCATCTGGTGCGTGCCCCTCGCCGCCCTGGGCGTCCTGGGCTTCCTGGTCCTGATGGCGGCGCTCTGGGGAGCGGCCTCCGGAGAGTCCCCCACGTCGTTCCTGCTGGGCGCGGCCGGTGCGCTCGCCGCGGGGGCTGCCCTGCTGACCGGCCTGTACCGCTCCCCTCCGCTGCGCCGCATGACCCCGATGGGCAGGCTGGCCCTGCTCGGTGCGGTGGTGTGGCCGTTCCCGGTGATCACGCTGGCGTACGGGCTCAACAGCTGAACGGCACCGGCTCACTCGCGGGCGCCCGCCGTCCCTGCCGGCCGGGTACGCATCGCGGCGAGCGCGGGCAGAACGGCGGAGACCGTCGCCAGTACGGCGCTCGCGGCCGCCACCGCTGCCGGCCCCGCCCAGGGCACGATCACCGGGGCGCTCACGGAGAGCAGTTCCAGTGCACCTTTGACGCCCAGCAGGTTCAGCCCGGCCACCGCGCCGCCCAGGACGGTGCCCACCGCCACCACCATCAGTGCCTCGGCCGCGACCAGTCCGACGACCTGTGCCTTCGTGGCGCCGGTCAGACGGAGCACGGCCAGATCGCGCATCCGGTCGGAGGTGGCCATGACCAGGGTGTTCGCCAGCGCGATACCCGTGTACAGAAGGGCGATCCCCAGGATCAGCAGCAGGCCCGCGCGGGTGTTCCCGCTGGTTCCCGGGTGGTGCGCAGCCATCCAGTCGTTCTTCGTGAGGACCGGGGTGCCGGTGGCCCGCCCGGTCTCCCCGAGCAGCGCGCCGACGGCTGAACGGTCCGCTCCGGCACGGAGTGTGATGTCGACACGGTCGACGGCTGCGCCCGCCGCGTTCTTCGGGGTCACGTACACGCCGTTGTTTCCCGTGCCGACCCGCAGTACCGCCGCGATACGCAGCGACACCTCTCTGCCGTCGCCCAGCCAGACGCTCACCCGGCGGCCGACGGTCCGGGTCGCCCATTCCTCGTTGACGACGATGGAGTCGTCGTCGAGGTCGCCGATGCGGCCGGAGACGAGAGGGAGGTGCGCGGTCGCGGCCAGGGCGGCCGGATCGACCGCCCTGGCGTCCGACCTGATGAGCGCGGTGCCCTCCTCCAGGACGGTGACGGACGTGGAACGGGAGGCGCTGCTCACGGCGTCGGGGATGCCCCGTACCCGCTGCACGAAGCGCGGGTCCAGCGGGCCGTCCCCGCCGGCCACGTAGTCGGCGCGGGTCTGCGCCGCCGTCTCGGCGGCCTTGGCCCCGTTGATCGTGGCCACGGTGCCCAGCAGCGAGGTGGCCAGGGCGACGGTGACGAGGACGGGTGCGGCGACCGCCGCGGTGCGGCGGACCGAGGTGGAGGTGTTCTGCCGGGCGAGCCAGCCCGTGGCGCCGGGGAGCCGGGCGGGCAGCCAGGTGAGCAGGCGTGTCAGGGGGCGCAGGAACAGGGGGGCGAGCAGGGCGAAGCCCACGATGAGCCACAGCGGCTGCAGGATGTACGTCTTCCGCTTCAGTACGTCACCCGGGTCGGTCGCCAGGGACCAGAAGATCAGTCCCAGACCGGTCAGCAGGACCGCCGCCCCCAGCAGCAGACGGCTCGGTGGCATCGGCCCGCTGTCCACAGCGGCTTCGCGGAGTGCTTCCACGGGCCGGACGCGTCCTGCCCGGTGCGAGGAGACGACCACTCCGGCGAGTGCCACGCCGAGGCCTGTCCAGAAGGCGGTGTGCAGCGGCCAGTTCGCGTCCCCGATGGCGAACCACGAGGGGGCGAGGCCCTCGTCGACGAGCCACGCGGCCAGCCGCGGCGCGGCTGCTTCGCCCAGCAGACAGCCCGCGGCTGCGGCCAGGACACCGATCACGCAGGCTTCGGCGACGACCATGCGCCGCACCTGCCCCGGGGTGGCTCCTGCGGTGCGGAGCAGCCCGAACTCCCTTCTGCGCTGGGCCACCGTGAAGGAGAACGTCGAGGCGACGACGAAGACCGAGACGAAGCCGGTGATGCCGGCCGCCGTTCCGAGCATCGCGTTGACGGCGGTCAGCGCCTCGGTGTCCCGGTCGGGATCGGGGTCGGCCCGGCGCCGGTCGTCGCCGGTGAGGACGCTCAGGCCGGGAACGGACCCGGTCAGCCCGCGTACGGCGTCGGCGTCGGCGTGCACCACCACGGCGTCGACGTCCGGGTGGATACGGGCGGCCTCGGCATCGCTGAAGAACACCGCGGTCTCGAAGCCGGCGTCCGCGACCGTGCCGACAACCGTCCGTGCCCGGGTGTGCCCGGGCGCGGTCACCCGGACGTGCTCGCCGATGCACGGGACCGTGGCGCCGCCCCCCGTCACGACGATCTCGTCGGCCGTCCGGGGAGCACGGCCCGCGGTGAGGCGGTACGGGGTGGCGGCGGCGATGGACCACGGGTGGCCGGTCAGGCTCTCCCCGGCGAGCTCCACCGGGAAGCTCCGGTCCTCGGCTGTACGGCCCAGACCGGTGAGCGCGGCGGCGAGACTCCTGGGCACGGGCCGGGGGTCGGAGAGCCGGGCGGTACGGTCCCCGACCGGCGTGGCGACCCGCAGGGTCTCCGAAGGGCGCACCACCACCGGGGCGGCGGCGAACCGTTCCGGGGCGCGCTCCGGGGCGTCGAACGTGGCCGCCAGTGCCAGGCCCGTCATGGCGATCAGGCCGACGCCCAGGGCGAGCGCGACGAAGGAACCGACGAACGTGACCCAGCGCGCCCGCATCGAGCGCAGTGCCAGGATCAGCACGGGATCACCGCCAGGGCGGTCATACGGGCGGCGACCTGTTCTGCCGTCGGGTCGTCCAGCTCGTCCCGTATCGAACCGTCGGCCAGGAACACCACCCGGTCCGCGTACGAGGCGGCCACCGGATCGTGCGTCACCATGATTACGGTCTGGCCGCCGTCGGCCATCGTCCGCAGCAGCGTCAGGACCTCCCGGCCGGTCTGCGAGTCGAGGGCGCCCGTCGGCTCGTCAGCGAAGAGCACCTCCGGGCGGGTGACCAACGCCCTGGCCAGCGCGACGCGTTGTTGCTGCCCGCCGGACAGCTCGCCGGGCCTGTGCCGGGCCCGGTCGCCCAGGCCGACCCGTTCCAGGACCGCGCGCACCTCGGTCCGTTCGGGCCTGCGGCCCGCCAGCCGGAGCGGGAGCGACACATTCTGCTCCGCGGTGAGCGCGGGCAGAAGATTGAAGGCCTGGAAGACGAAGCCGATCCGTTCGCGGCGCAGCAGTGTCAGCTTCCGCTCGTTCAGCCCGGTCAGGTCCGTGTCGCCGAGGAACACCCGGCCGGCCGTCGGACGGTCGAGTCCGGCCGTGCACTGGAGCAGCGTCGACTTCCCGGAACCGGACGGGCCCATGATCGCCGTGAAGGAGCCCCGGGGGATGGTCAGGCTGACCGCGTCGAGGGCGGTGACCGCCTCGGAGGGGTTACCGAAGGACCGGGTGACCGAGTCGAGCCGGACGGCAGTTGGCTGGTTCTTCATGGGGTCGAGTCAACCGGCGGCGCCCGGCGCGCACATCGCAGCGAGGAGGGGTCTGCGGGGTGGAGTCAGCTCCACCTCCGGCCCCCTGCCAGGCGGGTGGTGGCACCGGTCCCGCGCTGTCTACCGTGCGCTCATGAGCTCCCTCACCCTCCGGCAGGCCCTTCGGCAGCCCTGCTACCTTCTGGGCGGCCGGCCCTGGCGCGCGGCGCTCCACCTGCTGAGCAGCGTTCCGATCGGTGCCGCCCTCCTCGTGTCGGTCGTGCTGCTGGCGGCGGTGGGCAGCGCGCTGACCCTCGTACTCGTCGGCATCCCGCTCCTGCTGATGCTCGCCCTCATCGGCATTCCGGTGGCTGCGGTGGAACGGCGCAGGCTGCTGCTGATCGACCCCGTTCCCCTCGGCGATTCGCACCGTGCGCCTGAGGGCACCGGCCTGTCGGCCTGGCTGCGCACCCGGCTCCGGGAGCAGGCCACCTGGCGGGAGTTCGGGTATGTGCTGCTGTTCGCCTTCGTGCTGTGGCCCCTGGAGGGGCTGGTGGCAGGCGCTGTTTTGGCCCTCTGCGGCGGGCTGTTGGCGACGCCCGTCGTCATGGCCACCGTCACCGGCGGGGACGAGGTGCGGGTCATGAAGCTGTGGCTGGCCGATTCGTACCCCCAGGCGTTCGCGCTGGCGCTCCTCGGGCTGGTGCTGCTGCCGCTGTTCGCCTACCCGCTGGGGTGGGCTGCCGTGGCGCGCGCCGCGCTGACCCGGGCCCTGCTGTCCGCGGGGCCGGGCGGACTCGACAGCCGCCTGGAGGAATTGGGGCGCTCCCGGATGCGGCTCGTCGACGCCTTCGAGGCGGAGCGCCGCCGGATCGAACGCGATCTGCACGACGGTGCCCAGCAGCGGCTCGTCGCCCTCTCGATGACGCTCGGCCTGGCCAGGCTCGAAGCTCCCGCCGAGCCGCTGGGCAGCCTGCTGGCCAAGGCGCACGAGGAGGCAGGGGTGGCCCTTGTGGAGATCAGGGAACTCATCCGGGGCATCCACCCCCAGGTGCTCACCGACCGGGGCCTGGCCGCCGCGATCGAGGACATCGCCGACCGCTCGGCCCTGCCGGTCGATGTGGACTTCGAGATTCCGGGCAGGCTTCCGCAACCGGTGGAGACCGCCGTGTACTTCGCGGTCTGCGAGGCACTGGCGAATGTGGCCAAGCACAGCGGGGCGAGCCGGGCACGGGTGACGGGCCGGACCGACGGGGAACGGCTGACCGTCGAGGTCCGGGACGACGGAACCGGTGGGGCCGGGACCGCGGGGGGCAGCGGCCTTCAGGGCGTGGCCGACCGTATCTCCGTGGTGGGCGGTCAGCTGCTAATCTCCAGCCCGCCCGGCGGGCCGACGGTGTTCCGGCTGGACGCCCCCTGTTCCCCCGCCCACCTGGTCGAATGAGGGTCTGATGCTGCGTATCGTGCTGGCCGAGGACAGTGTGCTCCTCAGGGAGGGCCTCATCGGTCTGCTGGAGCGGTTCGGCCATCAGGTGGTTGCGGGTGCCGGCAGCGCCGACGAGCTCACCGAGGCCGTCACCGCGCACACCCCGGACATCGTGGTGACGGACGTACGGATGCCACCGGGCTTCACCGACGAAGGGCTCAGAGCCGCGGTCGCCCTGCGGGAGACCCGTCCGCACCTGCCGGTCCTCGTCCTCAGCCAGTACGTCCAGCGGGCCTACGCCGAGGAGTTGCTCGACTCCTGCGACGGCCGGGGCGTGGGCTATCTGCTGAAGGAGCGCGTCGGGAACGTCGAGGAGTTCGTCGATGCCCTCCAGCGGGTCGCGGACGGCGGCACCGTCGTCGACCCGGAGGTGGTGCGGCAGCTGCTCAGGCACCGCCGCGACCCGCTGTCCAGGCTCACCGCGCGGGAGCAGGAGGTGCTGGCCCTGATGGCCGAGGGCCGGTCGAACGCTTCGGTCGCCGAGGCGCTGAGTGTCAGCGAAGGCACGGTCAGCAAGCACTTCGGCTCGATCCTGACCAAACTGGATCTCTCACTGACGGACGCGACGAACCGTCGCGTGCTGGCGGTGCTGGCCTATCTCCGGGACCGTCCCTAGAACCGCTCGTTCCGGATCCCGGCGACGACGGCCGGGGCCCCGTCAGCCCGCGAGCGCCGAGACCAGTTCAGCCGCCTCGTCCAGGACCGCCGACTCCCGCGCGGTGAGCCGAGGATCCGCCGCGCGCCGGGCGGTGGCACGGGCCAGGGCGCCTGAGGGGACACCGCCGTCGTCCGCGAGCCGGGCCAGCATCGTCGTGAGCAGGACCCGGACGCGCTCACCGGCGAACGACGGGTCGAGCGACACCTGGGCCAGGATCAGGGAGGACATCGCCCGGTCCAGGGCGGGCGGTCCCTCGCAGGCCGTGCTCCAGTCGATCACCACGGCGCCCTGCGGGGTCAGCATCACGTTCTCCGGATGCAGATCCAGGTGGAGGATCCGGTCCTCGGGATCCTGGGAGAGCCGCGGCGGGATCGCGTGCAGGTCCCGCAGGAGCCGGGCCAGCAACTCGCCTCCCTCGGCCTCGGTGAGCGTGCCCGCCAGCAGCGCCTCGGCCATGGTCGGGCCGGTCAGCCGCTGCAGGACCAGGTCCGTGGGCAGCGCCGGGTCGGACGGCGGTCCGATACGAGGGACCGGGAACCCGGAGGCCGACAGGTATGACATCACTGCCAGTTCCGCGGTGGCGTCGGCGCCGTCACGGTAGCGGCGCAGGACCCAGGACTCGTCGAGTGCGTACACATCGGCGGTGCGTCCTGAGCCCAGCAGATGGCCTATGTGCATGAGGGAAACCTACCCGGGCCGCCGCGCGAGGGGGAGTCACCAGCGCATACGGACGTCCTCGGCCCAGCCGAGCAGCTGTGTCACGGCGATCTCGGTGCCGTCGTCGGTCCGGACCCGGCCGTCGTAGTGGCCGAAGCACTGGTCGGTGCGGTTGGCGATCAATCCGACGTCCGTGCGGGTGGACCGGTTGTGGAACGGGGTGAACGTCAGATCGACCTGGCGGGACGACTTCGTACGGACGGTCCAGGGGGCGAGGGGATCGGCGGTGGACCAGCGCCAGTCCAGCTCCTCGCCGATCTTGGTGAGCCGGCCGTCGACGCACAGGCCGTTCTCGGTGGAAACCGTCCCCGCCGTCCAGCGGCCGCCGAACTGGAGACCCAGCGTGCGCCCGTCCGTACGGCCGGACGCGGCACCCCAGTTCCAGTCGACCGCGCGCGGCCAGCGCCCCCGGCCGTGGTCCAGGACGGCCCAGGTGTCGTTGTCGGCCGCGTTCTTCGTCCGGGAGGCGCCGAACTCCAGGATCTCGGAGCCGATGCGGACCCGGCCCGCGGCAGGGAGCGCGGTGTGCTTGGAGGTGTACTGGAAGCGCTGTTCGCTCCACGGCACGACGACGGAGAGCGATTCGTGCCCCGCCGGGCGCGAGACGAGGATGTCGGCCTCCAGCGGCAGCCGGTCGCGGGTCAGGCAGCGGGCCCGCAGCCGGGTGCCGGCGTTCTCGTCGCGGAGCTCGATCCGCACCTTGCCGCCGCTCGGCCGTGCGGGTCCGACGACCACGTCCTCGGAGCCCGGTGCACCCGCGACGGTGTCCGGCAGATGGACGCCACGGCCGGCGGGGACGATCGAAGAACACTCGAACTCGCGGCCCCGGGGCCCGTACTCCAGGACATAGACCGCGTTCAGCGCCAGGAAGTCGAGGTCGCTCACGGTCAGTGCCACCAGGTGGGTGGGCGTGGTCACGCACCAGTACTCCCACCGCTTGGTCCGGCCCCAGCCACGCAGATTGGCCCGGTGCAGCGGCTGCCTGGACCAGCCGATCGCTGCCGGATTCAGCTTGCCGTCGGGCAGGCAGAGGTCGACGGGCTCGGTGATCTCGTGCTCGTGCGTCGCCATGGGCGGAGCCTATAGCGGGCGCCGGACCGTACTCCGGTACGGCTCGGGACACGTCGGGGAACGGTTCGGGACACGTCCGCGCACGGCTCCGAGCGCGTCCGGGTGCGGCTCTTGGGCGCGCTCGCGGGCACCCCATAACGCGATGGGAGGGGGCGGACGGGATCTCCTCGGCAGACGTGTGGCGCGGCTACGTTTCCGGCAGTTCCCCACCCCCGCAGTGCCCCGTGGCCGGGGGCTCGACATCCCTTACCCCAAGGAGAGTTACGTGGAGAGAACCATGCTCCGCAGACGCGCACTCGCCGCAGGTACCGCCGCCCTGACGGTGGGCGCGCTCGCCCTCGCAGGCCTGACCGCTGTCGCATCGGCGGACCCGGCCGGCGCCGCCGCCCGGGCCGCGGCGCCCGGCACGCTCCCGCCCGGGCTGACCGAGGCCCTGCAGCGCGACCTCGGCCTCGCCGCCGGCGAGGCAGCCGCCCGGACAGGCAACGAGTACCGGGCGGCGGTCACCGCCGCGGGGCTGGAGAAGTCCCTCGGCGCCAGCTTCGCCGGAGCCCGGGTGAGCGGTGACGGCGCCACTCTCGTCGTCGCCACCACAGACGCCTCCGAAGCCGCCCGGATCTCCGGGGCCGGCGCCCATGCCGAAGTCGTCGGCCACAGCCTGGACCGGCTCGAAGCAGCCAAGGCAGCCCTCGACGACGCGGCTCGGAACACCACCCCCGAGGGCGTGCCGTCCTGGTACGTCGACGTGCGCACCAACCGGGTCGTCGTCAACGCGGCGGACACCTCCGCGGCGGACACCTTCCTCGCCGCCGCAGGGGTGTCCCGTTCGGTGGTGAAGGTCAACCGGTCCGGCGAACAGCCCCGCGCCCTCGCCGACCTGCGCGGCGGCGACGCGTACTACATGAACGGCTCGGGCCGCTGTTCCATAGGCTTCCCGGTCAAGCGCGGCACACAGAACGGATTCGTCACCGCCGGGCACTGCGGCAGGGCCGGAACAACGACCACCGGCGTCAACCAGCAGGCCCAGGGCTCCTTCCAGGCATCCACCTTCCCCGGCCGGGACTACGCCTGGGTCGCCACCAACGCCAACTGGACCCCGCGCGCCCTGGTCAACGGATACGGCCGGGGGGACGTGACCGTCGCCGGTTCCACCGAGATGCTCGAAGGCTCCTCGGTCTGCCGCTCCGGATCGACGACCGGCTGGCACTGCGGCACGATCCAGCAGCGCAACACCAGCGTCACCTACCCCGAGGGAACCATCTCCCCGGTGACCCGGACCAGCGTGTGCGCCGAACCCGGAGACTCCGGAGGCTCGTTCATCTCCGGCAGCCAGGCCCAGGGGGTCACGTCAGGCGGCTCCGGGAACTGCTCCTCGGGCGGCACGACGTACTTCCAGCCGGTCAACGCCGCGCTCCAGGTCTACGGGCTGACCCTGATGACCAGCGGCACGCCGACGGACCCGCCCACCGACCCGACGGACCCGCCGACCGAGCCGGGCGGCACCTGGGCGGCAGGCACGACGTACGCGGCCGGCGCCACGGTCACGTACGGCGGTGCCGGCTACCGCTGCCTGCAGGGCCACCGGGCCCAGACGGGGTGGCAGCCGCCGAACGTGCCCGCCCTCTGGCAGCGCCTCTGATCCCGGGCCACCGCACCCGGCCTCTCGCCTTCCCCGTTCCGCTTCCCCCTTCCGAGGAACTCCGAGGACCCAGCCATGACTCCAGAAGCCCTCGACGGCACTCCCGACGGCACTCCCGGCGACCGCCGGATCAGCCGCAAGAGCCTCCTGAAAGCGGCCGTTGCCGCGAGCGCGGCCCCACTGATCGCGGGCGGTGGTGTCGCTCTCGCCCGTGACACGGGTTCCGCGGGGAGCCCTTCGGCCCTCACTCCGGCCTGCGACGACGGCGACGACCCGACCCCGCCGCAGATGGAGGGCCCGTACTTCAAGCCCGACTCACCGCTCCGTACCGTCCTGGTGACCCCGGGCACCGCGGGTACCCGTCTCACGGTGAGCGGTTACGTCTTCGGCCGGGCCTGCAGGCCGGTCGCCGGAGTGCTGCTCGATTTCTGGCAGGCCGACGCCAACGGGGCGTACGACATGCGGGGATTCGCCTTCCGTGGCCACCAGTTCACCGGTAGGGACGGCTCCTTCACGCTGACCACCGTGGTGGCGGGCCTGTATCCGGGACGTACCCGGCACATCCACGTGAAGGCCCAGGCGCCCGGCAGGTCCGTTCTGACGACCCAGCTGTACTTTCCCGGTGAGCCTCGCAACACCACGGATCCCCTCTACGATCCTGCGCTGCTGATGAACGTCCGCGCCGTCGGATCCGGGAAGCAGGGCACGTTCGACTTCGTAGTCGATGTCGACCAGCAGCCGGATCCGACCGATCCGCCGACGGGCCCGCCGACCGGCTCCCCGGGCGGTACGTGGGCGGTCGGGACCTCCTACCGCGCCGGGGACGGCGTCACCCACGGCGGTGTGGCCTATCGCTGCCTCCAGGCACACTCGGCCATGGCCGGGTGGGAACCGCCGCGGGTCCCCGCGCTGTGGGAACGCGGGTAGATACGCGGCAGGGGCCAGGACCGGGATCCCGGTCCTGGCCTTCCGGCTTCCCTGCACCGGGAACGGCCACAGGCCTGGCGGGAAACGGCCACCGGTGAGGCAGAAACGGCCACCGGCCCGGCGGGAACGGCCGCTACTTGGCGTCGGAGTACCGCTCGACGACAGCCGTCGTGAACGGGAAGCGCACCGGCGTCTCACCGAACGCGATCCGTCCGGCCAGCTCCCCGGCCGCCCGGATCGCGTCCACCACCCCGGGCGCCTCGTCGGCAGGGCAGTGCACGATCACCTCGTCGTGCTGGAAGAACACCAGCTCGGCCCGCAGGTGACCGGCGGCCAGCGTCTGCCGCAGCGCTGCCAGGAGCAGCAGTGCCCAGTCCGCGGCGCTGCCCTGGACGACGAAATTGCGCGTGAAGCGGCCCCGGGCCCGGGTGTTCGACGACGCGTACCCCGGGACGAACCCGTACTCCCCGGAGCTCTCCCCGGCCGACGGGTCCTCGCTCTCCTGCGGGATGCCCGCCTCCTCGTCCTCGCCCGCCCCCGCCGCCGGCGGGCTCGTCCGGCCCAGCCACGTACGGACGAGGCGGCCCTCCTCACCCGCCTTCGCGGCGTCGTCGACATAGGCGACGGCGTGCGGGAACCGTCGCCGCAGTGCCGCCAGGTTCTTGAGGCCGTCGCCGGAGGTCTGACCGTAGACGGCGCTCAGCAGCGCGAGCTTGGCGTGCTCGCGGTCGCCCTGGAACGCCCGGTCGGACAGGGCTTTGTAGAGGTCTCCGTCGTGGCCGGCCACCTCCATCAGCCCCGGGTCGCGGGAGATCGCGGCCAGCACCCGCGGCTCCATCTGGTCGGCGTCCGCCACGACCAGGCGCCAGCCCTCGTCGGCGACGACTGCCTGCCGTATCACCTTGGGGATCTGCAGGGCCCCGCCGCCGTTGGTCGTCCAGCGCCCGCTGACGGTGCCGCCCGGCTGGTACTCGGGGCGGAAGCGTCCTTCGCGGACCCAGTCCTGGAGCCAGCTCCAGCCGTGGGCCGTCCAGATGCGGTACAGCTTCTTGTACTGGATCAGCGGCTCGACCGCCGGGTGGTTCAGCTCCTCGAGCTCCCAGCGCCGGGTCGACTTCACCTTGATCCCGGCCTGCGCGAAGGCCTTCACCACATCGGCGGGCAGATCGGGGCGCACCCGTCTGCCGAACGCGGCCGACACCTCCTCCGCCAGCTCGGCCAGCCTGCGGGGCTCGCCGCCGCCCGCGTAGCGGTCGCCCAGAAGGCCGTGGAGCACCTCCCGGTGCACGTCGGCCCGCCAGGGGAGCCCGGACCGGTTCATCTCGGCGGCGACCAGCATTCCGGCCGACTCGGAGGCCGTGAGCAGCCGCATCCTGTCGGGATGCTCCGTCGCGTCGTGGCGGCGCAGCTGCTCCGCGTAGACCTGGAGCAGCGCCTCGAACGGCACGTCCGTACCGGACTGCGGCTCGAAGAGTGAGGACTGGGAACCGGGCTCCGCGGAGCGGGCCGGCGGATCCGGCGGTACTGCGGCATTCCGCAGCCGGGCCCAGGCGGCTGCGGCGGAGCGGGGTTCCCCGAGCCGCCCCTCGTGGCCGAGCAGGAGCAGCTCGGCACATTCCATGTCGTAACAGCGCTCGACGCGCACGCCCGCCGCGAGCAGCCTGGGGTAGATCTCCGCGGTCGACCGCCAGACCCAGCGGAACACCTGGGGGCGGGAGCGGACGGACTCGACGAGGTCGGGCTCGGACACGACCGGTCCGGCGGGCAGGCCGTCGCGCTCCAGCGGCACCAGGAGGGCGGCGCCCCCCTCCGCGGTGGCCAGGGCCCAACGTTCGGTCATGGTCCGAGTCTGGCACCCGGCACTGACATCGACAGGGGTCCGGCGGACCCGCCTCGCCGGGCGGGCGCGGGGGGCAGCCGCGAGTATCGGTGGGGGACGCGCTGCGTGTCCCGGTGCGCGGCGAAGTGCGGAGGAGACAGGTGATGGAAGCGATCGTGTACGAGGAGTTCGGCGGCCCGGAGGTACTGCGCCTCGTCCGGACCGACGACGTCCACGCGGGACCCGGGCAGATCCGGGTGGCGGTCAGGGCTGCCGGGGTCAACCCGGTCGACTACAAGATCCGCAACGGATGGATGGAGGCGGCGTTCCCCACCCCGCTGCCCGCCACACCCGGCAGTGAGTTCGCCGGAGTCGTCGACGAGACGGGTGAGGGCGTCACGGGCTTCTCGGCCGGCGACGAGGTCTTCGGCCGGAGCGCCACCGGCGCGTACGCCGCCCACGTCCTGGCCGATGCGGACGCCGTCGCGCTCAAGCCGGAGGGGCTGGGCTGGGAGGAGGCCGCGGCCCTGCCGGTGGCGACAGCGACCGCGGCCCGGGTCCTGGACGAGCTCGCGGTGACCGAGGGCGACACCCTGTTGGTGCACGGAGCGGCCGGAGCGGTGGGTTCCGCCGGGGTGCAGCTGGCCGCGTCCCGGGGCGCCACGGTCATCGGGACGGCATCGCCAGCCAATCACGACTACCTGCGGGTGCTCGGCGCGATCCCGGTGGAGTACGGGGACGGGCTCGTGGAACGGGTCCGCTCGGTCGCCCCGCAGGGCGTGGACGCGGTCTTCGACGCGGCGGGCAAGGGTGCGCTGGCCGCCTCGGTCGAGCTGCGCGGCGGTACGACCGACCGGATCGTCACCATCGCCGACGCGGACGCGGCGAAGTACGGCGTGGCCTTCTCGGCGGGCGGCGGCGGCCGTCCGGACGAGGCCGAACGGCTGGCGGAGTACGCAGAACTGGCCGCGGTCGGGGAGCTGCGGATCCCGGTCGCGCAGACGTTCGCGCTCCGTGACGCGGCGAGGGCGCACGAGCTGAGCGAGGCGGGTCACGTACGCGGAAAGCTCGTGCTGCTTCCCGGGGCGCACTGAGAGCCGCGGCGCCCCTGCACCGCCCGTCCCGCCCGGCCCCGGCCGCCCCGTCGCGCCTACCCTGACCTGATGGAACCGGTGATCGACCAGGCATGCGCGCAAGCCCTCTACTCGGACGGTGACGCCGGACTCGACGCCGGGGCATCCCTCCTCGCCGCCGATCCGTCGGCCGACGACGCGCTGCACCTCCGCGGCGAGGACTTCCTGCGGCGCGCCTGGGCGCGGGGCTGGCAGCCCGCCGATGTCGTACGGATCGTCCGGCGCGAGCTGGACGAGTCCGGGGCCGGGCTCGCCGCCGCGCTGATCACCGCGGAGACGGCGCGCTACGGACAGCTTCCGCCGCGCTGGGCGGACCAGCTCGCCGGGCTGCCCGCCCCGGCACCGCGCAACCGGCCCGACCGCTTCACGTACGCCTCCGGGCTGCTGGAGCTCTACCGCCTCCTCCTGACGCTGCCGGTGATCGAGCCGGTGGGCCCGCCGCCCGGCACCGCTGCCGACGACCTTCACCGGCCGGCCGCCCACGGCGAACCCCGGATGCTCACCCGGATCCGCGCACTGCTCGCCAAGGCGGAGGCGACCGGCTTCCCGGAGGAGGCGGAGGCGCTCACCACCAAGGCGCAGGAACTGATGGCCCGGCACAGCATCGACGAGGCCCTGCTCGCCGCCCGTACCCACAGCTCCGGTACGCCGGGAGCCTGCCGGATCGGGGTCGATGCCCCGTACGAGAGCGCGAAGGCGATCCTGCTGGACTCGATCGCCTCCGCGAACCGCTGCCGGGCCGTGTGGAACAGCGATCTCGGCTTCACCACGGTCGTCGGCTTCGAGCCGGACCTGGAAGCCGTGGAACTGCTCTTCACCTCCTTGCTGGTGCAGGGCACGGCCGCGATGACGAAGGCGGAGGCCGGGCAGAGGGCAGGCGGGCGCAAGCGGACCAAGACCTTCAGGCAGTCCTTCCTGATGGCGTACGCCCAGCGTCTGGGCAGCCGGCTCGCCGACGACACCGCACGCGTCACGGCGGCCGCAGACGCCGGCAGCCGAGGGGCAAGGGAGGCCGGCGACGTCTCCGGTGGTCTGTTGCCGGTGCTGGCGGCCCGGGACGTCGCGGTCACGGACACGGCCGAGCGGATGTTCCCGCGGACCACCACCGCCCGGGTGCGCGGCGTCACGGACGCCGAGGGCTGGACCCACGGGACAGCGGCAGCGGACCGGGCCAGGATGGGCGACAGAGAGACCGAAATCGACCGGTAGCACCGTTGGGGCGGAATAAGTCGGGCTTGCGGGGGAATGCGGTTAGGCTCGCCCTCATGAGCTGGCTCCGGGCGCTGAAGGAGACCGCTCGCTCGGGGCTGAGTATCGAGCGGCAGCGTCTCGAACCGCTGATCGCTCTGCGTGGTGCCGCGGGCCTCGCCCTCGTCGTCGGGCTGTCCCTCGCCTTCTTCGGCCCGGTGATCGCGGCCAGTTCCGCCTTCGGGGCCTTCCAGGCGGCGATCGCCACTTTCGAGCGCAGCTGGCGCCCCCGGCCCGTGCTCGCCCTGATCTCCGGCAGCAGCCTGGCCGTGTCGACGTTCGTCGGTTACGTCAGCATCACGCAGCCCGCCGTGTTCCTGGTCCTGCTGGCGCTCTGGACGTTCGCCGCCGGGATGACCTGGGCCGTGGGCCCCACGGCCGGCATCCTCGCGGGATCCAACGTCGCGATCATGCTGGTCACGATCACTCTCCCCGGCTCCGTCGCCGAAGCCGCCGCGCACGCCGCGATGATGGCGTTCGGGGGGCTGGTCCAGGCGGCCCTGATCGTGCTGTTCCCGGTACGCAGATGGGGCGCCCAGCGCGACGCGCTCGCCGACGCGCTCGCCGCCGAGGCCGACTACGCCCGCAGGCTGCGCCACGACCCGGTCGCGCCCTTCGACCCCGTACCGCTGATGACCGCCCGCAGCGCTGCCGCCATCACCCCGCGTGAGGCCCGTCGGCTTCCCGTCGAACTGCACGGCGCCCGAGGCGTCGCCGAGCGGCTGCGGCCGGTCCTCGCCTCACTGGCGGACCCGGCACTGGGAGTGCCCGGCGACGGGCTGGAACGGGTCTGGGTGCGGGAGCTGCTGGGCGCGGCCGGATCCGTACTGGACGCGGCGGCCCAAGCGGTCCGGCACGGGGAGCCCGTCCACCTCGCCGCCACCGACCTGGGGGTCCTGGGGACCCCCGACAACGAGGTGATCCTGGCCGGGCCGCCGCGCCGCGCCGCCGACCGGCTCGACGCACTGCTCGCGGACGTCATCGAGATCGCCGAGGGCGCCGGCACCCGCGAGCCGGCCGGGCACGCCGCGGACACCCGGCGCCGCCAGAGCCTGCTGCGGCTCGTCCCGGTGGCGCTGACGGCGATGCGCAGCGAGCTGCGCAGGGAGTCGCCGGTCCTGCGGCACGCCGTCAGGCTCTCGGCGGTCGCCACCCTCGGCTTCCTGCTGGGCGCCGCACTGCCCTTCGGGCACGGCTACTGGGTGCCGTTGGCAGCAGTGATGGCCATGCGCCCGGACTTCTCGCAGACCTACTCCCGGTCCGTCGCCCGGTTCGGCGGCACCGTCGTCGGAGTGGCCCTCGCCACCGGCCTCGTCCAGGCGGTCGAGCCGGGCGTGACGCTCGCCGCCGTCCTCGCGGTGATCTGCGCGTGGCTGATGTACCTGCTGATGCGCAGCGGATACGCGGTCGCCCAGGCCTGCGTCTCCGCCTATGTCGTCTTCCTGCTCGGAATGGCGGGGGAGGACTGGTCGCAGACCGTCACCGAACGGGTGGTCCTCACGCTCGCCGGAGGCATGCTCGCGATGATCTCGTACGCCGTCTATCCGGCCTGGGAGACCCCGCGGCTGCGCAACCGGCTGGCCCGCTGGCTGATCACGGACGCGCGGTACGCGGCGACCGTCCTCGACGGGTACGCCGATCCGGCGGCCCGGAGCGACACCGATGTGCGCAACGCGCTGCTCGCCACCCGTGAGGCGCGCGTTGCGTGGCAGGAGGCGCTGGCGACCGCCCGGCACGAACCCGTGCGCCACCGCGGCATCTCACGCCTCTCCGCCGACGAGGCCCAGCACGCGCTCGCCCAGTTCGGCCGGGTCACGATGCTGCTGGAGGCCCATCTGCCGGCCGCCACGGCCATGCCGGTACCGGGGGCGGCGGACCTGGCGGCCACACTGCGGCGGGTCAGCGAACAGGGCGCGAAGGCGGTGCGGGAGCGCCGTGTGCCGGACTGGGAACCGGTGCGCCAGGTGCTCGCGGGCTGGGACAGGCCGGAGGGCCACCCGGAGGCGGTGCCGCCGCCCAACGCTTTCGTACGCAGCGGGGCCGCCATGCTGCTCGACGCCCTGGAGGAGTTCGCGCGGGGCCTGGACCTCCCCAAGGGCAAGCGCAGGGTCTGAGGGCCGGCCGGGCGACGTCCGACCGGGCGGCCGAAGCCGCCCGACAGGATGCGGGGCCGGCGGTGCGTCAGGGGGCGGGGACGTCCGGCAGTCCGGTCGGCAGCTTGCCGGGATCGGTCTTCGTCAGGGTGTCCTTGGCTCCGGTGTCCCAGGAGACGACGAGCGTCTTGCCGTCGTTGGACTCGATGGACCCCATGGTGCGGTCCTTGTTCCCGTCGGTGCACGTCAGTGCGAGCATCACCTCGCCCATGTCCTTCACGTCGCCCTGGCAGACATGCTGGTCGGCGACGAGCGCCACCTTGCCCGAGGCGACGGACAGGGCGACGGCCTTGCCGTCGGACAGGCCGGCCCATGTGCCGTCCAGCGCAGCCGCCTCGGCGCCCGGGGTGCCGCTGTCCTCGCTGCCGGCGCCGGGTGTCGCACTCTGCCCGGCATCGGATCCGGCGCCGGACTCCTTCCCCTTGTCGCTGTCGTCCCCGCTGCCGCACGCGGTCAGCGTGAGAGCGGCGACGAGGCCGGCGGCGAGGACGGCGCCGGAACGTACGAGCCTGTCCATGTGGAGTTCCCCCTTGTTGATTCGCGGTCAAAAGTCCGCGCCAAGCTACCAGGGGAGAAGGGAACAACTTCCGGAAGAGGGAGCCAAATAGGCGTGCCGTTCGTCTCTCTCTCAGCAGGGGCACACCGGTCGGCCGGAAAAGCTGTAATCGCGTGCACACCCCCCGTGCACGTGCATCTGCTCATGCATTGGCATATGAACAGAGCTATGATCCGAGCTAGTTGACACTTGCACCTTGCAACTCGGGGAGCGTCCTGTGCACCACGTGTACAACGGCATGGCGGCCACAGAGCTTCGCGGAGTCGTCTGGCAGAAGAGCAGACACAGCAACTCCCAGGGGTCCTGCGTGGAGTTCGCGAAACTGCCCGGCGGGAATGTGGCGATGCGCAACTCGCGCCACCCCGACGGGCCCGCACTCGTCTATACGCCGGCCGAGATAGAGGCGCTGCTGCTGGGCGTCAAGGACGGGGAGTTCGACCATCTGGCGACGGGCGGCTGAAAAACTCGCTCCGCCGCCCTGCCTACACGCTGTCGGGAATTGCCTCGGCCGGCACCGCGCTGCCGAGGAGCGGGCACTCCGGAACCGCACCGTCCGCCGCGGTCCTGTCCGACAGGCGGAACAGTGCCCAGACCACCTTGCCGCGGCGCGCGTCCGCCGTCTGCTGCTCGCCGGCCAGTACGGGGGAGGGGTGCCAGCCCCAGCCGTCGCTGAACGACTCCACCAGGAAGAGACCCCGGCCCGATTCGGCCGAGTCGGCGGCCTCGCCCGCCACCGGGCTCCTGTCGCTGGGATCGCGCACCGCGCACACCAGCCGTGAGGTCCAGCGCATCAGATGCAGCCGCACGGACGAGTCCTGGCTCTCACGCGCGAGGTCGGCGGGAAGGGCGTGCCGCAGCGCGTTGGTGACCAGCTCGGAGACGACCAGGGCGACATCGTCGAACCGGTCGCCGAGATCCCATGAGGTCAGAGTCGTACGGGTGAACTTCCGCGCGCCGCCCACCGCTTCGAACCGGGCCGGCAGCGCGCAGGAGGCCGAACCCGCGACCGCCGAGGGGTCGATGGGTGGAAGCCCCTGCCGTAACGGCTCGAGCATCGTCGATCCATTCGTCCCCATGCGAGGCACTCCCGGGATTCGCGGCTGTAGCGGCACTGCTGGTTGCAGCGGTACTGCGGGGTACAGCGGCACAACACGAACGAGCACGCAGGTGCGCGAGGACCATGGTTCCGAATGCGCACGGCAGATGCAAGGGCAGATGCACGTGCACGCGCCGGACCTGCCCGGTAGCGTGCCGGTTCTGACTCATTTCTTCCGGCATCAAGTTTCGGAGCTTTCCGGAACTCTTGCCATTTCCGTAATCGAATGAGTACGGGCTGAAGCGTTTTGGTGGCAGAATCCGGCTCCGGGGTTCGGGGGGACCCCGGAGTCCGGGAAGCGATGGGGAGGGTTGGACCAGTGCCGGCAGGCGAGTCGAGTGGATCTGTGGTGCGGCGCATCCTCCTGGGCTCACAGCTCAGGCGCCTGCGCGAGTCGCGCGGCATCACCCGTGAGGCGGCCGGCTACTCCATCCGCGCCTCCGAATCGAAGATCAGCCGCATGGAGTTGGGACGGGTGAGCTTCAAGGCCAGGGACGTCGAGGACCTGCTCACGCTGTACGGAGTCACGGACGAGGCGGAGCGGGACTCCCTCCTCGGCCTGGCCCGTGAGGCCAATGTGGCGGGCTGGTGGCACAGTTACGGCGATGTGCTGCCCGGCTGGTTCCAGACGTATATCGGTCTGGAGGGGGCGGCCTCGCTCATCCGGATCTACGAAGTCCAGTTCGTCCACGGCCTGTTGCAGACCGAGGCGTACGCCCATGCTGTCGTCTCGCGCGGCATGCGCGGCGCTCCCGCGGCGGAGATCGACCGTCGGGTCGCGCTGCGACTGGCGCGTCAGAAGGTGCTCGTCTCCGAGCGGGCGCCACGGTTCCACGCGGTGCTCGACGAGGCGGCGCTGCGCCGTCCCTACGGTGAGCGCGACGTGATGCGCGCCCAGTTGCGGCATCTGATCGACATGTCGGAACAGCCGAACATCACGCTTCAGGTGATGCCCTTCAGTTTCGGCGGCCATGCGGGCGAGAGCGGCGCATTCACCATGCTGAGCTTTCCGGAATCCGACCTGTCGGACATTGTCTATTTGGAACAGCTGACAAGTGCGCTCTATCTGGACAAGGCCGAGGAAGTCGCCCAGTACGAAAAGGCCATGGCCCGGCTCCACGAGGAGAGCCCGGGGCCCGAAGAGAGCCGGGATCTCCTTCGCGGTCTCCTTCAACTGACGTGATTCGCACGTACGATGAGCTACCGACAGGAGTCTGCGCCTGCAGTAAGGGATTGCATGTCCTTCTTCAATGAACTGGCCCACCAGTACATCGACGGCGAGTGGCTGACCGGCAGCGGCTCGTGGGACATCATCGATTTCAATCCCTACAACGGCGAAAAGCTCGGTGCCATCACGGTGGCCACCGCGGCGGAGGTCGACCGGGCCTACCGCGCTGCCGAGCGTGCCCAGACCGAGTGGGCGGCGACCACGGCGTACGAGCGCAGGGCCGTTCTCGAAAACGCCGTACGCCTGGTGGGCGAGCGCAGGGACGACATCGTCGAGGCGATCATCGACGAGCTCGGCGGCACGCGGTTCAAGGCCGAGTACGAGGTCGGTGCCGCCCAGGAGTTCCTGCGTGAGGCGGTCTGTCAGACGCTCCGCCCCGCGGCGCGGCTGCTGCCCTCGGTCGCCGACAGCAAGGAGAACCGGGTCTACCGGCTGCCTGTCGGTGTCATAGGTGTGATCAGCGCCTTCAACTTCCCCTTCCTGGTGACGATGAAGACGGTCGCCCCCGCTCTCGCGCTGGGCAACGCGGTGGTGGTGAAGCCCCACCAGAACGCCCCGGTCGTCGGCGGAGGGCTGGTCGCCAAGATCTTCGAGGACGCCGGGCTGCCGGCCGGGCTGCTCAACGTCGTGATCACCGACAGTGCGGAGATCGGCGACGCGTTCATCGAGCACCCCGTACCCAAGGTGATCTCGTTCTCCGGCTCGGACCGCGTGGGACGCCATGTCGCGGCCACCGCAGCCGGGCTCTTCAAGAAGACCATCCTCGAACTGAGCGGCAACAGCGCCCTGGTGGTGCTGGAGGACGCGGACATCGACCACGCGGTCCGGGCGGCCGTCTTCAGCCGCTTCCTGTACCAGGGGCAGGTCAGCATGGCCGCCAACCGCATCCTGGTCGACCGGTCGGTCGAGGGGGAGTTCACCGAGCGGTTCACCGCGGCGGTCGCCGCGCTCACGACGGGAGACCCGCGCGACCCGGACACCCGGATCGGCCCGGTCGTCAGCGAGTTCCAGGCCGACGCGCTCAGGGCGCTGGTCGACGAGGCGCTCGCGGCGGGAGCGACCGCGCTCGTACGGGGCCGCACTCGCGGCAGTCTCGTCGAGCCCACCGTGCTGTCCGGTCTGCCGGACGACTCGCCACTGCTCGAGCAGGAGATATACGGTCCGGTCGCGCTGCTCGTACCGTTCGACGGCGAGGACGAGGCCGTACGGATCGTCAACGACAGTCCCTACGGTCTGAGCGGCGCGGTGCACACGGCGGACGCGGAGCGCGGGGTGCGGTTCGCCCGGCGCATCGCGAGCGGGATGTTCCACGTCAACGACGCCACCGTGCAGGACGATCCGCTGGTCGCGTTCGGGGGCGAGAAGATGTCCGGCATGGGGCGGCTGAACGGAGAGGCCGCGGTGGAGGCCTTCACCACCCAGAGGTGGATCTCGATCCAGCACGGGCGAACGGTTTTTCCCTTCTGACACCCGCGGGTTGGGGTCGGAGGCCGGCCTGATGGGTCCGTACGTTGACGGGGTAGGCAATACCGTCACGTACCACCGAAGGCAGACATCATGGTCACTCACGTTTCCTCAGAGGCTCCCGGCGACGAGCGCGGTGCGCTCCTGGCCTTCGTCGAGGCGCAGCGCGGTGCGGTCCGGCGCTCCGTGCTGGGGCTCACCGAGGAGCAGGCGGCAAGCCGGCCCAGTGTCAGTGAGCTCTCGCTGTCCGGGCTGGTCAAGCACGTGGCCGAGACGGAGCTGAACTGGCTGCGGTTGGCCCAGCAGCTGCCGAACGAGAGGCAGCGCGACGCGGAGACCTGGGCCGACAGCTTCCGCCTCGTCGGGGACGAGACCGTTCCCCAGGTGGTCGAGTTCTGGGCGAAGGTCGCTGCGGAGACCGAGGCCTTCATCCACGGTGTCGACAGCATGAACGACACCTTCCCGCTCCCCGAGGCGCCCTGGTACCCGAAGGGCGAGCGCTGCTCCATGCGCTGGCTGCTGGTCCATCTCGTCGAGGAGACCGCACGCCACGCGGGGCACGCCGACATCATCCGCGAATCGCTGGACGGCAGGAGCGCCCTCCAGCTCGTCGCCGAGGAGGCGGGCTACCCTAGTCAAAGTTGAATACAAGGGGTGGGTGGTATGTCCGCGATCCGGCTGCTGGTCCTCGGTGCCGTACGTCAGCACGGCCGCGCGCACGGCTATCAGGTCCGCAACGACCTCGAGTACTGGGGCGCGCACGAGTGGTCCAGCGCCAAGCCGGGCTCGATCTACCACGCGCTGAAGCAGATGGCGAAGCAGGGACTGCTCCTCGCGCACGAGACCGCCCCCTCCACGGTCGGCGGCCCGCCCCGTACCGAGTACGAGATCACCGAGCGGGGCACCGAGGAGTTCCTCTCCCTGCTGCGTGCGGCGCTCACGTCGTACGACCAGAACATGGACGTGCTCTCGGCGGGCATCGGTTTCATCGTCGACCTCGAGCGGTCCGAGGCGGTCGCCCTGCTCCGTGAGCGCATCGCCGCCATCGAGGGCTGGCGGGCCTCGGTCACGGAGTACTACACGCCGGCGGACGGCCCCGAGTCGCTCGGGCACATCGGCGAGATCATGCATCTGTGGATCCACTCGGCGGACGCGGGCGCCGCGTGGACCCGCGGCCTGATCGAGCGGATCGAGGGCGGGGCGTACACCTTCGCGGGTGAGGGGGAACCCTTCGTCGGGGTGCTGTCCGAGGGGCAGGAGAACCCGTACGCGACGGGGATCCCCGATCCGGGCGACTCCGTCTAATCAAGTTTGACGAATGCTGTCGGGTGCCTTACCTTCGACAGGCTAGTCAAGTTTGACTACGTGATCCGGAGGGCTGGTGGGAGCGTGAGCGACGCGATCGTCGTCGAAGGACTTCACAAGCGGTACGGGGAGAAGCGGGCCCTGGACGGACTGGACCTCACCGTCCGCAGGGGCGCCGTGCACGGAGTGCTCGGCCCCAACGGGGCGGGCAAGACCACCGCCGTACGCATCCTGTCCACTCTGCTCAGGCCCGACGAGGGCCGGGCCGAGGTGGCGGGGTTCGACGTGCGGGACAAGGCCGCCGAGATCCGCCGGAGGATCGGGCTGCTCGGCCAGAACGCGGCTGTCGACGAGGAGCTCGGCGGCCGGCAGAACCTGGAGATGTTCGGCCGGCTGTACCACCTGGGCGCACGCCGCGCGGGCGTGCGGGCCGACGAGCTCCTCGAGCGGTTCGGGCTCGCGGACACCGGACGCAAGGCGGTCAAACAGTTCAGCGGAGGCATGCGCCGCCGCCTCGACCTGGCCGCGTCCCTGATCACGGATCCGGAGGTGCTCTTCCTGGACGAGCCCACGACCGGACTCGACCCGCGCGGCCGGACCGAGGTGTGGAGCGCCGTGCGCTCACTGGCCGCGGGCGGCACGACCGTACTGCTGACCACGCAGTACCTGGAGGAGGCGGACCAGCTGGCCGACCGGATCTCGGTGATCGACAAGGGCCGGGCCATCGCGGAAGGCACGGCCGACCAGCTCAAGGCGATGGTCGGCGGCGACCGTATCGACGTGGTCGTCCACGACGCGGCCCGGCTCGGTGCCGCCGCCCGACTCCTGGGCGAAGACGTGAGCGTGGACGCGGACAGGCGGCTGCTCAGCGCCCCGGCTCCGGACCGGATGGCGACCCTGACCCGGACGGTACGGGCCCTGGAGGAGGCGGGCATCGAGGCGGAGGACATCGCGGTGCGCCGACCCACGCTGGACGAGGTGTTCCTGTCCCTCACCGGGACGGACGAAGCGGTGCACATGGCAACGGAAGCGGCGGTGGCGCTATGAGTACGGCAGCGGCGGGAGCGAGCGGCATCGGCTGGGCGCTGACCGACTCCTGGACGATGACCCGGCGCGAACTGGCGCACTGGGCACGGCAGCCGGTGCAGATGGTCGTCGGCCTGGTCTTCCCGGTGATGCTGCTCCTGATGTTCAACTACCTGGTAGGCGGCGGCCAGGGCGTCGACGGGGACAACACCGAGTTCCTGGTACCGGGCATGCTCGCGCTCACCATGGCCTTCGGCCTGGAGGGGACGATGCTCGCCGTCACGCAGGACCTCAACAAGGGGGTCATCGACCGGTTCCGCTCCATGCCGATGGTCTCCGGCACTGTCCTGGTCGGACGGAGCGTCGCGGACATGCTCCAGTCGGTGGCCGCGCTGGCCGTGATGATCGGTGTGGGGTACGCCGTCGGCTGGCGCTGGCACAACGGGTGGGCCGCCGCACTGGGGGCGGTGGGGCTGCTGCTTCTCCTGCGGTTCGCGATGCTGTGGATCGGCATCCACCTGGCCATGGTCGCGGGGAAGCCGGAGATGGTGCAGGCGGTGCAGATCCTGGTCTGGCCCATCGGCTTCCTCTCCAACGTCTTCGCGTCGCCGGAGTCGATGCCGGGCTGGCTGGGCGCGGTCGTCGAGTGGAACCCGATGTCGGCCACGGCGACGGCCGTACGCGACCTGTTCGGCAACCCGGGCGGCGCCGGGGGGACCTGGGCTGCCGAAAACGCCGAACTGCTCTCGGTGGCCTGGCCGGTGGCGCTGACCGCCCTGTTCTTCCCGCTGGCCGTACGGAAGTTCGCCCGGCTCAGCCGCTGACCGGCGCCGCCCTCAGTGGTGGAAGCCGGTCTGCGGCCCGTGCTTTCGACTCAACGGGGCCGACTGGCTGCGGAGTTCGGGCAGGAGTCTGCGCATGTCCTCGATGAGCAGCTCCGCGAGGTCCGAGGAGAACCCGTTGCGGCACACCACCCGCAGGACCGACAGGTCCTGGCGGTTGGCGGGGAAGGTGTACGCGGGCACCAGCCAGCCGTGCTCACGCAGCCGTCTCGACACGTCGAAGACGTCGTACGCGTCCACGCCGGACCCCGTCGTCAGGGCGAACACCGGCAGTTCGTCGCCCCGGGTGAGGAGCCGGAAGTCGCCCAGCGCCTCGAACGCCTCGGCCAGCCCGCGTGCCACATCCCGGGACGCCTGCTGAACCGCCCGGTATCCCTCCCGGCCCAGCCGCAGGAACGTGTAGTACTGCGCCACCACCTGCGCGCCGGGCCGGGAGAAGTTCAGGGCGAACGTCGGCATGTCGCCGCCCAGATAGTTCACCCGGAAGACGAGGTCCTCGGGCAGCTCGGCCGGCGAGCGCCACAGGGCCCAGCCGACCCCCGGGTAGACCAGGCCGTACTTGTGCCCGGAGGTGTTGATCGAGGAGACCCGGGGCAGCCGGAAGTCCCACACCAGGTCCTCGTCGATGAAGGGGGCCACCATCCCGCCCGAGGCCCCGTCCACATGGACGGGGATGTCGAGCCCGGTGCGCTCCTGGAGATCGTCCAGCGCGGCACAGAGCTCGGCGATCGGCTCGTACGAACCGTCGAACGTCGAGCCGAGGATGCCGACCACGCCGATGGTGTTCTCGTCGCAGAGATCGGCGGCCGCCTGCGGGTCCAGATGGAAGCGCTCGCCCTCCATGGGGACCTGGCGGGGCTCGACCTCCCAGAACGTACAGAACTTGTCCCAGCAGACCTGCACATTGACGCCCATCACCAGATTGGGCCGTGCGGTCGCCGGATAGCGGTCCTTGTTCCTCGCCGCCCAGCGCCGCTTGAGCGCCATCCCGGCCAGCATGCAGGCCTCGCTGGAACCGGTGGTGGAGCAGCCCACGGCGGTCTCCGGGTCCGGGGCGTGCCAGAGGTCGGCGAGCATCGCCACACAGCGCCGTTCCAGTTCGGCGGTGCGGGGGTACTCGTCCTTGTCGATCATGTTCTTGTCGCGGCACTCGCTCATCAGCACATCGGCCTGGGGTTCCATCCAGGTGGTGACGAACGTGGCCAGGTTCAGCCGGGAGTTGCCGTCGAGCATCAGCTCGTCGTGGACGAGCCGGTGGGCGGTCGAAGGCGGCAGCGGGCCGTCCGGCAGCTGGTGCCTGGGTGGCGCGGTGGCCATCGGTGCGGTCGGGTCCGCCTCCCCGAAGAAGGGGTTCAGGGCGAGTCTGCGCTGCTCGTCGGACGGGGCCTTGCCGTGGGAACCCTTGTGGAGAGCCATCTGCGGAAGTCCTTCTCAGTTCTCGGCCGCTAGGCCGGCCTTGATGGCCCGGGTGAACTTCACGACGCGTTCGGCCTGGACCCTGGCCGCGGTCAGGGTCTCCTCACCGACCGGGATGTCGCCCTGCCCCGCGACGTGCGAGGTGCCGTACGGATTGCCGTCGACGAATTTCGACGGGTCCGTGTAGCCGGGGGCGACGAGGATGCCGCCGAAGTGGTGGACCGTGTTGTAGAGCGCGAGCAGCGTGGACTCCTGGCCTCCGTGGGCCGTGCTGGTGGAGGTGAAGCCGCTGTAGACCTTGTCGGCGAGCTGTCCCGCCTGCCAGAGGCCGCCCAGGGTGTCGAGGAACTGCTTGAGCTGGGCGGTGACGTTGCCGTAGCGGGTGGGTGTGCCGAGGATCACCGCGTCCGCCCAGACCATGTCGTCCGGCGAGACCTCGGGAATGTGTTCCGTCGCCTTCGCGTTCGCGGCCCACGCAGGGTTGGAGTCGATGGCGGCCTGCGGGGCGAGCTCGGCGGCCCTGCGCAGCCGCACCTCGGCGCCGGCGCTCTCGGCGTCCTTGGCGATGGCCTGGGCGATCGTGGCGACGGTGCCGGTCGAGGAGTAGTAGACGACGGCGACGTTGACCGACGTGGGCATGCGGGGAACCTCCGGGAAGCGGGTCGGGAGAGGGCGGGGGCGTGCGGACCCTGCCGGTCAGGTCTCGCTGATCACGGCCGCGGTTCCGTAGGCGCAGACCTCCGTGCCCACGTCGGCCGCCTCGCTCACGTCGAACCGCATCATCAGCACCGCGTTGGCGCCGCGTGCCCTGGCCTGCTCGACGAGTCGTTCCATCGCCTGGTTGCGGGTCTCGACCAGGGTCTTCGTCAGCCCTTTCAGCTCGCCGCCGACCATCGACTTCAGCCCCGCGCCGATCTGGCTGCCGAGATGGCGGGAGCGGACGGTGAGCCCGAAGACCTCGCCGATGACTTGCGTCACCTGGTAGCCGGGTACGTCATTCGTCGTGACGACGAGCACGTCCGCCCGGGCCGTCTGTCCGCCGCCGTAGTCCTCAATGCCCATGGGGTGGCACCTCCTGAGGACAGCTTTGCCCCGGTTCGTACCGCACGCATCCCTGCTTACGCCACTGGAACCCAGAGGCGCCCCGCAGCGTTGGTAGCTTTGGAACGGCCACGCAGCCGCCATCGATCGATCCTGGAGCCCGGACCCTTGAATACGCTTGCGCTCGGCCCGAGCTGGCTGGACCCGGATTACCTGCTCAACACGTTCGGGCTTCCCGGCCTCCTGCTCATCGTCTTCGCCGAGTCCGGGCTGCTGATCGGCTTCTTCCTGCCGGGCGACTCCCTGCTGTTCACCACGGGTCTGCTGGTGACCACCGGCGACCTGAAGTACCCGCTCTGGCTGGTCTGCACCCTGGTCGCCCTGGCGGCGATCATCGGTGACCAGGTCGGCTACCTCTTCGGCCGCAAGGTGGGCCCGGCCCTCTTCAGGCGCCCGGACTCCCGTCTCTTCAAACAGGAGAACGTGGAGAAGGCCCACGAGTTCTTCGAGAAGTACGGACCGAAGTCGCTGGTGCTGGCCCGCTTCGTCCCGGTCGTCCGGACCTTCACGCCGATCATCGCCGGTGTGAGCCGGATGAACTACCGCTCGTTCATCACGTACAACATCATCGGCGGCCTCCTCTGGGGCGTCGGGGTCACGGTGCTCGGCGCCGCTCTCGGCAAGATCGACTTCGTGCACGAGCACATCGAGCTCATCCTCATCCTGATCGTGCTGATCTCGGTGGTGCCGATCGCGATCGAGTTCCTGCGCGCCCGCAGCAGGTCCAAGAAGGAGGCCGCGGCGGAGGCCCGGCGCGAGGACCGGGGCGAGGGTCGGGGCCCCTCCGGCGACGGCCCCGGCGCGGGCCCGTACGGCAACGGCCCGTACGGCGGCCCGGACAACGGCCCGTACGGCGGCGGCCCCGGTGCGGGTCCGTACAACGGCCCGGGCAACGGCCCGTACAACGGTGGCCCGGGCAACGGTCCGTACAGCGGTGGCCCGGGTGCGGGTCCGTACGACAACGGGCAGGGCAACGGGCAGGGCAACGGGCCGGGCGGCGCCTCCGGCCAGCGCGGGCGGCACGCCAAGCGCTGACCGCGCATCCGGCGAGGCACACGGCGCCCTGATCCCGCTACGGGACGGGGCGCCGTTCGCGTATCAGAAGCCGCGGGTCCGCTTGGCTGCCCGGCGGGTCGGGCCCTCGACCGCTCCCGGTACCCGCATGAACAGCCGGGAGATCTCGCCCCCGAGATTCACCCCGATGGCGATGGCCAGCGCCGTCGCCACCGCGGTGGAGAGCGAGGCGAGCCCGGTGTCCAGCTCGTTCTGGGCCACACCCAGCAGACCGAAGTACGTCGCGGAGCCCGGCAACAGCGGGCCGATCGCCGCAGTGATGAACGGCAGCGACGACGTGTACCGGTAGCGGGAGAACAACTGGCCGAACAGTCCCACCAGACCGGCCGCCACCGCCGTCGCCGCCACCGGCGAGATGTCGCCGGTACGGGCCATCGCCCCGAAGATGATCCAGGCCACGCCACCGTTGAGGGTCACGGCGAGCACCGTCGAGCGCTCCTGCTGGAGCAGGATCGCGAAGGCCAGGCTGAGGGCCATCGAGGCCAGGATCTGCACCACCGGCCGGTCGTTGGGCACGAACTTCGCTTCGGGGTTCAGCTCGGCACCGAGCTGGACACCCAGATAGAGCATCAGCAGCACACCGGCGACGATGCCGATGAAGAAGTACATGACTTCGAGCAGCCGGGCACCTGCGGTGATGTAGTAACCGGTCAGGCCGTCCTGCACACCCGCCACCAGGGCCCGCCCCGGCAGCAGTGCGAACAGCCCACCGGTGATCACCGCGGACGGGCGGACATCGGTCGAATGGGTGAGGGTCAGCGCGATACCCATCGCGGCGGGCGGCATGGCGGCGGCCATGAACTGATAGAACTCGGGCAGCCCGCGGCCGGCGCAGAGCCAGGCCAGCCGGTCCCCGAGCATGGCGCCGGCCGCCGCCACGATGAACACCAGCACACCACCGCCGACCAGCACCGATGCCGAACCGGCGAGCAGGCCGGCCGCGGATGTCAGCACCCAGCCCGAGTACGGGTGCCGATTACGGCGGATCTCGGCAAGGCGCCGGTAGGCCTCCTCCAGCGAGACCTCGACGTGTTCCGTGGTCGTGATGTCGTCGATCAGCTGGAAGACGGCGGCCAGCCGGGTGTAGTCGGTACCCCGGCGGCGGACGGTACGGCTCGCCGTCACGGGGTCCTCGACCAGCGACGGCTGGTGCGAGATGGACAGCAGGGTGAAGGTCACCGTCGGCTCGCACCGGTCGAGACCGTACGAGCGCGTCACCGCGAACATGGCCGCCTCGACGTCCTCGGCACCCTCGCCGCCCGCGAGCAGCAGCTCCCCGATACGCAGCGTCAGGTCGAGCACACGGGGGACCGCGGGCCCCGAATCGTCGGTCCTCTGCACGCCCTCGGGTGCCGGACGCTCGGTCACGGGCATCCGCAGCATCGTGCGCATCCGGTCCTGCCAAGGGGCTTCCTTGGTCAGCCGGACCATGGGAATGCCGTGCGCCGGAGTGAAGACGGGCGGGTGATGCTGCGCGTTGTACCCGCTGGGCGGGACGAACGCGGAGCTCAGGGCCTCGGCGGCCGCGCTGCCGCCCGAGCCGGAAGCGGAACCCTGGCCCGGTCCGGAGGACGCCGACGGATCGGTGTGCAGACCGGCCGGAAGGGCGAATTCCGATGTGGGGTGGTCGTCCTCCGACGGGGGCGAAGGCTGCTCCACCCCGGCAGGTGGGACGAAGGCGCTGCGCGCCTCGTCGGACTGGGGCTTCTGGTCCTCCGGACCGCCCTGTTCCGCCACCACTCGACCTCGTTCCTGCTCGGCTGCGCATGTCCTCGGCTGCGCTCCTGCCCAGTATGGGCACGGACATGGGCCGTCACGCGAAAGGGCGGCGCACCGGTGAGAGGTGCGCCGCCCGTTCCTCGTACGGTCAGCGGGGCCGATCGGCCCGATGCGCCGCGATCCGTTCGGTTCCGCCCGGAAGCGGAACCGGAAGGATCACGTCAGTGCGCGCCGCCCTGCGCCTCGAGGCGCTTGTAGGAGGCCTCGATCTCGGCCTCGGCCTCGGTGCGGCCGACCCAGTCGGCGCCCTCGACGGACTTGCCGGGCTCCAGGTCCTTGTAGACCTCGAAGAAGTGCTGGATCTCCAGGCGGTCGAACTCCGACACGTGGTGGATGTCGCGCAGGTGCTCCACCCGGGGGTCGGACGCCGGGACGCACAGCAGCTTGTCGTCGCCGCCGGCCTCGTCGGTCATCCGGAACATGCCGATCGCGCGGCACTTGATGAGGCAGCCGGGGAAGGTCGGCTCCTCCAGGATGACCAGCGCGTCCAGCGGGTCGCCGTCCTCGCCGAGGGTGTTCTCGACGAAACCGTAGTCCGCCGGGTAGCTGGTCGAGGTGAAGAGTCGACGGTCCAGGCGGATCCGGCCGGTCTCGTGATCCACCTCGTACTTGTTCCGCGAACCCTTCGGGATCTCGATAACGACGTCGAACTCCACGGGTGGCTCCTCCATGATCAACACATACGACTGGTGGTTAAGTGTCCCTCACGCAGACGAGTGCTCGCGAAAGGGGCTGGTCAACGGTGGCCGAGCCGGTGGAAAGACCGTCGAACGAACCGTTGAACAGGTGGGGCAAGTGGAAAGACTTGACGTACTTGAAGCGAGGGAACGGGCCGAACGACCTGCGGTTCGTGGCAGGCTCCGCGGTGCTCGGCCTGGTGGTCGCCGCCGGAGCCGTGCTGGCCGCCGGTCCCTGGGACTCCGGTCAGCGTAAGGCCGAGCAGGACCGGGCGGTCGCCCAGGAGCGCGCAGGTGGCGCACATCACGGGCGGTCCGAGCCCACCGCGCCGGAGCCCGCACCCAGCGCCCTTGCCGTACTCACCCCCCTGGGTGCCACGACCGGACTGACCGCCCCGGCGGGCGCGAGCGGTCTGAAGGCCGCCCTCACGCCCCTTCTGAACGCGCCCGCGCTCGGCACCGTACGCACCGCGGTCGTCGTCGACACGGCCACCGGCGAGCAGTTGTACGCGCGTGGCGCGGCCACCCCCATGACGCCCGCCTCCACCGTGAAGATCGCCTCCACCGTCGCCGCGCTCTCCGCCCTCGGTCCGGGCCACCGCATCGCGACGACGGTCCGGGTGTCCGCGGACTCCCGCACGGTCACCCTCGTCGGCGGCGGCGACCCCACCCTCGACAAGGCCGCGCTGCGCGGCCTGGCCGTCGACACCGCGCACGCCCTGCGCGACGGCGGTACCGCGGCCGTCGAGCTGAAGTACGACACGTCCCGCTACTCGGGCCCCGCTCTGCACCCCATCGGCCCCAACGAGAACATCGCGCCCGTCAGCGCGCTCATGATCGACGAGGGCCGGCTCGACGGCAGCGACCGCGGCCCCGCGCCCCGTACCGGCGACCCGGCCGGTGACGCCGCCCGCACCTTCGCTGACCTGCTCGACGAGGCCGGTGTCGCCACGCGGTCCGCCCCCTCCTCCGGGCGGGCCGGAGCCGGGGCCAGGACCGTGGCCACGCACCTGTCGAAGCCGCTCTCCGCCCTCGTCGAACGGGCGCTGACCAACAGCGACAACGACATCGCCGAGGCCCTCGTCCGCCAGACCGCCCTCAAGGCGGGCCGACCGGCATCCTTCGCCGGAGGCAGGCGTGCCGTCACCGACCGGCTGAAGAAGCTGGGACTGCCGCTGGCCGGCACGAATCTCGCCGACGGCAGCGGCCTGAACCGCGGCGACAAGGTGACGGCCGGCCTGCTCGCGGCCCTGGTGGCCCTCGCCGCCGACCCGGACCACCCCGAACTCAGGCCCGCCCTCACCGGTCTGCCGGTCGCAGGCTTCAGCGGAACGCTCGGCAGCCGCTACCCCGCGACCTCCCGCGGCACCGGCCTGATCCGGGCCAAGACGGGCACGCTCACCGGGGTGAACGCCCTCGCGGGAACCGCGGTCGACGCGCAGGGCCGGCTGCTCGCCTTCGCCTTCCTGGCATCGGGCACCACATCCCCGCGCGATGCCGAAACCTCTCTCGACGCCCTGGCCACCACCCTCACCAAAGGCACCCGATGAGCGGCTGACACCCCACCACCGGGGGGCCGTCTCACGTACGGTTGACGCATGACGAGCGTCGGTGGTGCCGAGATGGTCGACTGGAATCTCGCGGTCGCGACCGCGACCCGGCTTGTGCGGCCGGGACCCGAGATCAGTCGCGAGGAGGCACGCGCCGTCGTCGCGGAACTCCGCCGACATGCCAAGGCGTCGGAGGAGCACGTCCGTTCGTTCACCCGGATGATCCCGGAGGGGCACGAACCCGAGGACACCCCGGTCCTGGTCGTCGACCGGGCGGGCTGGATCAGGGCGAACGTCGCCGGCTTCCGTGAACTGCTGCGTCCCCTGCTGGGGAAGATGCAGGAGAGGCGTGGCAACGGCCCCGGCGGTGCGGTGCTCGGCGCGGTCGGCGGCAAGGTGACCGGTGTCGAACTCGGCATGCTGCTGTCCTTCCTCGCCTCCCGGGTGCTCGGTCAGTACGAGACCTTCGCGCCCGCCACCCGCGAGCTGCCCGCCTCCACCAAGGGCGGCGGCAGGCTGCTGCTCGTAGCCCCCAACATCGTCCACGTCGAACGCGAACTCGATGTCGACCCGCACGACTTCAGGCTCTGGGTGGCTCTCCATGAGGAGACCCACCGCACCCAGTTCACCGGGGTGCCCTGGCTCCGCGACCATCTGCAGGGCGAAATCCAGTCGTTCCTCGACGAGACCGACGTCGACCCGATGACCGTTCTGGAACGCCTCCGTGAGGCCGCCCAGTCCTTCTCGGGCAGCAGCCGCCCCGAGGGCGAGCAGGGGGAGGACGACGGCGGGCGCAGCCTCGTCGAGATCGTCCAGACGCCCGCCCAGCGCGAGATCCTCGGCCGCCTCACCGCGGTGATGTCCCTGCTCGAAGGGCATGCGGACTTCGTGATGGACGGGGTGGGACCCGAAGTGGTGGGTTCCGTCGCGGAGATCCGGGAGAAGTTCCAGCAGCGCAGGGCGCGCGGTGCGAGCCGTCTGGACCTGGCGCTGCGCAAGCTCCTGGGCCTCGACGCCAAGCTGCGGCAGTACCGCGACGGCGAGAAGTTCGTCCGGGCCGTGGTCGACGAGGTCGGTATGGACGGTTTCAATCGCGTCTGGACCTCGCCCAACACCCTCCCCACCAAGGCGGAGATCGCCGAACCGGCGGACTGGGTCGCGAGGGTGCACCGTAAGGCAGATTCGTGATCATGGCCCGCCCGATGGCACAGGATTGCCCCTCCAATCACCCATCCGAGGGACCATAGGGGCATGGGAAGGCGTGCAATGCTCGATGGACAGCTTGGCTCTGTCACCATCGACGCACTCTGAGTAACGGGATCTCTGCGTCCCGGCACTCCGAGGCACCCTCCCAGAACCTCACCGAAGGGCACCGGACATGGGTCCCCATCCTGCGGTCGCGGCGATACGCCTGGCGGTCCGCCGCGTACTCCACGACGTCGTCACCGACTACAACCGCCACACCGAACAGGTCGGCCGTGCCGAGTTCGCCGAAGCCGGAGCGGGCCCGCGACGGGCCGCGCTTCCCGAACGGCCCGATACCCCGCTGGTGCTCGTCGCATGCTCCGGGGGTGCCGATTCGATGGCGCTCGCCTCCGCCCTCGCCTTCGAGTCGCGCAAGCTTCCCGTCAGGGCCGGCGGCATCACCGTCGACCACAACCTCCAGCCGGGCTCCGGGCTCCGCGCCACCGAGGTCGTCACCCGCCTCGCCGAGATGCAGCTCGACCCGGTCGAGGCCGTCGCCGTTCACGTCGGCCGCGACGGCGGGCCCGAGGCCGCCGCCCGTGAAGCCCGCTACACCGCACTGGACGCCGCCGCAGAGCGCCACGGCGCCGCCGCCGTCCTCCTCGGCCACACCCGCGACGACCAGGCCGAGACCGTCCTCCTCGGCCTCGCCCGTGGATCCGGCATCCGTTCGCTCTCCGGGATGGCCGCCGCATCGGGTCCCGCGGGCCGCTACCGTCGTCCCTTTCTCCAGCTCGACCGGCAGACCGCCCGAAAGGCCTGCCTGGTCCAGTCGATCCCCGTCTGGGACGACCCTCACAACGTCGACCCCGCCTACACCCGCTCCCGGCTGCGTCACGAAGGTCTGCCCGCCCTGGAGAAGGCGCTGGGCAAAGGTGTCGTCGAAGCCCTCGCCCGTACGGCTCAGCTCTCCCGTGACGATGCCGACGCCCTCGACACCTGGGCGGCCGAGGCCGACCGCTCGGTGCGCGACGACGACGGACGCCTGGAGTGCGCCAAGCTCTCCGTCCTGCCGCCCGCTGTACGCCGCCGGGTGCTGCGCCGAGCAGTGATCGACGCCGGATCCCCGGCCGGTTCGCTCTTCGCCCGTCACATCGAGGAAGTCGACCGGCTCATCACCGGCTGGCGCGGCCAGGGGGCCATCAACCTGCCCGGCCGCGTCGAAGCGCTGCGGCAGGGTGGCAGACTGGTGATTCGGCAGAGCTGAAGCGCAAGCGGCTGAAGTGCAGGCGAAACGGCCGGTCCGGCCCGGGGAACAGCCCGGGTCCGGAAGGCAGAGAAAGAGACGCGGGTGAACGAGAAGGACATGGGCACCGACCTTCAGTCGGTGCTCCTCACCAAGGAAGAGATCGACGCGAAGCTCGTCGAGCTGGCCGCGAAGATCGACGCGGAGTACGCGGGCAAGGACCTGCTCATCGTCGGCGTGCTCAAGGGCGCGGTGATGGTGATGGCGGACCTGGCGCGCGCGCTGTCCACCCCGATCACCATGGACTGGATGGCCGTCTCCTCGTACGGAGCGGGCACGCAGTCCTCGGGCGTCGTCCGGATCCTCAAGGACCTCGACACCGACATCAAGGGCAAGCACGTCCTGATCGTCGAGGACATCATCGACTCCGGTCTGACGCTGTCCTGGCTGCTGACCAACCTCGGCTCGCGTGAACCGGCGAGCCTGGAGGTCTGCACCCTGCTCCGCAAGCCGGACGCCGCGAAGGTCGCGATCGACGTGAAGTGGGTCGGCTTCGACATCCCCAACGAGTTCGTCGTCGGCTACGGGCTGGACTACGCGGAGAAGTACCGCAACCTTCCCTTCGTCGGCACGCTCGCCCCGCACGTCTACGGCGGCTGAGTCCCCGTCCGGACGCGGCGTTCGGACGGGTGTGCCGACCCTGTGTCCGGAAGTGGCGTAGGGATCCGTCGCACGGACGAGGCGTACCGACGCACGGACGAGGGGTACGGACCCCGCCGAACCCGGCCGAACTCTGGGGAACCCTCGTCGCTTTCCCGCCGTTGGAGCCTTCGAAGGCCGGTTTGTCGGACGTCCCCTGCGGTCGCGGGTGACAATGCTGGGGTACCGTCCGAAGAACAGTCTTTTCTCACAGCAGCATTTACCTACGGGCAGGAGGGACGGGGCGTCTTCGCTCCGTATGGATGGACGTGAAGCGATACTTCCGTGGGCCGGTCATGTGGATCGTGCTGGCCGTCCTCGCCGTGGTCGTGTTGATGCAGGTCGTCGGCTCGTCCGGCGGCCACAAGACGGTGGACACCGGCAAGGTGATCCAGGCGATCAGCAAGGACCAGGTGGAGCAGGCCAAGCTGACCACCGGTGACGAACAGATTCTCAAGATCGAGCTGAAGGACGGCCAGAAGCTCAAGGGCGAGTCCGGCAGCAAGTTCCAGGCGAGCTATATCGGCAACCAGGGCGTCGAGCTCGCCAACACGCTGCAGCAGAAGTTCGAGAGCGGTGACATCGAGAAGGGTTACACCGTCTCGCCGTCGAAGCAGTCCCCGTTCGTCTCGATCCTTCTCTCGCTGCTGCCCTTCGTCCTGATCGTCGTCGTCTTCCTGTTTCTGATGAATCAGATGCAGGGCGGCGGTTCCAAGGTCATGCAGTTCGGCAAGTCCAAGGCCAAGCTCATCACCAAGGACACGCCGAAGACGACCTTCGCCGATGTGGCGGGGTCGGACGAGGCCGTCGAGGAACTGTACGAGATCAAGGAATTCCTCCAGGAGCCGGCGAAGTTCCAGGCCGTCGGCGCCAAGATCCCCAAGGGCGTCCTGCTGTACGGGCCGCCCGGTACGGGTAAGACGCTGCTCGCTCGTGCAGTCGCGGGCGAGGCCGGCGTGCCGTTCTACTCGATCTCGGGTTCCGACTTCGTCGAGATGTTCGTCGGTGTCGGCGCCTCCCGGGTGCGTGACCTCTTCGAGCAGGCCAAGGCGAACGCTCCGGCGATCGTCTTCGTCGACGAGATCGACGCTGTGGGCCGCCACCGCGGTGCCGGTATGGGCGGCGGCCACGACGAGCGCGAGCAGACGCTCAACCAGCTGCTCGTCGAGATGGACGGCTTCGACGTGAAGGGCGGCGTCATCCTGATCGCCGCCACGAACCGGCCGGACATCCTGGACCCGGCGCTGCTGCGCCCGGGACGGTTCGACCGGCAGATCGCCGTCGACCGGCCGGACATGCAGGGGCGCCTCGAGATCCTCAAGGTGCACCAGAAGGGCAAGCCGGTCGCCCCCGACGTCGACCTCAACGCGGTCGCCCGTCGTACGCCCGGCTTCACCGGTGCCGATCTGTCGAACGTGCTGAACGAAGCGGCGCTCCTCACGGCGCGCAGCAACAAGAAGCTGATCGACAACGAGATGCTCGACGAGGCCATCGACCGCGTCGTGGCGGGTCCGCAGAAGCGGACCCGGATCATGTCCGAGAAGGAAAAGAAGATCACCGCGTACCACGAGGGCGGCCACGCCCTGGTTGCGGCGGCTTCCCCCCAGTCGGACCCGGTCCACAAGATCACGATCCTCTCCCGCGGCCGCGCCCTCGGTTACACGATGGTGCTTCCGGAAGAGGACAAGTACTCCACGACGCGCAACGAGATGCTCGACCAGCTGGCATACATGCTGGGCGGGCGCGCGGCCGAGGAGCTGGTCTTCCACGACCCGACCACCGGCGCTGCGAACGACATCGAGAAGGCCACTGCCACGGCCCGCGCGATGGTCACGCAGTACGGCATGACGGAGCGTCTCGGCGCGATCAAGTTCGGCGGCGACAACACCGAGCCCTTCGTGGGCCGGGAGATGGGCCACCAGCGCGACTACTCGGAAGAGGTCGCGGCGCTCGTCGACGAAGAGGTCAAGAAGCTCATCGAGACCGCGCACAACGACGCGTGGGAGATCCTCGTAGAGAATCGCGACATCCTCGACGCACTGGTTCTTGAGCTTCTCGAGAAGGAGACGCTCGGCAAGGACCAGATCGCCGAGATCTTCGCCCCGATCGTGAGGCGTCCGGCCCGCCCGGCATGGACCGGTTCCGCCCGGCGTACCCCGTCGACGCGTCCGCCGGTCCTGTCTCCCAAGGAGCTGGCACTGACCAACGGCACGAGCACTGCCAACGGTTCGGCCACCCCGGCGGAGATCGCCCCGAAGGACATCACGTCGAAGGACCTCGGCACCTCCACGGAAGCGGTTCCGGAGGAGCGTCCCGAGAGCTAGTACCCCTGTCCGACCTGGTGTGGCCCCTGTCACGGACGCACCGCCAGGCCCGGAATGGAAGCCGCGCCCCCCAGGTTCTAGCCTGTGGGGGCGCGGCTTTTTCGTATGCCTGCGACATGGCCGGGCCATGCCTGCGATGTCAGGGCGACCATGCGCTTGCGACAGCACAGAGGAACGAGGCACAGATGACCGACCCGGTGACGCTGGACGGGCAGGGCTCGATCGGCGTTTTCGACGAGAAGCGGGCCGAGTCCGCCGTACGTGAGCTCCTCATCGCGGTCGGGGAGGACCCGGACCGAGAAGGGCTGCGCGAGACACCGGGGCGGGTGGCGCGCGCGTACAAGGAGATATTCGCCGGGCTCCACCAGGAGCCGGAGGACGTCCTCACGACGACGTTCGACCTCGGTCACGACGAGATGGTGCTGGTCAAGGACATCGAGGTGTTCAGCACCTGTGAGCACCACCTGGTGCCCTTCCACGGCGTTGCCCACGTCGGGTACATCCCGGCGACCAGCGGCAAGATCACGGGGCTGTCCAAGCTGGCCCGACTCGTCGATGTCTATGCCCGGCGTCCCCAGGTCCAGGAGCGGCTCACCACACAGATCGCCGATTCCCTGATGGCGATCCTGGAGCCGCGCGGGGTCATCGTGGTCGTCGAGTGCGAGCACATGTGCATGTCGATGCGTGGCATCCGCAAGCCCGGCGCCAAGACGATCACCTCGGCGGTCCGCGGCCAGCTGCGGGATCCCGCGACGCGTGCGGAGGCGATGAGCCTCATCATGGCGCGCTGAGCCCCGACGGGCCGGACGGCTGTGCGATGAGTTCGCGGCCCGGGCGGAGTCGACATGAGTGGAAGCGGCCGGACGGCCGGATCCACAGTGAGAGGACGCCCCATGTCATTCACACACGTGCTCGCCGTAGCGCCGGTGATGGCCATCGAGCCGGCGGTCGAATGGTACGAGCGGCTGCTGGGCCGGCCGGCCGACACCAGGCCGATGGACGGGCTGGCCGACTGGCACATCTCGGCGGACGCCTGGCTCCAGGTCTTCCAGTCGCCCGAGCACGCCGGCGGGTCGCTGGTGAACCTCGTCGTCGACGACCTGGACAAGGCGCTGTCGGACCTCGCCGACCGCGGAATCACCTCGGGAGAGGTGCAGCCGGGTTCCGGGAGTGTGCGGTTCTCGGCGGTCCACGACCCTGACGGCAACCGGATCACCCTGATCGAGAACCCGGTGGCCAGGGTCCCGTAGCCCGCGCCGGCGAACCTGCGCGGCAGCACGGCTGCCTCGGCCGGGCTTCCTGGCCCCTGGTCCGGCTTCGGTGGCCCGGTTTCCGTGGCGCCTGTCCCGGGTCCGTGGCCCGGCGACCCAGCGCGCGCCCGAGGCCTGGGGAGGCCCGTCAGGCGGCTGCGGTCTTCTTGCTGTCGTCCCCGTCCTCCGGGAGTTTGCAGACGCGCTCCAGGAAGAAGGCGGCAGCGACGACGGCCACGCCGGCCAGGACCGCGAAGCCCGCGTAGATGGCCTGGTCGCGGCGGGGCGGGACGTCGAGTGAGCCGAGCAGGAAGACGCCCACGCCGCCGTACAGCCCGCAGACCAGGGCAGCCACGAGCGCGCTCGCCTGACCGAAGACCACCGCGCGTGCCGCCATCAAGGGCTCGACGCCCTTCGCGCCGGGTCGGCGCTCCCGCTGCGCGCGCAGACGCGCACGGATCGACAGAGCCGTGGCGAGCAGGACGACAGCGATCACCGCGAGCACGATGGGGGCGGCGAGGGGCACGCTCGGCAAGGTCCCCAGGGAGTCCCAGAGGCGGGCCGCGCCCCAGGACAGCACGCCGGCTCCGGCGAAGAGTCCGGCCAGTAGCCCGAGCCGTAGTTGCTTCACCGAGAGTGCCGCCCTTCGCCGCCGTTGCCCGTGTCGGACGCCCGTACCGGATGTCCGTATGCGTTGAGCCTAACGACTACTCGGGCAGCCGGAGTTCCAGGTCGGCCCGGGGGAGCACGCTGTCGCGTCCGACACCGGCGAGCAGATCGGCGACCGGGCCGGAGCCGGGCAGTTGGGCGTCGGGGTCCACGTCGTGCCAGGGGGCGAGGACGAACGCCCGCTCGTGGGCGCGCGGGTGGGGGAGGGTGAGCAGTGGGTCGTCGGACACCACATCGGCGTACGCCACGATGTCGACGTCGATGGTGCGCGGCCCCCAGCGCTCCTCGCGGACCCGGTCGAAGGCCTCCTCGATGGCCTGGCCGCGCTCCAGCAGGGAGGACGGGGGCAGCGTGGTCTTCACGACGATCACCGCGTTGAAGTACGACGGCTGGGAGCCGGGGTCCACGCCCCAGGGCTCCGTCTCGTACACGGGGGAGACCGCCTTGACCCGCAGGCCGGGGGTGTCCTCCAGGGCGTCGATGGCGCCCTGGAGCGTCTCCAGCCGGTTGCCGAGGTTGGAGCCCAGGGAGATCACGGCCCGTTTGGGATTGGAGAGGGTGATGTCCGCTGCGTCCACCTGCTCGACCACGGCGGCGGGAACCGGCTGGACGGTCGGATCGCTCTGCCCCTCGGTGGAAAATGCAGTCACGTTCGGCTCCGGGTGATGGTGATGGTCACGTCGTCGAAGGGCACGGTGATCGGGGCGTCCGGCTTGTGGACGACGACCTCGACCTCCTGGACCCCGTCGTGCTTGAGGCACTGCTGCGCGATGCGTTCAGCGAGGGTCTCGATCAGGTCGACCGGCTCACCCTTGACGATGTCGACGACCTCTTCCGCGACCACGCCGTAGTGCACGGTCTTGGTCAGGTCGTCGGCGGCTGCCGCGGGGCGGGTGTCGAGGCCCAGCACCAGGTCCACGATGAAGGTCTGGCCCTCTTCCCGTTCCCGGGGGAAGACGCCGTGGTGCCCACGGGCCTTGAGGCCGCGCAGCGCGACACGATCCACGCGAATCACTCCTGCTGTTGTTGGTCGTAGGGTCACCCGGCCGCGTGCGGGCGGCGAAGTGCCTTCTTTCGAATCTACCTGCGAGCACGGACAGTGCCCGCCCGCGGGGGACGCGGGCCGGACCGCACGGAGGTCGGTAGCCGCGTATACCCCGAGATCCGGGGGCTCAATCAATTGAACGTGATCCGCTGATCACACGAGCCCGATCGCCCCGTGCCCCCCGGGCCCCGCCCTCGGGGTTCCGGTGCGTGGGTTCCGGCCCGTGGGTTCCGGTGCGTGGGTTCCGATCCTCGATGAGGGCCCACGCGCTCAGGAGGACGACTCCTCGTCGTCCTCCTCGTCGGTTTCGGCCAGCACCGGTGAGCCGTGGTGGGACCAGAGCTTCCAGCCGTCCGGTGTGCGCCGGAACACATTGGTGGCGACGACGAGCTGGCCGACGAGCGGGCCGAGCGAGTTGCCCTCCTCCGCCGGGCCGCCGCTGAGGATGTTCTCGGTGCAGGTCACCAGAGCCGTGTCTCCGGTCATCGCGACCCCGACGTCGGTCAGGAAGAACTGGATGTACTCGGTGTTCGCCATGATCAGCGCGTAGCTGCGCAGCACCTCTCCGCGGCCGGTGAGCACCGGCCAGCCCGGATGGACGCAGGAGATGGTGAGGTCCTCGCCCGGCAGCCAGAGGGCCGAGAGCGCGTCGAAGTCACCTCGCTCCATCGCCTCGTAGAACGCCGTATTGGCCTGCTCGACGGACTCGATGTCGGCGGCCGCCTCTTCGTACTCCTCGCGCGGGCCGGTCACGCCGCCCCCTCGACGGCACGGGCGACGCGCACGGCGTCGGCCGTGGCGCGCACCTCGTGCACCCGGACCGCCCAGGCGCCCGCACGGGCGGAGAGAGCGGAGATCGCGGCCGTGGCTGCGTCGCGCTCGCGGGCGGGCGGTGGGGCGGCGCCCTCACCGGCCAGGACGTGCCCGAGGAAGCGTTTGCGGGAGGCGGCGACGAGTACCGGCCGGCCCAGGTCGCGCAGCTCGCCGAGGTGCGCCATGAGCGCGAGGTCGTGCGAGGCGTCCTTGGCGAAGCCGAGGCCGGGGTCGATCACCAGCTTCTCCGGGGCGACGCCGCCCGCGATCACGGCATCCATGCGCGTGCGCAGTTCCGCGATCACTTCGGCGACGACGTCCTCGTACACCGCCCTGCTGTTCATCGACTCGCTGAAACCGCGCCAGTGCATGACGACGAAGGGCACACCGGCCGCGGCGACGACCGGGACCATGTCCGGGTCGGCGAGGCCGCCGCTCACATCGTTGACGAGGGCCGCGCCGGCGGCGACGGCCTGCTCGGCGACGCGGGCCCGCATGGTGTCCACGGAGATCGTGACGCCCTCGGAGGCCAGCTCCCGCACGACGGGGATCACCCGTCGGAGTTCTTCCGACTCGTCCACCCGGCTCGCGCCGGGGCGGGTCGACTCGCCGCCGACGTCGATCAGATCGGCACCCTCGGCCACCAGTTCGAGGCCGTGCTTGATCGCGGCTGTGGTGTCGAACCAATGGCCCCCGTCGGAGAAGGAATCGGGCGTCACGTTGACGACCCCCATGACCGCACAGCGGTCCCACTCCGGCAGTCCCTGCACTGTGCCCCGTCCTCGCAACGTACTCATACGACCAGCCTAGGCCCGGGAACGGGTCCGTCAGGCCGCGCGGACGCCGCGCTCCGCACGCTGCTCGGGCCGGTGGCCGCAGGGGCGGGGGCGGCGGGAGCGGAAGGGGCGGGGCAGCGCGAGGCTCACGAAGCCCTCGGCCTGCAGGGCGGCGAGGCCGATCCGGGGCAGGTCGCGGCTGGTGCGGAAGACCACGAAACGGGGCTCCCAGCGGGGCTGGAACTTCGCGTTGAACCTGTACAGCGATTCGATCTGGAACCAGCGCGACAGGAAGATCAACAGCCCGCGCCAGCAGCGCAGCACGGGCCCTGCGCCCAGCCGCTCACCGCGGGCGAGGGCAGAGCGGAACATGGCGAAGTTCAGCGATACGCGTGCGACGGACAGCCTGGGGGCGGCCTGCAGGGAGGCGACGATCAGGAGTTCGTTCATGCCGGGGTCGGCCGAGCGGTCGCGTCGCATCAGCTCCAGCGACAGACCGTCCGCGCCCCACGGCACGAAGTGGAGTACTGCCTTCAGATCGCCGTACGGCGATTCCTCCGCGCCGGTTTCCGCCAGATGGGCGGTGGCGATGACGCAGTCGCCGTCGGCCCGGTCGCCGATCCGGCCCAGCGCCATGGAGAAGCCGCGCTCCGTGTCGGTGCCGCGCCAGTCGGCGGCAGCCCTGCGGATGCGTTCGAGTTCGGTGTCACCGATGTCGCGTACGCGCCGGACGCGTGTCTCGTAACCGTTGCGCTCGATGCGTTTCACCATCTGGCGTACGTTGCGCATCGCACGCCCGGCGAGGGAGAAATCCGCGACATCCACCACCGCCTCGTCGCCGAGCTCCAGAGCGCTCAGTCCGGTCTCCCGGGTCCACACCTCGCCGCCGGTCTCACTGCAGCCCATCACCGCAGGGGTCCAGGAATGCGCCTGGGCCTCGTCCATGAAGCGCTCGATGGCACCCGGCCAGGCCTCCACGTCGCCGATCGGATCGCCTCCGGCGAGCATCACCCCGGACACCACGCGGTAGCAGACGGCGGCCTTGCCGCTGGGGGAGAACACGACGCCCTTGTCACGGCGGAGGGCGAAGTGCCCCAGCGAGTCGCGGCCCCCGTGCTTGGCCAGCAGGGCGCGCAGCCGGGCCTCGTCGTCCTCGGTGAGGCGGGCGGCCGGGTGCTCGGGGCGGAAGGCGAAGTAGATCGTGGTGACGGCGGTCAGCAGGCCGAGAGCGCCCAGGGAGTACGCCACCGTCCAGGAGGTCGCCCCGGCGTAGTCCACGGGTCCCTCCAGGCCGAACAGGCCGTAGAGCACGTGCTGGAGCCGGTCGGCGATGGACGGGTTCCCCACGACCCGGCCGGGGTGCACGCTGACGACGACGAGGCCGAGCGCGAGCGAACCCGCACCGAGGAGGACGAAGTTGGCCAGCGCCCTCCAGCGGCTCCTCGGGTCGGGGAGGGCGGCGAACTGGCTCCGGTGCCGCACCAGCAGGAAGCACAGCGCGAGGGAGACGAGCACCCCGAGCAGGGAGTGGCGGTAGACGAACTGGGCCACCGCGCCCGCGGGCAGCAGGACGACGGCGGCCCGCCAGGCGCGCCGCTTGTGTCGTTTGATGCCGTGGGCGAGCAGGAGCAGCAGGACGCCCGAGCTGAGCGAGAGCGCCGCGGCGAACGGTCCCAGAGCGCCGGGGAGCACCTCGGCGAAGGTGTGCATCCGGCTGTGCCGGAACCGCGGGAAGACCCCGGCGACGACATCGATCAGTCCGACCGCCGCGCAGGCGCTTCCCACCAGTGCCGGTACGGACGCGGGCCGCGGTCCGCGCAGGAACCTGCGTCCGCGTGCCGCATACGGAACCGTTCCTGATGTATCCCCATCTACCGTGACAGACATCGCTTCCCGTGGCTCCGCGAGAGTTTCCTGAGTCCGTCGGCCGAAGCCCGCTACGGACGATGTGCGCCCTCTAGGACGAGGCTTCCGAGGAGTGGGTTCATCCCCTTTCCGGAAATTTCCCGCACAGAAAGCTCACCTCCACCCATGGGTCTCACCAGCAACGCCGTTCTGGTCCTGGCGGTATCACTGGCCGTCGGACTGTTCGCGCTCACGATCCGGCTCTGGCCCCGGCTCGCCGCCCGCACGGCCTCCGCGGTGGCGGGCCGGATCGGTCTGCTGCTGGCGACCCAGCTGACGCTCTTCGTCTCAGCCGGCCTCCTGGCCAACAACTCCTTCCTCTTCTACGGCTCCTGGGCCGATCTGTTCGGGCAGAAGCAGGACCTGGGAACGGTCACCGACCATGGCGCCGGTGAGCCCGCCGCCGGGGGCGTGGCCCGGATCGGCACCCAGCGGCCCGATGTGCCGGGAGGCGGCAGGCCCGCGGTGGCGGGCCGGATCGACAAGGTCGTCGTCTCCGGGCGGGCTTCGCGGATCGACGGTCCGGCGTACGTCTATCTGCCCCCGGAGTACTTCCAGCCGGCGCACGCCCGGCGGACGTTCCCCGCGGTCATCGTGCTGACCGGCTACCCGGGCACCGCCGAGAACCTGGTCAAGGGCCTGCGCTACCCGCAGACCGCTCACGAACTGGTCAGGGCGGGCAGGGCGCAGCCGATGGTCCTGGTGATGCTGCGGCCGACGGTGGCGCCGCCCCGGGACACCGAATGCGTGGACATCGCGGAGGGCCCGCAGACCGAGACCTTCTTCGCCGAGGACCTGCCGCAGGCGGTCTCCCGGGCGTACCGGGTCGGCGACCGCGCCCGCAACTGGGGTGTCATCGGCAACTCGACCGGGGGCTACTGCGCGCTGAAGCTCGGCCTGCACCACCCGGAGCGCTTCGCCGCGAGTGCCGGTCTGTCGGCCTACTACAGGGCAGCCGAGGACCCGACGACCGGCGACCTCTTCCACGGCGACCGGAACGCGCGCCACCGCGCCGATCTGCTGTGGAGCCTGGATCACCGGCCGCCTGCAGCCTCGTCCTTCCTGGTCACGACGTCGCGGCAGGGCGAGGGGAACCTCCGGGGCACCCGGGAGTTCATCGACCGGGTGAAGGCGCCCGCCCGGGTGTCCTCGATCGTGCTCGACAGCGGCGGCCACAACTTCAACACCTGGCGGCGTGAGATCCCTCCGGCCCTGGAGTGGATGAGCGGCAGGCTCGGCGCGACCTGATCCCGGCCTTCCCGGCTCCGTACGGGGCCCCCGCCCCGTGGTTCACGGTGAAGCGACCGTCGCGACGGTCTCCACCGCGACCTCGGCGCGCGGAAGGTCCTGGGCGTCCGCGTCGATCGAGCGGCGCAGCGCCTCGTGGAGGCGGGCCGGTGTGAGAACGCCCAGGAAGCGGCCGGTGCTCTCCTCGTCGATGACCGCGATCCAGCCCGCGTCGTGCTGGAGCATGGTGGCGAAGGCCTGCTTGAGCGGGGCGCCGAGCGGAAGCCAGGCCTCCATGCGGTGGGCGTGCTCGCGGACCGTTCCCGCCGCGTCGGCCGGCGCGACGTCACCCGCGGGGATCCAGCCGTGCAGGTTGTCCTCGCCGTCCAGCACGACCGCCCAGCGGGCGCCCCGGGCGCGCAGCCGCGCGGTCGCCTCCGCCAGCGGATCGTCGAGATGGACGACCGGCGGCTGGTCCAGGTCGCTCTCCTCGATGGGGGTGACCGAGAGCCGTTTCAGACCGCGGTCCGCCCCGACGAAGTCCGCGACGTACGGCGTCGCGGGTGCCCCGAGCACGGTGGCCGGCGAGTCGAACTGCTCGATACGGCCCTGTCCGTACACGGCGATACGGTCCCCGAGCCGGACGGCCTCCTCGATGTCGTGCGTGACGAACAGCACGGTCTTGCGTACCTGTGCCTGCAGTTTCAGGAATTCGTTCTGGAGCCGTTCCCGTACGACGGGGTCGACCGCGCCGAATGGTTCGTCCATCAGCAGAACCGGCGGGTCGGCGGCCAGCGCCCGGGCCACACCGACCCGTTGGCGCTGACCGCCGGACAGCTGCTCGGGATAGCGCCCGCCATAAACGGAAGGATCGAGTCCGACGAGATCGAGGAGTTCTGCGGCCCGCTCACGCGCCTTTCCCCGGTTCCAGCCGAGGAGATGGGGGACGGTTGCCGTGTTCTCCAGGACCGTCTTGTGCGGAAACAGCCCGACCTGCTGGATCACATAGCCGATGCGGCGGCGCAGTTGTACCGGGTCGATGGCGGATATGTCGTCCCCGTCGAGGAATATCCGGCCCTCTGTCGGTTCGATCAGACGGTTCACCATCTTCATCGTGGTCGTCTTGCCGCAGCCGGAAGGTCCGACGAGCGTGACCAGTTCACCCTCGGCGACCTCGAAGGAAAGGTCGTCGACGGCGGTGGTGCCGTCCGCGTACCGCTTGGTGACGTGCTCGAAACGGATCATGATTCCCCATTGTGACGCGGGTTCTGTGAAGGACATGTTGCTGGAATACGACAGCCTCGGCGATTGTCGGTGCTCGGGGATAGGGTCGCCAGGCATCGAGTCCACGGCGGCAGACGGAGGTGGGGGACGGATGGCCGAGCAGAACTGCCTGGTGGCGAACGACTGGATCTGCGGCGAGTATCTGCGCTCCCGCAGCCAGGAGTTGACCGAGGCGACCGTCCAGCACATCTGGATCACGGTGGCTTCGGTACTGATCGGCCTCGTGGTCGCATTTCCGCTCGCGCTTCTCGCGCGCCGCGGCCGGCATTTCGCCGGACCGGTGCTCGGCCTGACCACGGTGCTCTACACGGTGCCGTCGCTGGCGATGTTCTCGCTGCTGCTGCCGCTGTTCGGACTGTCCGCGGCCCTCGTCGTCACCGGCCTGGTGCTCTATTCGCTGACCATTCTCGTACGGAACATCCTGGCAGGGCTCGAAGCGGTGCCCCAGGAGGCGAAGGAAGCGGCGCAGGGCATGGGGTACGGCCCCGGCCGGCTCCTGTGGGAGGTGGAACTCCCCCTCGCGCTCCCCGCGTTGATGGCCGGTCTGCGGATCGCCACGGTGTCGACGGTCGCGCTGACCACGGTGGGGTCCCTCGTCGGCAAGGGCGGCCTCGGCAATCTCATCGAGGACGCGCTGCCCAGCTTCTTCAAGGCCCAGGTGCTCACGGCCTCCGTGCTCTGCGTGCTGCTCGCGGTGGCAGCGGACCTGCTGCTGCTCGGACTGCAACGCCTGCTCACGCCCTGGACCCGTATACGGACGCCCGCCACGGCGGTGACCGGGCCTGCGGGCCTGGCGAAGACGGAGGCGGGCTGACCCATGGGAGTCATCGGGGATGCCTGGACCTGGCTCATCACCGGAGCCAACTGGTCCGGGGAGAACGGGGCGACGCACCGGCTGGGCGAGCACCTGTACGTGAGCGGTGTGGCCCTGGTGGCCGCCTGCGCCATCGCCCTGCCTGTCGCGCTGTACCTGGGGCACATGGGCAAGGGAGGTGCGCTCGCGGTCAACATCTCCAACGTCGGCCGGGCGATCCCGGTGTTCGCGGTCCTCGCCCTCTTCATGATGACGCCGCTGCGCAACTCCGGCTACGTCCCCACCATCATCGCGCTGGTGCTCTTCGCCGTGCCGCCGCTGCTGACCAACGCCTATGTCGGGATGAGGGAAGTGGACCGGTCGGTGATCGAGGCCGCCCGGGGAATGGGCATGTCCGGTGTGCAGCTCTTCGCGCGGGTGGAGCTCCCGCTGGCCTATCCCATGATCATGACCGGGCTGCGGTCCGCGGCGGTCCAGGTGGTCGCCACCGCCTCGATCGCCGCGATGGTCGGCCTGGGCGGCCTGGGCCGGATCATCACCGCAGGATTCAACACCTACGACACGGCGCAGGTATTCGCAGGCGCCGTACTGGTCGCCCTGCTTGCCCTGGTGGTGGAGGGGGCACTGGTGGTGCTGGACCGGCTGCTGTCGCCCCTGCGCCGCCGCCGGACGCCATGAACGCGCGCTTTTCGGACTGTGCACACCCCTTTCTCGGATGGAGAACAACATGAGCAGGACCTCGCGCATAGCGAGTGCGGTCATCGGAGTGGTCGCGCTGGCCGGGTCGCTCGCCGCATGCGGCGGCGACAGCCTGGAGAAGGAGAAGAGCGGCCCGGACACCGGGACCGGCGCGGACTCCAAGAAGGGCTCGCTCGTCGTGGGCGCCGCTTCCTTCACCGAGTCCAAGGTGCTCGCCGAGCTGTACGCGCAGCTCCTGGGTGATGCCGGATACAGCACCTCGATCACCACGGTGAAGAACCGTGAACTGTACGAGCCGTCGCTGGAGAAGGGCGAGATCGACGTCGTCCCGGAATACGCGGCGACCATCGCCGAATTCCTCAACGCCAAGGTCAACGGTGCCGCCGAGGCGGAGAAGAAGCCGGTCGCATCGGGAGACGCCGCGGCGACCGTCGCAGCTCTGGAGAAGCTCGCCGGTCCGCTCGGGCTGAAGGTTCTCCCGGTCGGCGAGGCGGTCGATCAGAACGCCTTCGCGGTGTCGAAGGAATTCGCCGAGAAGAACGACCTCAGGACGCTTTCCGACCTCGGCCGGTCGAAGATCAAGGTGAAGATCGCAGCGGGCGACGAGTGCGAGATCCGCCCGTTCTGCGCACCGGGACTGAAAAAGACGTACGGCATCGACGTCACCGGGATCGACCCCAAGGGAGTCGGGACACCGCAGTCCAAGCAGGCGGTCAAGGACGGCAAGGACCAGCTTGTCCTCACGACCACCACGGACGCGGTGCTGGACGCGTACGGGCTGGTTTTCCTGGAGGACGACAAGAAGCTCCAGAACGCGGACAACGTCCTTCCGGTGCTCAACGCCAAGGACGCGGGTGCCCCGGAGATCGCCGCGGCGCTCGGGAAGCTCACCGATGTCCTCACCACGGAGGACCTCGCCGAACTGAACCGCAAGGTCGACGCGGAGCGTGCCAAGCCCGCCGATGCGGCCAAGGAGTATCTGCAGTCGAAGGGTCTGATCAAGAAGTAGACGGCCGCGGAACAGTCATTCGGGGGGCCGCAAGGTAACCGGGCGGGAACAGATTGCCGGGCGGCCTCCCAAGTGACCCGTGCGCACGGTAAATTTCGGGCCATGCCACGTGGACGTCACCGCCATTCGCCACCCCTCCACAAAATCCTGCCGCCCTCCGTGGTGGCCGGAGCGTCGGTCGTCTGCGCCGCCGGAGCCTGGCTCCTCGCGGATCCTGTGGCGCTGCGCGTTCTGGTGGCCGCGACAGCGGGCGCCGCTCTCAGCGGCGCCTATCTGATGCGCAGCTGGGACCGGGCGGCAGGCCTGCGCGTCGCGGAGCTGAACCGGGCCCGCGTCAGCGACGAGTGGAAGACCGAGGAGCGCATAGCCGAGCTCGAGGCCGACCTCGAGGAATCACGGGAACTGCGCCTCCGCCTGGAGACGAAACTGCGCCGCAAGCGGGTGGAGCTCGCCGGCCTGCGGGGCGAACACGCCGCGCTGCTGCGCCGGTACGCGAACGCCGAGACCGAGCGGGCCGGGGCCCTGGAGGGCCGCAGGCAGCTTGCCATCGAAGCGGCGGCGATACCCCGGGAGCTTCCCACGGCCCGGTCGACCCCGACCCCGGCCGCCTACCTGCGCGCCGCCCAGGCCCTGCGGGAGCTGACGCGCAACGCCGCGCTCCAGGAGGCCCGCCGCACGGCCGAGCTGGCCAGGGAGCGCGACCTGGCCGAGCGTGCCGCGGAGCGGGACTCGGAGGGCGAGGGCCCGAAGGGGAAGCACGCGGCGGCCGCCGGAGCAGGTGACCAGCACCACCGCCCTTCGGCCGCCCTCCCCGCACCTCAGCTGCCGTCCGCGCCCGTGCGTGCGCCGCGCTCCGTACCCGTCGCCTCGGCTGTCGTCCCGTACGCGGGCGGGCGGCGCCATCTCGTCCCGCAGGGCAGCTTCGACTTCTTCGGTACGCAGAAGGCGAACGCCGCGATCGAGTCCGTGCAGAACGAGGACCTTGCGGACGTCGTGGGCGAGGAGGCCTTGGCCGCGCACCGTACGCGCACGGCTGAGAACCGGGCCGTCGGAAAGGTCATCGACCTGACCGCGCACGACGAGACGGAACAACTGGACGTCGTGCGGCTGCGCAGCGCGATCTCCTCGTAGCCGTAGCCGTAGCCGTAGCCGTAGCAGTTCCGTAGCTGCAGCCGCTGCGCGCCGGGAGGCGGGTGACCGCCCGCCGGCTACTTGTCGATGTCCCCGACGACGAAGAAGAGCGACCCAAGGATCGCGACCATGTCGGCGACGAGGGTGCCGGGCAGCAGTTCGGTGAGCGCCTGGATGTTGTTGAACGAGGCGGAGCGGAGCTTCAGCCGGTACGGGGTCTTCTCGCCCTTGGACACCAGGTAGTAGCCGTTGATGCCGAGCGGGTTCTCGGTCCACGCGTAGGTGTGCCCCTCGGGCGCCTTCAGGACCTTGGGCAACCGCTGGTTGATGGGCCCGGGCGCCAGGCCGGCCATCCGGTCCAGGCAGGCGTCCGCCAGGTCCAGTGCGTTGTGCGTCTGCTCCAGGAGGCACTCGAAGCGGGCCAGGCAGTCGCCCTCGGTCCGGGTGACGACCTTGAGGGTGTCCTGCAGTTCCCCGTACGCGAGGTAGGGCTCGTCGCGCCGCAGATCGAAGTCGACCCCGGACGCGCGGGCGATCGGGCCGGACACCCCGTAGGCGTGCACGGCCTCGGCGGACAGCACGCCCACGCCCCGGGTGCGGCCCCGGAAGATCTCGTTCCCGAGCACCAGCCGGTCGTACACGTCCATCCGGGAGCGGACCGAGGCGACGGCTTCCCGGGCCCGGCCCAGCCAGCCCGCGGGAAGGTCCTCCTTGAGGCCGCCGACCCGGTTGAACATGTAGTGCATCCGGCCGCCGGAGACCTCCTCCATCACGGCCTGGAGCTCCTCACGTTCCCGGAACGCGTAGAAGACCGGGGTGATCCCGCCGAGTTCGAGGGGGTAGGAGCCCAGGAACATGAGGTGGTTCAGGACCCGGTTCAGCTCGGCCAGCAGCGTCCTCGTCCAGACGGCGCGCTCCGGGACCTCCATGCCCAGCATGCGCTCGACGGCCATCACGACACCGAGCTCGTTGGAGAAGGCCGACAGCCAGTCGTGGCGGTTGGCGAGCATGATGATCTGCCGGTAGTCGCGGGCCTCGAAGAGCTTCTCCGCGCCGCGGTGCATGTAGCCGATGACAGGTTCGGCGTGCTGGATCCGTTCACCGTCCAGGACGAGCCGCAGCCGGAGCACACCGTGCGTGGAGGGGTGCTGCGGACCGATGTTGAGCACCATGTCGGTGCTCTCTGCCGCGCCGCCGATGCCGACCGTCGTCTCCGTCATGCGGGACAGTATCCCCCTTCCCGTCCCGGGGGCCCGGCCCCAGGTCCCTCAGACCGGCCGGGGTACGGGGCGAAGCCCCGGCGCTGTCCGCTGCCGCAGCCACCCGAAGTCCCCGAGCCCGCCCCGCGCGGTGAGTTCGGCAGCCTCGCCGGCCGCCGCGAGTGCCCGCACGTAGCCGGCCGGATCCGTCGACGCCCGTGCGAGCGGCGGACGTTCGCCGCTGATCCCCAGCTCCTTCAGCGCCGCCCGCTGATCCAGCAGTTCGGCCACCGCGCCGTCGGCCGCCGCGGCCGCGCACGCGTCCAGCGCCACGTGTGAGGTCAGGTCGCAGCTCCCGTCGGGTACGGGCCGCACCTCGCGGCCGGCCCGGAAGCCGGTCAGTGTTCCGAACGGTGGCCTCTCCCCCCGTACATGCGCGTAGTCCACCGCCACCGCGACCCCCTCGGCCATCGAGTCGACCGCCCGGGTCCAGGCCTCGTCGCGCGGCCGACCGATCTCCGCACGGGAGCCCGGCACGGTCAGCGGCCACCATCGGGCCAGCCACTCCGCGTCCGCCCCGGTCACCGGATCGCCCAGCCGTTCCGTGCCGTCGGCCCGTACGAGGACGTAGCGGGCCACTCCGTCGGCGTCGGCCTCGGCGATGTCCGTCGGGACGTTGTCCAGCCACTCGTTGGCGAACAGCAGCCCCTTCGTGCCCTGCGGCAGCTCGGCGCTCCACTCGATGGCAGGGTCCAGGCCAGGCGGCCGCGGCGCGAGTTCCACGGCGTGGGCCCGTACGACGAGTCCCGGACCGGCGGCCCCGGCCCTCAGCGCCGTCAGCACGCCGGTCAGCAGCTCACCCCGGCCCGCTCCCACATCCACCAGGTCCACGGATTCCGTTCCCAGCTCGCGCGCCGTGCCGACGACCAGCCGGGCGACGGCGGAGGCGAACAGCGGGGATGCGTGCACCGACGTGCGGAAATGGCCCGCCGGACCCTCGGGGCGCCGGTAGAAGCCCTCGTCCCCGTACAAAGCGGTCTCTGCCGCTTCCCGCCATCCGCACCAGTCATCCGTCACGTAGGCAAGTCTCCACCTTGGGGAGTACGGTCCCAGGACCCGGATCGGCCCTTCGGCTGACCCGTGTACCGATCACCTGTACCTACGCTGGGTCACGTGCAGCGCTTCTACGATTTCATCCGCAGACACCCGACGGGCGTCGACACCTTCTGGGCTGTCTTCCTCCTCGGGCTCTCCGGCATGTCCATCGTGGCCGAGCAGACCGGTGACGGCAGGGAGCGCGTCGCGGCCGTACCGATCGCGGTCGGACTGTGCACCGTGGTCGCGCTGCGCCGTCGTGCACCGGAGAAGATGCTGCTGCTCACGATCGTGATGGGCATCGCGCAGCTGCTGCTCGACGTGCGTCCGGGCGCCGCGGACTTCGCCATGCTGGTGATCATCTACACCGTGTCCACCGTGGGGGAGCGCTGGGCCTCCCGGCTCGCCCTGGCGTGCAGTCTCGGCGCCGCGGGGCTCTCGCAGCTGCGCTGGCCGGAGGATTCCCCGTCCGGCAGCTGGGTGCAGTCGGTCTTCGTCGTCGTCGTCATGACCGTGCCGTTCGTCCTCGCCTGGGTGCTCGGCGACTCGATGCGTACCCGGCGGGCCTACTTCGACCAGCTGGAGGAGCGCGCCGCCCGGCTGGAGCGCGAGCGCGAGGCGCAGTCGAAGGTCGCCGTGGCCGCCGAACGGGCTCGCATCGCCCGGGAGCTGCACGACGTCGTCGCGCACAACGTCTCGGTGATGGTGGTTCAGGCCGACGGCGCCGCCTATGTCATGGACGCGGCTCCCGACCAGGCCCGGCAGGCACTGGAGACCATCTCCAGCACCGGCCGTCAGGCCCTCGCCGAGATGCGCCGGCTGCTCGGGGTGCTGCGCACCGGCGACACCCGGGAGAGCGGCGAGTACGTGCCCCAGCCCGACGTCGAGCAGATCGAGGACCTGGTCGACCAGGTGAGGCGGACGGGCCTCGCGGTGGACTTCAAGATCGAGGGCACTCCGCGTCCGCTGCCGACCGGCGTCGAGCTGACCGCGTACCGGATCGTCCAGGAGGCCCTCACCAACACCCGCAAGCACGGTGGCCCGGACGCAGGGGCCAGCGTGCGGCTGGTCTACTTCGACGACGGCCTCGGGCTGCTCGTCGAGGACGACGGCCGGGGTGCCGCGCACGAGCTGTACGAGGACGGCGGGGCCGACGGCGCCGGACACGGAATGATCGGTATGCGGGAGCGGGTCGGCATGGTCGGCGGCACGCTGGACGCGGGACCGCGCCCGGGCGGCGGCTTCCGGATCAGCGCACTGCTCCCGCTCAAGCCCGCCAACCAGTGACACAAGGACAGGACCCTCATGACGATCCGCGTAATGCTCGTCGACGACCAGATGCTGCTGCGCACGGGCTTCCGGATGGTGCTGGCCGCCCAGCCGGACATGGAGGTCGTCGCCGAGGCGGGTGACGGGGCGGAGGCGATCGAGGTCCTGCGGTCCACGACCGTCGACGTGGTGCTGATGGACGTGCGCATGCCGCGGCTGGACGGGGTCGAGGCGACCCGGCGCATCTGCGCGCAGACCGATCCGCCCAAGGTCCTCATCCTGACCACGTTCGACCTGGACGAGTACGCGTTCTCCGGCCTGAAGGCGGGCGCGAGCGGCTTCATGCTCAAGGACGTGCCACCCGGCGAACTGCTCGCCGCGATCCGTTCCGTGCACAGCGGCGACGCCGTGGTCGCCCCGTCCACCACCCGCAGGCTCCTCGACCAGTTCTCCCCGATGCTGCCCAGCAGCGGAAAGGAGCCGCAGCACAAGCACATCGAGAAGCTGACCGAGCGCGAGCGGGAAGTGATGATGCTGGTTGCCCAGGGGCTGTCGAACGGCGAGATCGCGGCCCGTCTGGTGCTGTCCGAGGCGACGGTGAAGACCCACGTGGGCCGCATCCTCACCAAGCTGAACCTGCGCGACCGCGTCCAGGTGGTCGTCCTCGCGTACGAGACGGGCCTGGTCAGGGCAGGCGGCGGGTCGGGCGCCTGAGCGGCGCGCTACCGCAGCACGCCTTCCAGGAAGTCGCTGCCGAGCCGGGCCACCACGGTCAGGTCCAGTGCGTGCAGTACGTACCGGCCGCGCCTGCGCGTGGTGATCAGGCCGGCCTTCTTGAGCACCGCCAGGTGCCGGGAGACCTCGGGGGCCGTGATGCCGTGCGCGTCGGCGAGTTCGCCGGTGGTGTACGGGGAACGGGCGAGGTTGCGGCACAGGCGCATCCGCATCGGGTGGGCCAGGGCCCCCATCCGTAGCTGGAGCAGCTCCACGGAGGCGGGGGAGGGCAGCTCGGGGCGGTGCACCGGGTAGTGGATCACCGGCCGCCAGCCCGGGGCGTGGAGCACCATCAGATGGGGCCAGCCGAAGCTGGTCGGGATGAGGGTGAGCCCCGTTCCGACGGCCGGGTCGGCGGCGTTCGTCCGGCCGACGGTCAGCTTGTCGATGATCAGCCTGCTCGCGTCCTCGTCGATCGACAGCGCGGGCGAGACCGCGCGGAACACCTCGTCGAGGCCCTTGTGCCGCAGCAGTTCGGTCTTGTGCCGTGCGTCGGCGGCCAGCTGGACCCGGACCCGCTGCCAGGTGTCCGCGAAGAAGGCCTGGTCGCAGTCCTCGAAGAGGCGACGCACCCAGGTGCGTACGGAACCGGGTGCGGCGAGCAGCTGCTGGGTGAACTCCAACTGCTGGGGCCCTCTGGCCGCCGCCATGTCCAGTGCGCGGGCCCGCATCGTGGCGCTGGTGAGCGGGGACGGTGCGCCCGTCCCGTACAGGCTCGCGCACGTGAACTCCAGGGCCGCGGAGACGAACCGCTCGTCGTCCATCCTGTCGAGGATGTCCAGGTCCTCGGCCAGGCTCGAACCGGTCCGGCCCTCGCCGCCGCGGACACCGGCGAACGGGAGGAAGACGTCGGAGAAGGTGTTGCGCCAGAGGAACTCGGCCTCGTGCAGCCGGTCCGCGAGGTCGGGCTCGAGGGCCGCCGCCGTCGCGGTCGCCCACCCGTGGTGGCCCGGATGGTGCCCGGGCTCGGAGAGCGCATGCAGGGCGAGCCCCAGCTCGGCAAGGGGCGAGATCTCGAAATGGATGCGTTCGGGGGACAGGCCCGCGATGTCTATGTGCACGCTCACCCGTCCATGGTGCGGGGTACGCGGACGAAGCCGGGCACCGGTTGACGGGGCCCGTCAATCGGCGCGCGGAGTGCGGGGAACGGGTTCACGCTGGATGCATGGACATCGTTCAGCAGCACATGCTCGACAGTTACCGTGCGGCGCAGCACGGTGAGCCCCCGCCCCCACCGCCCGGCCGCCATGACCGGGAGGTCCTGCGGGAACTGCGCAGGCGCTTCCACGCCTGGACCGCGGAACAGGGCCGGCGCAGCGTCTGAGGAGTGCCCGGCCGGTGATCGAGGAGAGCCCGGTCACCGTGTGGACCGGGCCGCCCACGCCTACCCCAGCCGCCGCACGAACTCCGCCACCGCCTCCCGCACATCCCCCGCCGTCCACTCCAGCCCCGGCGCAGCCACCGTGACCTCGGTGTACGAGACCCCGGGCGGCCCCGCGGGCCCGGCCAGCCACCGGCGGAACAACGTCACGCCCGTGTCCTCGGCCTGCCGCACCGAGGCCTCGTCCAGTTCCCGTGTCCCGTAGGGCAGCCACACCTGGAACTGGTGGGTGTGCGGCGGTTCCGGATGCACCCGGAACCAGGGCGCCGCACTGTCCGCGAAACCCTCCGCCATCGCCCCTGCGACGACCTTCGCGTGCGCCACGTACTCGGGCAGCCTCGGCAGCTCCCGCTCCAGACCCAGCAGGGCGGAGAGCGCCGCCGGGTACTGCTGGAAGACCTGGCCGCCGTACCGGTGGCGCCAGGTCCGCGCCTCGTCGACCAGCGATTCGGGGCCGGCGAGCACCGCACCGGACAATCCGTCCAGGGACTTGTAGAACGACACGTACACGCTGTCGGCGAGAGCCGCGATCTCCGGCAGACCGCGCCCGAAGTGGGGTCCGCACTCCCACAGCCGGGCTCCGTCCAGATGCACGACGGCGTCCCGCTCCCGCGCGGCGGCCACGACGGCCTCCAACTCCTCCCAGGAGGGCAGGACGAAGCCGGCGTCGCGCAGCGGGAGCTCCAGCATGAGGGTGCCGAAAGGTTCGGGGAAGTCCCGGACCTCCTCCGCCGTGGGCGACCGCGGTGCGGACGTCGGATGCACCGTGCGCAGCCCGCTCACCGACGTGAGGGCGCCCCCTTCGTGCATCTCGGGGTGGGAGAGCGGGTGGAGCGCCACGACCGGGTTTCCCGTACGCCCCGCCCAGCAGCGCAGCGCGACCTGCTGGGCCATCGTCCCGGTCGGGAAGAACGCCGCGGCCTCCATGCCCAGCAGATCCGCGGTCCGCCGCTCCACCTCGGCGACGACCCCGTCGCCGTACACATCCGTCCACTCGTCCAGGTCGTGGACCGACCCCGCGTCGGCGGCCAGCGCTGCCAGCCGCTCGCCCAGGGTGTGGTCGGCGGACGCTCGGGCGAGCACCTTTCGGGACCGCTTCCACGCGGTCAGCCTGCGGTGCCGTTGCTTCTGCTCATCGGTGACTGCCATGGGACGATCATCACCCGGACCGACAGCCTTTCGGGTCGCGGCCCAGAGTTACCCACAGGCTGTGGACAGCCGGGGGGTCTGGCGAAACGCTGGCGTAGCATGCAGAGAAATCGTCCGGTACCCCCCGCGGACTGGAACGGAAGGCCATCGCCGCGTGAACGCATCTGTTTCCAAGGAATCCCTCGACGCCAGGGACCGCCCCGCCCGTCTCACCGTCGGCGTCGTCGGCGCGGGACGGGTCGGACCCGCCCTCGCCGCCTCGCTGCAGCTCGCCGGGCACCGCCCCGTCGCGGTCTCGGGCGTCTCCGACGCATCCGTGCGCCGGGCCGCCGCGCTGCTCCCCGACGTACCCCTCGTCACGCCGGCCGAGGTCCTCGCGCGCGCCGAGCTCGTGCTGCTGACGGTCCCCGACGACGCGTTGCCCGGCCTGGTCGAAGGCCTCGCCGAGACCGGTGCCGTGCGGCCCGGCCAGCTCATCGTCCACACGTCCGGGCGGTACGGGACGAAGGTGCTCGACCCCGCACTGCGTGCGGGGGCGCTCCCGCTCGCCCTGCATCCGGCCATGACCTTCACCGGCAGCTCCGTCGACGTCCAGCGGCTGGCCGGCTGCTCCTTCGGGGTCACCGCGCCCGAGGAGCTCAGGCTCGCCGCGGAGGCGCTCGTCATCGAGATGGGCGGTGAGCCCGAATGGATCGCGGAGGAGTCCCGTCCGCTCTATCACGCGGCCCTCGCCCTCGGAGCGAACCACCTGATCACCTTGGTTGCCCAGTCCATGGAGCTGCTGCAGAAGGCCGGAGTGTCCGCACCCGACCGGATGCTCGGCCCGCTGCTCGGGGCCGCCCTGGACAACGCCCTGCGCTCCGGCGACGCCGCGCTGACCGGCCCCGTGGCCCGGGGCGACGCGGGCACGGTGGCCGCGCACATCGCCGAGCTGCGCAGGCACGCCCCGCAGGCGGTGGCCGGATATGTCGCGATGGCCCGCACCACGGCCGACCGGGCGCTGGCCCACGGTCTGCTGAAGCCGGAGTTCGCGGAGGACCTCCTCGATGTCCTGTCGGACAGCGCGAACACCGGCAACGGCGTGAACGGAGCAAACGGCACGGACGGCACGGACGGCATGGACGGCACGGACGAGACCGGGCCGGGGGAGGGCCGATGAGCACCGCACCCGCCACACTTCTGCGCACCGCCGCGGAACTGGACGCCCTGCACCGGCCGGCCGGTGCGCAGCGCGCCGTGGTCATGACGATGGGCGCGCTCCACGACGGCCACGCCACCCTGATCCGTACGGCACGGGCCGCCGCGGGACCCGGTGGACAGGTCGTCGTCACGGTGTTCGTCAACCCGCTCCAGTTCGGTGAGGCCGCCGACCTCGACCGTTACCCCCGCACCCTGGACGCCGACCTCGCCCTTGCCGCGGCGGCCGGTGCGGACGCCGTCTTCGCGCCCTCCGTCACTGAGGTGTACCCGGGCGGTGACCCCCAGGTCCGGATCACCGCCGGCCCCATGGGCGAGCGTCTTGAAGGCGCCTCGCGCCCCGGGCACTTCGACGGCATGCTCACCGTCGTCGCCAAGCTCCTCCACCTCACCCGGCCCGACGCGGCGTTCTACGGGCAGAAGGACGCCCAGCAGCTGGCGCTCATCCGGCGCATGGTGCGCGACCTCAACTTCGGCGTGGACATCGTCGCCGTGCCCACGGTCCGCGACCCCGACGGCCTCGCGCTCTCCAGCCGCAACCGCTTCCTCTCCGCCGACGAACGCCGCACCGCGCTGGCCCTCCCCAGGGCCCTGTTCGCGGCCCGCGACCGGCTGGCCGCCCAGCAGGCGCTGCACGCCCGCGCGCAGACCACCCCCGAGCGGGAGGGGCGGGCCGCGGCGCTCACGAAGCTCGGAGAGGCCCGTGCGGCCGCCGACACCCAGGCCGTGGCGCTGGCCCGGCCGACGGTCGGACCGGCCGCGGTACGGGCAGCGGCCCAGGCGGTCCTCGACGAGGCGGCCGAGGACGCGGTGCCGCTCGAGCTGGACTACCTGGCGCTCGTGGACCCGGCCGACTTCACCGAGATCCCCGCCGCCCGCGACAGCGGCGAGGCGATCCTCGCCGTCGCGGCACGGGTGGGTGCCACCCGTCTGATCGACAACATCCCGCTGACCCTCGGAGCCCTGACGTGACCGGAATACGGCTGACCGCCCCCGCCCCCGGCTGGGCCATCGACGCGGACGTCGTCGTGGTCGGCTCCGGCGTGGCCGGTCTCACCACCGCCCTGCGCTGTGCCGCGGCCGGTCTCGCCACCGTCGTCGTCACCAAGGCCCGCCTCGACGACGGCTCCACCCGCTGGGCGCAGGGCGGCATCGCCGCGGCTCTCGGCGAGGGCGACACCCCCGAGCAGCACCTCGACGACACCCTGGTCGCCGGCGCGGGCCTGTGCGACGAGACTGCGGTGCGGACCCTGGTGACCGAGGGCCCCGACGCCGTACGCCGACTGATCGAAACCGGCGCGCACTTCGACACCACCGACACCGGCGCCATCGCCCTGACCCGCGAGGGCGGCCACCACCGGCGCCGCATCGCGCACGCGGGCGGAGACGCCACGGGGGCCGAGATCTCCCGCGCCCTGGTCGAAGCGGTCCGCTCGGCAGCCCTGCACACCGTCGAGAACGCCCTGGTCCTCGACCTGCTCACCGATGCCGAAGGCCGTACCGCGGGCGTCACCCTCCACGTCATGGGCGAGGGCCAGCACGACGGAGTCGGCGCGGTCCGCGCTCCTGCGGTGGTCCTCGCGACCGGCGGCATGGGCCAGGTCTTCTCGGCCACCACCAATCCGCCGGTCTCCACCGGCGACGGGGTGGCCCTCGCTCTGAGGGCGGGCGCGGAGGTCTCCGACCTCGAGTTCGTCCAGTTCCACCCGACCGTCCTGTTTCTCGGCTCCGACTCCGAGGGCCAGCAGCCGCTGGTCTCGGAAGCGGTACGGGGTGAGGGCGCCCATCTCGTCGACGCCTCCGGCACGCGCTTCATGCTGGGGCAGCACGAGCTGGCCGAACTGGCCCCGCGCGACATCGTCGCCAAGGCCATCACCCGCCAGATGCACCTCCTGGGCACCGAGCACATGTATCTCGACGCGCGTCACTTCGGCGCCGAGATGTGGGAGCAGCGCTTCCCGACGATTCTGGCCGCGTGCAGGGCCCACGGCATCGACCCGGTGACGGAGCCGATCCCGGTGGCCCCGGCCGCGCACTACGCCTCGGGCGGCGTCCGCACCGACCTCCGGGGCCGTACGACGGTTCCCGGCCTGTACGCCTGCGGGGAGGTCGCCTGCACGGGAGTGCACGGCGCGAACCGGCTCGCGTCCAACTCCCTCCTGGAGGGCCTGGTCTTCGCCGAACGCATCGCGGCGGACATCGTGACGGACCGGACCCAGGACCCGGCCCACGACCGAACCCAGGACCCGGCCCAGGACGTGTCCGGTGAACACGGCAGGGGCGAGGGCCGCGATCAGGACCTGGCGCAGCCGACCGGGACCGGGGCAGCCGTCCCCGGCGCCCACCGGCCCGCGTCGGAGCCCGCCCCACTGCTCACCGCCGAGTCCCGGACGGCGATCCAGCGGATCATGACGAGGGGCGCCGGAGTCATCCGCTCCGCCGCCAGTCTCGCCCGCGCGGCCGAGGAGCTGGATTCCCTCCAGCGGACCGCGGCCACCGCGGCGGACACCGCCGAGACCGGCGCCAAGGACGCCGTGCCCGGCGTCGAGGCATGGGAGGCCACCAATCTGCTCCTCGTCTCGCGGGTTCTGGTCGCTGCCGCCCGGGAGCGCGAGGAAACCCGCGGCTGCCACTGGCGCGAGGACCGGCCCGAGCGAGACGACGCGGACTGGCGCCGTCACCTCGTCGTCCGGATCGCCCCGGACCGGCGGCTCGTCGTCCGTCGTACGGACAGCGCCGCATTCCCGCCCGTACGCCCCGAGGATTCAGCAGACTGAGCGGCGACAGCACGACGCCGCCCGGATTGCGCAGCAACACCGAGCAGTACCCCGACCATCCAGCCCCCGAGGAGCCGTAACCGTGAGCACGCCCGAAGAGAACCCGCGCCCGACACCCGTGGACGTACCGCTGATCCACATCGGCGCGCCCGCCGCGTCCGGGGGCGGCTGCGGCGACGGCTGCGGCTGCGACGACGGCTACGACCCGGACGGTCTGGAGTGCGGCCTCGACCCCGCTCTGGCCCAGTTGCTCGCCGATGCGGGCCTGGACCCCGTGCAGGTCGAGGACATCGCCCATGTCGCGATCGAGGAGGACCTCGACGGCGGGGTGGACGTCACGACCGTGGCGACCGTCTCCGAGGAGGCCGTGGCCACCGGTGACTTCACCGCCCGCGAGGCAGGTGTCGTCGCAGGTCTGCGCGTGGCCGAGGCCGTCCTGTCCATCGTCTGCACGGACGAGTTCGAGGTCGAGCGCCATGTCGAGGACGGCGACCGCGTCGCGCCCGGACAGAAGCTGCTCACCGTCACCACCCGTACGCGTGACCTGCTCACCGGCGAGCGCAGCGCGCTCAACCTGCTGTGCAGGCTCTCCGGGATCGCGACCGCGACCCGGGCCTGGGCCGATGTGCTCGAAGGCACGAAGACGAAGGTCCGTGACACCCGCAAGACGACTCCCGGACTCCGCGCCCTGGAGAAGTACGCGGTCCGCTGCGGCGGCGGCGTCAACCACCGCATGTCGCTCGTGGACGCGGCCCTCGTCAAGGACAACCACGTCATCGCGGCCGGCGGTGTCGCCGAAGCGTTCAAGCGGGTCAGGGAGGCGTTCCCCGAGCTCGCCGTCGAGGTCGAGGTCGACACACTGGAGCAGGTCACCGAGGTGCTTGACGCGGGTGCCGACCTGATCCTGCTGGACAACTTCACCCCGTCCGCGACCGCCGAGGCGGTCGCCCTCGTCGGCGGCCGTGCGGTGCTGGAGTCCTCGGGCCGGCTCGCCCTCGGCTCCGCCCGCGCCTACGCGGAGGCGGGGGTCGACTACCTGGCCGTCGGCGCGCTCACGCACTCCTCGCCGATCCTCGACATCGGCCTGGACTTCCGTGACACCGGGGTACCCACCGACGGGGCCGGCGCCTGATGCTTCTCACCATCGACGTCGGCAACTCCCACACGGTCCTCGGCCTCTTCGACGGCGAGGAGATCGTCGAGCACTGGCGGATCTCCACCGACGCCCGCCGCACCGCCGACGAGCTCGCCGTGCTGCTCCAGGGACTGATGGGCATGCACCCGCTGCTCGGCGTGGAGCTGGGAGACGGGATCGAGGGCATCGCGATCTGCTCGACGGTGCCCGCCGTCCTGCACGAGCTGCGCGAGGTCACCCGCCGCTACTACGGCGATGTCCCCGCGGTCCTCGTGGAGCCGGGCGTCAAGACGGGTGTGCCCGTACTGACGGACAACCCGAAGGAGGTCGGCGCCGACCGCATCGTCAACGCCGTCGCTGCCGTCGAGCTCTACGGCGGTCCGGCGATCGTCGTCGACCTCGGTACGGCCACCACCTTCGACGCGGTGTCCGCCCGCGGCGAGTACACGGGCGGCGTGATCGCGCCCGGTATCGAGATCTCGGTGGAGGCGCTCGGGGTCAAGGGCGCCCAGCTCCGCAAGATCGAGCTGGCCAGGCCGCGCAGTGTGATCGGGAAGAACACCGTCGAAGCGATGCAGTCCGGCATCGTGTACGGCTTCGCGGGCCAGATCGACGGCGTCGTCGAGCGCATGAAGAAGGAGCTGGCGGCCGACCCCGACGAGGTCACCGTCATCGCGACCGGCGGCCTTGCTCCGATGGTGTTGGGGGAGTCCTCCGTCATCGACGAGCACGAACCCTGGCTCACGCTCATCGGCCTTCGTCTCGTGTACGAGCGCAACATCGCCCGGATGTAGGGCGCGCCCGCGGTCACCTGCGGGAACGGCCCGGCGGCGCGTCGGAGGACGGCGCGCCGCCGGGCGGCCAGTTAAGCGGATTTTGTCCATTTAGCACGTATTGTCGCGTCATGCCCACGCCCTACGGATCACGCGGCGGCATGGCGTTCAGTGCGGACGAGCTGCGGGTGCTCCGACGTGCTCTCGCCCATGCCCTCCACCCCACGTCCCTGCCGGAAGACGACGTCCAGGACTGCCTGCGGCTCGCCGGCGCGGTGGACGAGGCGGTGAGCGAGGCAGGCAGACTGCGCGCGTTCCTCCTCGCCGATCTCGCCCGGTACCGCGACGCACTCCCCGGTTCCCTCAGCGGCTACCTGGAACTCCTGCAGGACGCTCTCGCCGCCGGCTACGACCCCCGTCCCGACGATCTGGCGGCCCTGCGCGCACTGCGTGCCGGGCCGGTCGCGGCGGCGCTCCTGGAGCGCTGTCAGGTGCTCGCGGAACGCTCGGTACGGGCCCGCCTCGCCGGACGCGCCGTACCCGCGACGACGCCCGCGCCGCGCAGCCGGCTGCTCGCCCTGCCCGGTGGCCTGGCGGCCGCCAAGGAGCCCGAGCGTCCCAAGGTCCCGTCCCGGCCCGCGACGCCGGCGCGCCCTGCGGCTCCCGGTGAGCGCCCCATGCCCAAGCCGTCCGAGGTCTTCCCGCCCCGGCGGCGCCCGGCGCCCGCACCCCCGCCCGAGGAACGTGCCGTGTCCTAGGGCTTCTCGCTCGATCATGCCGGGCTCGCGAGGTCCGGCATGATCCGAACGGAAGACCCTGGGGGTGCCCGGGAGAGACCGGAATGCCGGGCTCGCTACCCTGGACGGCATGGACTACGTATCCGCGCTCGTGCCCCCCGTGGTGATGGCCGCCTTCTTCATCGGTCTTGTCGTGACCATCGTCAAGAGCCAAGGCGGCCCGAACAAGGCCAAGGAGGACGCGGCCGTGGATGCCGCGGCCGCCCGCGCCGAATCGCTGCAGCAGGCTCCGCGGGCCGACGGCGTCTGATCCGGACCGGTTCGAGAAGGGCGTACGGCTCCTGAGGAGCTGTGCGCCCTTTTGCCGTCTCGATAAAATGGCCCATTCCAGACATCTAGCACTAAGGTGACTCTGTGCCTCGCCAATTGGGAGAGCTGGAAGACGCCGTGATGACACGGGTCTGGCAATGGAACCGTCCGGTCACCGTGCGGGAAGTTCTCGAGGACCTTCAGCAGGAGAGGTCCATCGCATACACGACCGTGATGACGGTAATGGACAATCTCCATCAGAAGGGCTGGGTGCGCCGAGAAGTCGACGGCCGGGCATATCGATATACGGCGGTCTCCACCCGGGCCGCGTACTCGGCCGCACTGATGAACGAAGCATGGTCCCTCAGCGACAACCCGGCGGCCGCTCTGGTCGCCTTCTTCGGCATGATGTCCGCCGAGCAGCGCGAGGCTCTCCAGGATGCGGTGCGCATGGTCTCGCCGGTCTTCCCCGAACCGGCCGCAGCGCCGCCCGATGACGCGGTCCCGGCCGATGAAGCACCACCGGAGATCGGGCGATAGCGTCGGGGCATGTCCTCAGAGCTGCCGCAAACCGAGCCGCAAACCGAGCCGCATACAGATTTTCCTACCGACCCGTCGGTTGGGAAACTCGCCATCACCGTCCGTCGTGCCAGGACGAGCGATGTGGCATCCGTCCGCGGCCTGCTCGACGGCTACGTCGCCGAAGGCATCCTGCTCGACAAAGCGACGGTGACGCTTTACGAGGACATCCAGGAGTTCTGGGTCGCCGAACGTGATGAGGACGGCCGTGTCATCGGCTGCGGTGCACTCCACGTGATGTGGGAAGACCTCGCCGAAGTGCGTACTCTCGCCGTCGACCACGGCATCAAGGGCGCCGGAGTAGGTCACCAAGTTCTGGACAAGCTCTTGCAGACCGCACGCTGGCTCGGTGTCCGCCGGGTTTTCTGTCTCACCTTCGAAGTCGACTTCTTCGCGAAGCACGGCTTCACCGAGATCGGAGAGACGCCGGTCGACGGAGATGTCTACAGCGAGCTGCTGCGTTCCTATGACGAGGGCGTCGCCGAGTTCCTCGGTCTCGAACGAGTGAAGCCGAACACCTTGGGTAACAGTCGGATGCTTCTGCACCTGTGACCGGGACTAGACGCCGGAACCCTATGTCCGAATCGCGCACGTTTCCCGTGTTCTTGTGCTACTGAACGTCTCCCAGGGGTTTGTGTTTTCCGGGGAAAAGCGGTTTCCTTTCCGCGTACTGCATTTTCGATGAAAGGAAATCCGGTGGCACAGAAGGTTCAGGTCCTTCTTGTTGATGACCTCGACGGTGGCGAGGCGGACGAGACCGTCACGTTCGCTCTTGATGGCAAGACGTACGAGATCGACCTCACGACGAGCAACGCGGACAAGCTCCGTGGTCTTCTCGAGCCCTACGCCCGGAGTGGCCGTCGCACGGGTGGTCGCGCGGCGACCGGTCGCGGCAAGGGCCGTGCCGTTACGGGTGGCAACAAGGACACCGCGGAGATCCGTAAGTGGGCCCGCGAGAACGGCCACAATGTGAATGACCGCGGCCGCGTTCCCGCCGAGATCCGTGAGGCTTACGAGAAGGCCAACGGCTGACCTGTCGGCCGATGGGTCAACAGGTGTGTCCGGGCATGCGTGAGCCGGAGCCGGTGGCATTCCGTCGCTGCCGCGTCCACCAGTCGTACGAGATCGGGAGCATCCCCACCCCTGCTCCCGAGGCCGGCCAGGGCCGGGAGCAGCGGCTCCACCTCCTGGCGCGGTTCGGGGGGCCGCAGCCAGAAGGCGGCCCCCGGCGAGCCCCCCGCCCCACCGGGCGGCGCAGGGGCGTCGATGTGTCCGCCCGTTCCGACGGCGGCCAGGTCGAGAGCGATACCGCTCCACTCAAGCCAGTCGAGCAGCCCCGGCAGCTCGTCGGCGCTCCCGGCGGCCACCAGCAGTCGCATCCGCTGCCCCGCCAGTGCCACGGGGCCGGTGCGCCCCACCCGGCGCAGTGCCGCGTGACCCGCCGCGGCAGGCAGCTCCAGCACGTCGAAGCGCAGCCCGGTCAGCAACCGCACGGGTGCTGTTCCCGTCGTGGCCCAGTCGAGCTCCGTCGCGTACCACCGCGCGCAGGCGTCGGCTTCGGGCGACGAGCGGGGGGGCGGGACGATGGGAGCCATGACCGATGAACCGCCGAACCGGGCCCAGGGTTACGCACAGTTCATGATCGACTGCTCTTCGTGTCCGTGATGGGGGCGTACGGGAGCATTCGGCAGCGTGAAGTTGTTCGCCCGTAGCGGAGGGAACGGGGGTGCGCCGCATGGACTGTCAGTGAGTGCGGGTAAGACATCCCTAGTGAGAAGGGGCGACACGCAGGCAAAAACGTCTCACGTTCGCCATCGGCGTACTGGCGAAAGGGCTATCTGCCTGGCCTGCGGGAACATCGTCTCGCACCATCGGGTTGGAGCAGTTGTCGGCGTTCGGGGCAGGAGGCCATCGACGGGTGTCGGCAGTTGAAATGAGCGGTCCCCGCTTGCGGGACTAAGCTGCGGAAGGACAGGGAGGGGACCTACCCCTTACTGCCTGACCGCTCTGAGGAGCGATTAACGATGTTCGAGAGGTTCACCGACCGCGCGCGGCGGGTTGTCGTCCTGGCTCAGGAAGAAGCCCGGATGCTCAACCACAACTACATCGGCACCGAGCACATCCTCCTGGGCCTGATCCACGAGGGTGAGGGTGTCGCCGCTAAGGCCCTGGAGAGCCTCGGGATTTCGCTCGAGGCGGTCCGCCAGCAGGTGGAGGAGATCATCGGTCAGGGCCAGCAGGCCCCGTCCGGGCACATCCCCTTCACTCCCCGGGCGAAGAAGGTCCTGGAGCTCTCGCTCCGCGAGGCCCTCCAGCTCGGCCACAACTACATCGGCACCGAGCACATCCTGCTCGGCCTGATCCGCGAGGGCGAGGGCGTCGCAGCCCAGGTCCTCGTGAAGCTGGGCGCCGACCTGAACCGGGTGCGGCAGCAGGTCATCCAGCTGCTCTCCGGGTACTCGGGAGGCAAGGAGGCGGCCACTGCAGGCGGCCCCGCGGAGGGCACGCCCTCCACGTCCCTGGTGCTCGACCAGTTCGGCCGGAACCTCACCCAGGCAGCTCGTGAGTCCAAGCTCGACCCGGTCATCGGGCGCGAGAAGGAGATCGAGCGGGTCATGCAGGTGCTGTCCCGCCGGACCAAGAACAACCCGGTCCTCATCGGCGAGCCCGGCGTCGGCAAGACGGCGGTCGTCGAGGGCCTCGCACAGGCCATCGTCAAGGGCGAGGTGCCCGAGACCCTCAAGGACAAGCACCTCTACACCCTCGACCTCGGTGCGCTGGTCGCAGGCTCCCGCTACCGCGGTGACTTCGAGGAGCGCCTGAAGAAGGTCCTCAAGGAGATCCGCACCCGCGGCGACATCATCCTGTTCATCGACGAGCTCCACACCCTGGTGGGTGCGGGCGCCGCCGAGGGCGCGATCGACGCGGCGAGCATCCTCAAGCCCATGCTGGCGCGAGGCGAGCTCCAGACCATCGGTGCGACGACGCTCGACGAGTACCGCAAGCACCTGGAGAAGGACGCCGCTCTCGAGCGCCGCTTCCAGCCCATCCAGGTCGCGGAGCCGTCGCTGCCGCACACCATCGAGATCCTCAAGGGACTGCGCGACCGTTACGAGGCCCACCACAGGGTCTCCATCACGGACGAGGCGCTGGTGCAGGCCGCCACCCTGGCCGACCGCTACATCTCGGACCGCTTCCTGCCGGACAAGGCGATCGACCTGATCGACGAGGCCGGTTCCCGGATGCGCATCCGCCGGATGACCGCGCCGCCGGACCTCCGCGAGTTCGACGAGAAGATCGCGGGCGTGCGCCGCGACAAGGAGTCGGCCATCGACTCCCAGGACTTCGAGAAGGCAGCGTCCCTCCGGGACAAGGAGAAGCAGCTGCTGGCGGCGAAGGCCAAGCGGGAGAAGGAGTGGAAGGCCGGCGACATGGATGTCGTCGCCGAGGTCGACGGCGAGCTCATCGCCGAAGTCCTGGCCACCGCCACCGGTATCCCGGTCTTCAAGCTGACGGAGGAGGAGTCCTCGCGTCTGCTGCGCATGGAGGACGAGCTCCACAAGCGCGTCATCGGCCAGAAGGACGCCATCAAGGCCCTCTCGCAGGCGATCCGCCGTACGCGAGCAGGTCTGAAGGACCCGAAGCGCCCCGGTGGCTCGTTCATCTTCGCCGGCCCGTCCGGTGTCGGTAAGACCGAGCTGTCCAAGACGCTCGCCGAATTCCTCTTCGGTGACGAGGACGCGCTGATCTCCCTCGACATGTCGGAGTTCAGCGAGAAGCACACGGTTTCCCGCCTCTTCGGTTCGCCCCCCGGTTACGTGGGTTACGAGGAGGGCGGCCAGCTCACCGAGAAGGTGCGCCGCAAGCCGTTCTCCGTCGTTCTCTTCGACGAGGTCGAGAAGGCCCACCCCGATATCTTCAATTCCCTGCTCCAGATTCTGGAAGACGGTCGCCTGACCGACTCCCAGGGCCGGGTCGTGGACTTCAAGAACACGGTCATCATCATGACGACCAACCTCGGGACCCGGGACATCTCCAAGGGCTTCAACCTGGGCTTCGCCGCCCAGGGCGACGTGAAGACGAACTACGAGCGGATGAAGGTCAAGGTCAACGAAGAGCTCAAGCAGCACTTCCGGCCCGAGTTCCTCAACCGTGTCGATGACACGGTCGTCTTCCACCAGCTGACCGAAGAGGACATCATCCAGATCGTCGACCTCATGGTCGACAAGGTGGATGAGCGCCTCAAGGACCGCGACATGGGCCTCGAGCTCAGCCCGAACGCCAAGTCGCTGCTGGCGAAGAAGGGCTACGACCCCGTGATGGGCGCCCGGCCGCTGCGCCGGACGATCCAGCGCGAGATCGAGGACATCCTCTCCGAGAAGATCCTCTTCGGAGAGCTGCGCCCCGGTCACATCGTGGTCGTGGACACCGAGGGCGAGGGGGACGAGAAGAAGTTCTCGTTCCGTGGCGAGGAGAAGTCGGCACTGCCCGACGTCCCGCCGATCGAGCAGGCGGCCGGTGGCGCCGGCCCGAACCTGACGAAGGAAGCGTAAGGGCGCGTAGCGCCTGAGCACGTAGAAGGGGCTGCCCCGGACCGGTCAACGGTCCGGGGCAGCCCCTTTCTGCTGCTGCTGCGCGGCTCGGCGTGTGGCCCGAGGGCTGGGGTGGCGGCGTTCGGGCGGCCGTGCGGGCGTCGGGTCTGCCCGTGTGCGGGCGGGAGGCGGGCCCCTCGGTTCTCGGGGGGTGCGCCCGACCACGTGGGGCTCTGCCCTGGGTGCACGGTGCACGTACGACTGCTCGGGGGTCAGGCCCGGTCGGTAGGCGGTCACCCCCGGGGTGCGGCGGCCGGATACAGCGGGTGTCGGGTTCGCGGTTCCCTGCGCGGCGGGGCCGGCCCCCGGGGGTACTGGGCGGCCTGGCCGTGGGCGATGGGCCACCGCCGTGCCCCGGTGTCGGATGCCGCGCCCTGGTGACTGGGTGGCTCTTCCTGGCTCTTCCTCGCATGGCGGGCGCCCGTTCCCCGGGCAGGGGCGGCTGTCCGCGTGCGTCGGGCCTCGCTCCTCGAGCAGGGGGACGGCCGTCCGCGTGCGTCGAGCGCTGTTTCCCGGTGGTGTGGCCCCCGGTCCCACGGTTCCTGGCCCCGAAACGCGGCCGGGACCCCTCAGAAGCGCCTCGCTGTACCCCGCCGCGGAGGTCCCGAAACGGAAGGCCGAAGGTCCCACCGGCGGTGACAAGGCGCACAGCCGATTTGGGCCTACTAGGAGCGGTAGGAGCAAAGTCCTTGATCGCTCAAAGGACCTTCGTCCTCGGAGCGGCCGGGACCTTCGGCGGATGGGGTGAGTTTGCCCGTATCACAGCCCAATGTCCGCAAAGGGGCCTTTGGGGCTGGGCTTAAACCTGATCTCAGATCCTGATTTCAGCATGTTTGAGTCGGTTTGCTCTGACCATCGCGGGCAGGTCGAGAGGCTATTTCCGCAGGGGCTGTCTACGGCTTTTCTTCGTAGATGGGGGGTTTGAGTGTTGTGGGCGTTCCGGGTTACCAAGGTGAGGCAAGCCCGGTCCGAGTGCCGGGTCCCAGCACCCCGGAGGTTCTCCCCGTATGTCGAAGCGCGTTACGTTCCAGCACTCCCGCCGCCCGTCCATGTCCCGCGTCAGTGGCGCCGTCGTGGCCGCAGGCCTGGGTGCGTCGATGGTGTTCGGTGCGGGCGCGGCGTTCGCGTCCGGTACGACGGGCACTGCGGGCACCGCGGCTCTCGCCGGTGCGGCCACGGCCCAGTCCGTTGCCCAGCAGGCGACCGCCCAGGGCAAGGCCGCTGAGGCCGCCACGAAGGCTTCGGCCGAGAAGAAGGCCGACAAGAAGGCCGCAGCCAAGAAGAAGGCCGCGGCCGCGAAGAAGAAGGCCGCGTCGTGGGAGGCCCCGGTCAACCACTACGTGCTGAGCGCGACCTACGGCACCGGCGGCGACCGCTGGGCCAGCAAGCACTCCGGCCAGGACTTCGCGGTGCCGATCGGCACCAAGGTCGAGGCCGCGCACTCCGGCCGGGTCGTCAAGGCCGGCCCGAACGGCGGCGGCGACGGTCCCGCGTACGGCAACGCCATCGTGATCAAGCACTCCAACGGCAAGTACTCGCAGTACGCGCACCTGTCCAAGATCGAAGTGAATGTCGGCGACCGTGTGAAGACGGGCGAGAAGATCGCTCTTTCCGGTAACACCGGAAACTCCAGCGGCCCGCACCTGCACTTCGAGATCCGGACCACCCCGAACTACGGTTCGGCGATCAACCCGGTCTCCTACCTGAAGGCCGAGCACGTCCACATCTGATGGAGTGCCCGCGATGCCAGTAGCGGCTAAGCGGAAGGGCCCGGGTCATGGGCCTTGGTCACCAGTTCGATGGCGACCTCGAGAGCAGCCTTGCGCTTCTCCTCGGGGTCGCCTTCGGCGTCCCTGAGGGCGTGCATCCCCGCATGCATGGCGAAGAGCGCGGTGAAGCAGCGCACCTGGTCGGTGAGCGGGGCGTCGGGTTCCTTGATCAGGTCCACCAGCGCGATGACCCGGTTCTTGATGGTGTGGCCGATGCTCAGTTCGCGCACGGTCGCCTGGTTCTCCTGCATGAAGCGGAAGAGCGGGGTGGCGCGGTTGAGTGCCTCGCTGTAGCGGACCAGGATCTCCTTCTTCGTCTCCAGGGTGCGCGGCTGTTCCTTGCCCCAGGCGAGGAGCTCCTCGACGGGCTGGTTCAGGTCCTCGAAGATGCTGTTGAGGATGTCTTCCTTGGTCTTGAAGTGGTAGTACAGCGCCGCCTTGGTGACGTCCAGCTGCTCGGCGATCTCGCGGAGAGAGGTCTTCTCGTATCCCTGTTCGGCGAACAGGTCGAGGGCCACGTCCTGGATGCGCTGGCGGGTGTTGCCCCGGCGCGGCTGCGGCCTGCTGCCCATGTGACTCTCCCAAGAACTTACTTGACGCCCGGCTAGTTAGGGGTCTACTTTTCCTCAGTGTAGCCAACTAGCCGGGCGGCAAGTAAGTGTCGGACCGGTGGCGGACCGGACAGCAGGGGATCAGGGGAGTACGGACATGGCGGATCTGAAGAAAGCGGCGTCGGCCGGGAAAGCGGAACCACAGCCACGCAGCGTCCGGGTGGTCGTTCTCGCCCTGATGATCGCGATGCTGCTGGCCATGCTCGACAACCTGATCGTCGGCACCGCGATGCCGACGATCGTCGGCGATCTGGGCGGCATGGAACATCTGGCCTGGGTGGTCACGGCCTACACGCTGGCCACGGCGGCCTCCACGCCGATCTGGGGCAAGCTCGGCGACATGTACGGACGCAAGGGCATCTTCCTCACGTCCATCGTGATCTTCCTGGTCGGCTCGGTGCTGAGCGGGATGGCCCAGGACATGACCCAGCTCATCGGATTCCGGGCGGTCCAGGGCTTGGGCGCCGGTGGTCTGATGGTCGGCGTCATGGCGATTATCGGCGATCTGGTGCCGCCCCGGGAGCGAGGCAAGTACCAGGGCATGATGGCGGGTGTGATGGCGATCGCCATGATCGGCGGGCCGCTCGTCGGCGGCACCATCACCGACCACCTGGGCTGGCGCTGGAGCTTCTACATCAACCTGCCGCTGGGCGCGGTCGCGCTGGCCATGGTCACCGCGGTGCTGCACCTGCCCAAGAAGGAGCGCACGAAGGCGAAGGTCGACTACCTGGGCGCCGCGCTGCTCACCGTCGGCATCACCGCGATCGTGCTGGTCACCACCTGGGGCGGTTCGGAGTACGCCTGGGGCTCAGCCGTGATCATGGAGCTCATCGCCCTCGGCGTGGCTTCCCTCGTCGGCTTCGTCTTCGTCGAGACGAAGGCAGCGGAGCCGATCATCCCGCTGCACATCTTCCGCAACCGCAACTTCACGCTCATGTCGATCGTCGGCTTCGTCGCCGGCTTCGTGATGTTCGGTGCGGTGCTCTTCCTGCCGCTGTTCCAGCAGTCGGTGCAGGGTGCCTCCGCGACCAACTCCGGACTGCTGCTCCTGCCGATGCTGATCGCGATGATGATCGTCTCGCTGGTCGCCGGCCGGGTCACCACCAGCACCGGCAAGTACAAGGTGTTCCCGATCGTGGGCAGCATCCTGATGGTCGCGGGCCTGTTCCTCCTGTCCACCATGGACACCGGCACCACGCGTTTCACCTCCGGTATCTACATGGCGGTGCTCGGCGCCGGCATGGGCTTCCTGATGCAGATCACGATGCTCGTCGCGCAGAACAGCGTCGAGCTCAAGGACATGGGCGTCGCCTCCTCCGCGACCACCCTCTTCCGCACGCTCGGCAGCTCCTTCGGAGTCGCGATCATGGGTGCCCTGTTCACCGGGCGGGTCCAGGACGAGATGGCGGCGCGCGGCGGAAGGGGAGCCACCGAGGAGTCCGCCCAGCTGGATGCGGCGAGCCTGGCGAAGCTGCCGGACACGATGCGCGAGGCGTACGAGTTCGCGGTGTCCTCGGGAACGCACATCGCCTTCCTGCTGGGCGGCTCGATCGCGGTGCTGGCCCTGCTGGCGGCGCTGTTCGTCAAGGAGGTCCCGCTGCGGGGCACCGAGCAGCCGGAGGCCGCTCCGGCCGACGACGCGGCACCGGCACGGAAATCGGCCAAGCAGTCGCAGAACGTCTGATCAGCTGCACGGCGTGTGGGCCCCGGAGGCGTGATGCCTCCGGGGCCCACACGTGTCCGAGGCGGTGGCCCCCACGTGTCCGAGGCGGTGGCCGACTCGTCTCCGAGACGGTCGCCCACCCGCACCCCGGCTCTCCCCTCATCGGGGGCGGCCCACCCGTCAGTCCCGCGTCTGTCGCCCGGACTGCTGCAGGACCGGGAAGCTCCCGGTGTTCGTCGGCGCGTGCTCGGGCAGCCACAGCACGGCGACGGCCCCGCCCGCACCGTCCGCGGCCCCGGCGGGCGCCGCGTTGCGGAAGGTCAGCCGGGCACCGAGGACCCGCGCCTGCCCGGCGGCGATCGTCAGGCCCAGACCGTGGCCACGGCCGGCCCGGTCACTGCTGCCGGTACGGAACCGGCTCGGCCCGTCCCGTAGCAGCGCCTCCGGGAAGCCGGGCCCGTGATCGCGGACCCGCACGACCCTGCCCTCGACGGTGACCTCGACCGGGCCCGCTCCGTGCTTGGCGGCGTTCCCCAGCAGATTGCCCAAAATGCGTTCCAGGCGCCGTGGATCCGTGGACACCCAGGACTCGTGCACCACCTGGACCGTGATCTCCGGGTCCAGCAGGGTGACCCGGCGGCTCACGAACTCGCCGAGCGGTAGTTCCTGCAGCTCGGCCCGCTCCGAGGCGCTGTCCAGCCGTGCAACCTCCAGCACGTCCTCGACCAGGGTCCGCATCGCCTGTGCCCGGTCCCGTACGAGCTCGGTCGGGCGCCCCGGCGGCAGCAGCTCGGCCGCCGTGAGCAGCCCCGTCACCGGGGTGCGCAGCTCATGGGCGATGTCCGCCGTGACCCGGCGTTCCGCCTCGATCCGTTCGTTCAGCGCGTCCGTGAGGGCGTCGACCGCGCGGGCCAGCTCGTCGGTCTCGTCCCGTACGACGCCGCCGACCGCTTCCCGTACCCGTACGTCCGTGTTCCCCTGGGCCACCTTGCCCGCCGCTGCCGCGGCCTTGCGCAGTCTGCGTGAGAGCTGGCCGCCGATGAGAACCCCCAGTGCGCACCCGCCGAAGACGACCGAGACCGAGCCGATGACGAGGGCGCGGTCGAGGTCGCCCATGATCGTGGCGTTGCGGTCGGCGAAGCGGGTGTGCAGCGAGAGGACGTCACCGTTGGCCATCGGTACGGCCGCCCAGACGTCCGGTACTCCTCCCGCGTATTCGTCGACGTGGGTGGCGCGCCGGTTGTTCCGGACCTGGTCGCGCAGGCTGGAGGGCATCGCGGGGTCGTTGAGCTTGGCACCGAACTTGGGCGACGGCTTCTGCGTGTTCGACGCCTCGTACAGCCGCTGGGCGAACAGCAGACGTTCCAGCTGCACCTCGCGGGCGTTCTCCAGCATCGAGACGCGCGCGGCGTTGTGGACGACGAGGCTCAGGGCCACCGCGATGAGTGCGCCGACCGCGGCGATCGCGATGCTGATCTTCCAGCGGACACCGGTCCGCAGAGCGAGCCGCTTCATGCGCGGAACTTGTAGCCGAAGCCGCGGACCGTCTCGATCCTGTCCTGCCCGATCTTGGTGCGCAGCCGCTGCACATGGACGTCCACGACCCGGGTGTCACCGCCCCAGCCGTACTCCCAGACCCGCTCGAGGAGTTTGTCCCGGGAGAGCACGGTGCCGGGCGCGGACGAGAACTCCAGCAACAGCCGCATCTCGGTCGGCGTCAGACCCACCTGTGCGCCTCCCCGCCGTACCTCCATGCCTTCGGTGTCGATCTCCAGATCACCGAAGACCAGGGCCCCGCCCGTCCCGTGCGAAGGCTCGGCGGCCGTGGTGCCGCCCTGTCCGCCCGAGGCGTGGCCGAACCGGCGCAGTACGGCGCGGATCCGGGCGACCAGCACCGCTCCGTCGAAGGGTTTGGTGACGTAGTCGTCGGCCCCGGCCTCCAGGCCGAGGACCACGTCGATCGAGTCGGCCCGCGCGGAGAGCATGATCACGGGAACGGTCGACTCGTCGCGGATGCGGCGGCACAGGCTCACCCCGTCCAGCCCCGGCACCATCACATCGAGCAGGGCGATGTCCGGCCGGTCCGCCCGGAAGGCCTCCAGGCCCAGCAGGCCGTCGGGCATCGCGGTGACCGTGAAGCCGACCCGCTCCAGCGCGAGCTGGGTGGCCTCGCGGATGACGTCGTCGTCCTCGACGAAGAGGACATGGGTCTCGGCCATGCGGGCTCTCAGTTCTGCGTCGTCGGCGGGGCGGGAAGTTCTCCGTCCCCGTTGCCGACGGCCCGGTTGAAGTCGTTGTGCACCCGGTCGGTCTCCGCGAACCGGCCGGCCGACCAGCGGTAGGTGATCACGTCCTCGCCCGACGGGTAGGCGACGGCGTCCTTCGAGCCGTACACCTGGGTCGTCACCACCAGGTCACCGCGGTCGATGGTGCCGTAGACCGCGGGTATCTCGGCGGCGAAGACGTTCTCGTACGTACCGTCCGCGCTCTGCCGGTAGACATAGGTGCCGACCCCCACCGAATCGCCGCAGGTCATCACGTTGACCACGACATCGGGTGCGGGACCGTCGGTGAGCGAGCCGTACGAGGTGTCCACCGGGTACTCGTCACCGGTGCAGGGCCTCAGATCGCTGCTGATCCGTCGGCTCACCTCGGGGTCACGTTTGACGAGCTGTACGGCGTTGACCGGTGCGGCGGCCTTCGCCGTGCCGGTGGGCAGCACGTTCGAGGGCGTCACCTGGGCCACCGGCTGGGTGCCCGCGGGCCCCTCGTCCCGGGTGCCCGTGCCGCCGGTGGAACATCCGGCGCAGAACAGCCCGAAGGCGGCGAGCCCGGCCATGGCCGTACCTCCCGCCGCCAGACCGGCCCGGAGCCCACTGCCCCGGCCGGCCGCCGTACCGCTGCCTGTCAGGCCGCGCACCGCTCCCGCCCCCGCTCGTCATGACGCCTGTCCGGCTGCGCCGGTATCCGCGCCGGTGTTCCCTCGGCCTCGCGGCTCCGGGCGGCACGGTCCTCCAGCTCCTGGCGCAGTCTGGCCAGGGCGCGGTGCAGCGTGCTCTTCACCGTACCGGCCGACATGCCGAGCGCCGCAGCCGTCTCCTCGGTGCTCATCTGCTCCCAGTGTCGCAGCACGACGACGCTGCGCTGCTTGGGAGCCAGGACACCCAGGACGTCGATGAGCAGAGCGCGGTCGGCGCGCTGCTCGGAACCGTCGTCGACGCTCGCGTCGGGCAGCTGCTCGGTGGGTACCTCGTCGAGCTTCCGGGCCCGCCACCACTCCGTACGCGTATTGATCATGACGCGGCGCAGGTAGGCGTCGGCGAGCGACTTGTCGGCGATCCCGTCCCACCGGCCGAGGGTGCGGACCAGGGCGGTCTGCAGCAGGTCCTGCGCATCCACCGGGTCCGGAACCAGCCGGCGGGCACTGCGCAGCAGTGCGTCCTGCCTGGTGCGCACGTACTCCTCGAATTCGAGCACCTCGCCCTGCGCCATAACAACCGCCTCCGTCCCCGTGAATCCCCGTGGTACCGCGTGTCAGCAGGTGATCCCGTTCGCTGACGTCGCAGACGCTACGGAGGCGTTGTCACGAGGGTGTGCGGAGCAGCCGTACGCGGACGCACGGCTGTCCATCGGTTGTGTAACAGCCGCTGGACAGCCCGGTCCGCCGGTGTGGGGTCAGGTCAGGGGAAGCCGGTACTGGCCGCCCGCCAGGGGTTCGACCAGTCCGTCGGCGACGAGTCCGTCGAGGGCACGCGCGCGCTGCACCGGTTCCTCCCACACCGCGTCCAGCGCGGACTGCGGCACAGGCGTCACCGCCTCGCGCAGAACGGCGAGCAGCCGGCCCCGCACCTGCCGGTCCGTACCGGCGTAGGTCTGGCCGCGGCGCGGCGGGCCCTGGTGCGCGGGCTTGCCGGCCAGCCGCCAGGCGCACTGTCCGGCGATCGGGCAGCGCGTGCAGTCCTCGTTCTTCGCGGTGCACACGAGTGCGCCGAGTTCCATCGTCGCGGCGGCCCAGCGGGCCGCGCGCTCGTCCTCCTCGGGGAGCAGTGCGCGGGCGAGCTTGCGCTCGGCCGCCGTGGTTGCGTTCGGCGGGTACTGGATGCCGGAAGCGGCGCGGGCGAACACCCGGCGGACGTTCGTGTCGAGCACGGCATGACGCTGCCCGTACGCGAACGAGGCCACGGCCGCCGCCGTGTACTCGCCGATCCCGGGCAGTGCGAGCAGCTGGTTGTGCTCGCTGGGTACGTCACCGCCGTGGCGTTCCGTTATCGCCTGCGCGGCCCCGTGCAGGCGAAGGGCGCGTCGCGGGTATCCGAGGCGGCCCCAGGCGCGGACCGCTTCACCCGGCGCGTCGGCGGCCAGGTCGGCGGGGCGCGGCCAGCGGGCCATCCATTGCTCGTACACCGGGATGACCCGGTTCACCGGAGTCTGTTGCAGCATGAACTCGCTCACCATCACACCCCAGGCGCCCGCTTCGGGGCGGCGCCAGGGCAGATCGCGGGCGTGCTGCTCGAACCACCCGATGACGGGGGTGTGGAGGGAGGCGGGGGGCGTGTGTGTGGAAGTCGTGGCAGTCATCGCACCTACGATCCTGGCACGGAAGGCAGGACATGGGGCACGGCCACGGGGGTGTCGGCCCGGCTGAGGGCTCAGTGAGTGATAACGCCACCCGTTCTGACCCTTCTGGTCCCTCCGGCTCCTTCGAGGACGCCCCGGGAGTACTCCGTGTGGTGCAAAGTGGCCGGAAGTGGCCGGGAACGGCCCCTGCGTGATGATGATCCGGAAAACTTGAGGATCAGAGCGGCGGGTGGGGCCGGAGTTGGTCCGGATCTCTCGTACAGTTTGCGCCGTGGGATCTATGCGCAATCCGGTCGGGCCGCTTCCCTCCAGCATCTACTGGCGGCGGAGGGCAGTTGCGGCGATGGTGATCGCGCTGCTCGCGGCGCTGGTCGCATGGGCCGTCACCTCGGGCGGCGGTGGCGGAACGAAGGACGACGCGAAGCCCGGCGACTCGGATCCGGCCCCTTCCATCACCCCGGGACCCTCCGGATCAGGACCGGCAATCAGCCAACAGCCGGGCGGGCGCGACGAGTCGGACTCCGGTGGGAGCGGGGACGGTGCCGCCGACGCGGGCTCCGACGGAAGCAACAGTGACGGCGGGGCGGGCGGCGACGCCGGATCGGGCGCGGGCGGGTCCGACGGCTCGACGGCGGCCGGCACGGGAACGGGCGGCGGCGGGACCACGGGCGAACAGGTGCCGGCCGGCTCCTCGCTCCCGAACTGCGCACCCTCCGCACTGCAGTTGGGTCTCCGTACGGAAAACAGCTACGGCCCCGACGACAAGCCGAAGTTCCGGCTGACCGCCAAGAACGTCTCCAGCAGCGACTGCAAGGCCGACTTCGGGCCGAAGAGCGCGGTGCTCACCATCACCGAGGCCGGCGCCAACGACGAACAGGTGTGGTCCTCCAAGGACTGCCCGTCCGGCGGCGCGGTGTTCCTGAAGGTCCCGGCGGGGGCGACCGTCGTTCACACCGTGGAATGGGACCGGAGGAAGAGCGCCCCCCTGTGCGCGACACCGCCCCCCGGCAAGGCGGCACCCGGTACGTATCTGCTCGAGGCGAAGGCGCCGGGCGAGCCGCTGCAGCGCGCCTCGTTCGTTCTCGCCAAGGACTGAACGGCAGGACCGGCGCCCGCCCGGCCGGGACCGATCGGGCCACCGGCCGTCGGCCACCCGGACCGGGTGACCCGCTCCGTGTGCCTCGGGTCCGACTGCCCCAGGTCCGCCCGGACGTTCGGGTACGACTAGACGTACCGCTCCAGGATCGAGGACTCCGCCAGTCGCGAGAGCCCCTCCCGTACGCTCCGGGCCCGTGCCTCGCCGACCCCGTCCACCGTCTGGAGGTCGTCGACGCTCGCGGCGAGCAGCTTCTGCAGGCCGCCGAAGTGCTCCACCAGCCGCTCGATGATCGCCCCCGGCAGTCGCGGCACCTTCGCCAGCAGCCTGAAGCCCCGCGGCGAGACCGCGGAGTCCAGCGTCTCGGGCGAGCCGCTGTAGCCCAGCGCCCGTGCCACCACCGGAAGTTCGAGCAGCTCCGTGTGCGAGAGCGCGTCCAGCTCGGTCAGCGCCTCCGTGACCGTGCGGGACCGCTTCGCGGTCGGTTCGGGCACGTAGTCCCGTACGACCAGCTCCCGCTCGGGCTCCACGCCCGCGATCAACTCGTCGAGCTGGAGCGACAGGAGCCTGCCGTCGGTGCCCAGCTCCACCACGTACTCGGCGATCTCGGTGGCGATCCTGCGCACCATTTCCAGCCGCTGCGCGACAGCCGTCACGTCCCGGACGGTCACCAGGTCCTCGATCTCCAGCGCGGAGAGCGTCCCGGCGACCTCGTCGAGCCGGAGCTTGTACCGCTCCAGCGTGGCCAGCGCCTGGTTGGCACGGGACAGGATCGCGGAGGACTCCTCCAGGACCCTGCGCTCCCCGTCCACGTACAGCGCGATGAGGTGCATCGACTGGGAGACCGAGACGACCGGGTACACACACGCCTTGGAGACCCGGTCCGCCGTGCGGTGGCGGGTGCCGGTCTCCTCGGTGGGGATCGAGGCGTCCGGTACCAGCTGCACTCCGGCCCGCAGGATCTTGGTCATGTCCTTGTCGAGGATCAGCGCGCCGTCCAGCTTGGCCAGCTCGCGCAGCCGCGTCGCGGTGAACTCCACATCCAGCACGAATCCACCGGTACACATGGATTCGACGGTTTTGTCCATACCGAGGACGATCAGCCCGCCGGTGTTGCCCCGGAGAATGCGCTCCAGGCCGTCCCGCAGGGCCATACCGGGCGCCACTGCGCTCAACGAGGCGCGCATCAGCGCCTCGTTGCCGGTGCCTTGGCCGGACTTTCCGGGCGATGCTGCCCGGTCGTTGGCTGCCACTGCACTCCTCCGGTCACAGGTTTGCGGTGCCCTTGCGTCCCTCATGCCGTTCGTACGGGCGGGCGAGACCAGGGCAAAGTCTACCGGCGCGCGCCGTCCTCCTGTGGTCCGTCCGAGCGAGACCTGCGCGGGAGGACTCTCAGAGCATCACCCATGTCGGCGACTTCCGTGACCTTCATACCGGCGGGGACCTGCCCGGGGTCCCTCGGGACCAGGGCGTGCTTGAACCCGAGACGGTACGCCTCGGCGAGCCTGCGCTGGACCCCCGTCACCCTTCTGACCTCCCCGGCGAGGCCCACTTCGCCGATCGCGACGAGGTTCTTCGGGAGGGGGGTGTCGCTCGCCGCACTGGCCAGAGCCAGCGCGATCGCCAGGTCCGCGGCGGGCTCGGTGAGCTTCACGCCGCCGACCGTCGCGCTGTAGATGTCCCGCTTGCCGAGCGCGCTGATTCTGCCGCGCTGCTCGAGAACCGCCAGCATCATCGACACGCGGGAGGTCTCCAGGCCCGAGGTCGTGCGCCGGGGCGAGGGGATCTGCGAATCGACCGTCAGCGCCTGGACCTCCGCGACGAGAGGGCGCTTGCCCTCCAGGGTGACGGTCAGGCAGGTGCCGGGAACCGGCTCGTCGCGCCGGGTGAGGAAGAGGCCGGAAGGATCGGCGAGTCCGGTGATGCCCTCGTCGTGCAGCTCGAAGCAGCCGACCTCGTCCGTGGCCCCGTACCTGTTCTTGACGCCCCGCACCAGACGGAGGCGGGCGTGCCGGTCGCCCTCGAAGGACAGCACGACATCGACGAGGTGCTCCAGGAGCCGCGGCCCCGCGATCGCGCCGTCCTTGGTGACGTGGCCGACCAGGAGCGTCGACATGCCGCGCTCCTTCGAGGCCCGGATGAGGGCGCCCGCGACCTCGCGGACCTGCGCCATGCCACCGGGGGCGCCCTCGATCTCCGGTGAGGCGACGGTCTGTACGGAGTCGAGGACGAGGAGGGACGGCTTGACCGCGTCCAGATGGCCGAGGACAGCCGACAGGTCGGTCTCCGCTGCCAGGTACAGGTGGTCGTTGATCGCCCTGATCCGGTCGGCCCGCATCCGCACCTGGCTCGCGGACTCCTCCGCCGTGACGTACAGCGTGCGGTGTTCGTCGCTCGCGGCCTTCGCCGCCACGTCCAGCAGCAGCGTCGACTTCCCGACGCCCGGTTCGCCCGCGAGCAGCACGACGGCCCCCGGCACGAGCCCGCCTCCGAGCACCCGGTCCAGCTCACTCACCCCGGTCGAGCGCGCCGTGGCCTGGCGGCTGTCGACCTGCCCGATGGGCACGGCGGCGGTGGAGACGCGGCCCGCGGCCGTGGTGCGTACGGCAGGGGCGCCGCCGAACTCCTCGACCGTCCCCCACGCCTGGCATTCGGGGCAGCGGCCGAGCCACTTGGCGGTCGTCCAGCCGCATTCGGTGCAGCGGTAGGACGGCCGGTCCTTCGCGGATTTCGTACGGGCAGCCATGGCGTCACCGTATAGGGGTGGTCCGACAGTGCCGACCGGTCGACCGGAATCACGGGTGACGAACATGCGCACGATGCGGCATTTCCGTCGGAATCCGGGATTCCTGTCCCCTTTCGAGGGATACGTTCACCCGTAAGGATTAAATGTGTGGAAGGGGTGCTAAGGGCGCACCTTCGTCTGCCTACGGTCGCCAGGTGACGAGCAGCAGGCTGGAGACACCCGTACACACCCCCGGCGCACCCCGGGCGCACCGTCGCGGGCCCCGCCCGGAGGCGCAGCGATCGTCCGCACGTTACGAGCCCTATCTCGACGGCCTGTTCACCTACTGCCTCTCCGTCCTGTGCGACCACGAGGCGGCCACCGAGGCGCTCGGCGCCGTCCTCGCGATCGCGGAGCGTCAGGAGAGCCGGTGTCCCGCGGCCGAGGAGGAACGTAAATCCTGGCTGTACGCCCTGGCCAGGTGGATGTGCCTGCGCACGCTCACGGAGCAGAAGCGGGGCCGCCAGGCCCACCGCAGGACGGCCACCCGGCCTCCCCCGGTACCCGCCACCGGCGCCACCCCGGAGGAAGCGGTCGCCCCGGGCCACGCGGAGTCCCCCGCCACCGAAGCGCGCCGGCGTGAACTCGCCCAGCTCGCCTGGCCGGAGGCCGCGGGCACCACCCCCGAACAGCGCGAAGCGCTGGAGCTCGCAGTGCGTCACCGGCTCACCCCGCGCGCGGTCGCCGCCGTCCTCGGCCTGGGACCCGCCACCGCCCGGGAGCTCCTGGCCGCCGCGGCCTGCGAGGTGGAGCGCACCCGCGCCGCCCTCGCGGTCGTCGAGACGGGAAACTGCCCCACCGTCGCCCGGCTCACCGGCACCCACCGGGTCCTGCTCTCCGCGGCCCTGCGCCGCGAGCTCGTCCGGCACGTCGACGACTGCCCCCGGTGCCGCCGCGCCGCCGAACGGGCGGGGGCCGCGGGACCGTGGCCCGGCGCGGCCGTCACCCCGGCCACCGCGCTGACGGTCCTCGAGGCGCCGCGCCCCTCGGTGCGCGTCGCCCTGGTTCACGCCAGGCGGTCCCGGTCGGGTACCCCGCGCTTCGGCCGGACGGGCTTCCCCCTCGACCCGAAGGACCACGCCGCGCGCCGGGACCGGCTGCGTGCCCGGGTCGTGACGACGACCGTCGTGGCGACGGTCGTCGCCGCTCCCGTGATCGCCCTGTGGGCCGCCTACCGGGGCGCACCGCTGACCGGCGAAGGCCGCGACGGTTCCTCGGTGACCGCGACGGAGGTGGACGGGGGAGGCGGGCTCGAAGGCGATCCGTACGACCACTACGAGAACGCGGGCAACGCCCGTCCCGAAGCCGACGGCCGCTTCACCGACGCACACCGGAGGCCGGACGTCTCGGCCGAGGTGATCAGTGCCGGTGGCGGCCGGCACGGACCCGGGGCGCTCAGGGTCGCGGCCCGCTCGTCCGGCGGCCGCACGACGATCACCCTGACCGCGACCGGCACGGAAGCCGTCGCCTGGTCGGCCCGGGCGGACGTGCCGTGGCTGTACCTCAGCCGCTCCTCGGGCACGATCGGCCCGGGCCGGAGCGTCACCATCCACGCCCTCGTGAACCACGCGGCAGAACCGGCGGGACCGTGGAGCGCGCGCATCGTGCTCGCCCCGTCGGGCGCCGTGGTCGCGATCAGCGGGTACGGCGCCACAATGCCGCCGCCCGCAAGCCACGGCCCGAACCCGGACCCGGATCCGCCCTCCGGTTCCCCCGACCCGTCGCCGTCCGAGCCGTCGCCCGACCCGACCCCGGACCCCACGGAGCCGACGCCCGATCCGTCGGATCCGACCCCGGACCCGACGGACTCCCCGGATCCGACGCCGCCCGCCACCGACCCGCCGTCGCCCACACCCGGCCCGTCCGGTGCGACGACGGACCCGGGGGGCAGCCCCGAGCCGACGGACTGACGGACAGCACACGGCCCGGTGGGCGGCGGAACGTTTGTCCACCGCACACCGGGCCGCCATCACCACAGGACCAAAGCCGGCGGCCGGATCACGCGCTGCCGCGCGGATCGGCCGGATCGGCCGGGATCAGACCGGATCGGCCGGATCGGCCGGGATCAGACCGGATCGGCCGGATCGGCCGGGATCAGACCGGATCAGCCGGATCGGCCGGGATCAGACCGGATCAGCCGGATGCGGTGCCATCGGCAGCAGCGACGACAGCCGCTCCTCGCACAGCTCGACCAACCGGTCGTACGCCTGCTTGCCCATCAGCTCGACGAGCTCCGGACGGTAGGACACGTAGACCGGATCCCCGGCCCCGTGCGCCGAGGTCGCCGAGGTGCACCACCAGTGCAGATCGTGGCCGCCGGGACCCCAGCCCCGGCGGTCGTACTCCCCGATCGAGACCTGGAGCACGCGCGTGTCGTCGGGCCGGTCGATCCAGTCGTAGGTACGCCGGACCGGCAGCTGCCAGCACACGTCGGGCTTGGTCTCCAGCGGCTCCTTGCCCTCCCGCAAGGCCAGGATGTGCAGCGAGCAGCCCGCGCCGCCCGCGAACCCGGGACGGTTCTGGAAGATGCAGGAGCCCTCCCAGCGCCGCGTCTGGCGTTCGCCGTCCTCGTCGACACCGACCCAGCCCGTCTCCGTGCCGATGTCGTGGAACTGCCACAGGTCGGGAGTGAGCCGGTCGACGTGTCCGGCCACCCGCTTCTCGTCGTCCTCGTCCGAGAAGTGCGCGCCCAGCGTGCAGCACCCGTCGTCCGCACGGCCCGCCTGGATGCCCTGGCAGCCGCTGCCGAAGATGCAGGTCCACCTGGACGTCAGCCAGGTCAGATCGCAACGGAAGATCTGCTCGTCGTCGGCGGGGTCGGGAAACTCGACCCAGGCCCGCGCGAAGTCGAGCCCCTTCTCATCGGGCCCGCCGGGCCCCTTTGCTTCCGGCTGCTGCATCTCCTGCTTCATCTTCTGCTTCTTCGTGACTTTGTCCGGCTTCGCCTTTTTCGTCTTTGGCACGGGCCAAGAGTAAGACCGACCGGAGCAGTAGCGTTCCGGGTATGAGACTCGGAGTCCTCGACGTGGGGTCGAACACGGTTCATCTGCTGGTGGTCGACGCGCACCCCGGCGCCCGCCCACTGCCCGCGCACTCGCACAAGGCGGAGCTGCGGCTGGCCGAACTCCTCGACATGGACGGGGCGATCGGCCCCGACGGCGTCGACCGGCTCGTGTCGACGGTCGCCGACGCGCTGCGGGCCGCCGAGGACAAGGGCTGCGAGGACGTACTCGCGTTCGCCACGTCCGCCGTGCGCGAGGCGAGCAACGCGGACCAGGTGCTGGCCCGGGTGCAGGACGAGACGGGCATCGCCCTCGCCGTACTCAGTGGCGAGGAGGAGGCCCGGCTGACCTTCCTGGCCGCCCGCCGCTGGTTCGGCTGGTCGGCGGGAAAGCTGCTGGTGCTGGACATCGGCGGCGGTTCCCTGGAGGTCGGGTACGGCATGGACGAGGAGCCCGACGCCGCCGTCTCGCTGCCGCTCGGCGCCGGGCGCCTCACCGCGAGCTGGCTGCCCGGTGATCCGCCGGCCGCCACGGACATACGGATGCTGCGCCGCCACGTCCGGGCCGGCATCGCCCGCACGGTCGGCGAGTTCACCCGGCTGGGCCCGCCGGATCACGTCGTCGGGACCTCCAAGACCTTCAAGCAGCTCGCCAGGATCGCGGGAGCCGCACGCTCCGCGGAGGGCCTGTACGTACAGCGCGTCCTCACCCGCAAGGCACTGGAGGAGTGGGTGCCGAAGCTGGCGGCGATGACTGTCGAGCAGCGGGGGCACCTGCCCGGGGTGGCCGAGGGGAGGGCCCCGCAGCTGCTGGCGGGGGCGCTGGTTGCCGAAGGGGCCATGGACCTGTTCGGGGTCGAGGAACTGGAGATCTGCCCCTGGGCGCTGCGTGAGGGAGTCATCCTGCGCCGCCTGGACCACCTCCCGACCGGCCAGGTGGCACTCGGCTGACCCCCGGCCCGGAGGTCATGGCCCTTCTCACTTTCAGCCGGGGTCCCTCTTCGACGCGTACCGCGGCCCGTACCCTGTCTCCGTGGCAGAACCAGTGGTGCGCATCCCGGATGCGAAGGTCGCCCTGTCGACGGCTTCGGTCTATCCGGAGTCGACGGCGACGGCCTTCGAGATCGCTGCGCGCCTGGGCTACGACGGTGTCGAGGTCATGGTCTGGACCGACCCGGTCAGCCAGGACATCGAGGCGCTGAGACGGCTGTCGGACTACCACCAGGTCCCGATCCTCGCCGTGCACGCGCCCTGTCTGCTGATCACGCAGCGGGTCTGGTCCACCGACCCGTGGGTCAAGCTTCAGCGGGCCAGAGCGGCGGCGGAGAAGCTCGGGGCGTCGACGGTGGTGGTCCACCCGCCGTTCCGTTGGCAGCGCAACTACGCACGCGACTTCGTCAGCGGAATCTGGCGCATGGCGGACGAGACAGATGTGCGGTTCGCGGTGGAGAACATGTACCCGTGGCGCTACCGGGACCGCGAGATGCTCGCGTACGCCCCCGACTGGGACGTCACCCAGGACGACTACCGGCACTTCACCGTGGACCTCTCGCACACGGCGACCGCACGGACCGACAGCCTGGCGATGGTGGACCGGATGGGCGACCGCCTCGCCCACGTCCACCTCGCCGACGGCAAGGGCTCCAACAAGGACGAGCACCTGGTGCCCGGCCGGGGCGACCAGCCCTGCGCGGAACTGCTGGAGCGCCTCGCCCGTACCGCTTTCGATGGCCACGTCGTCATCGAGGTCAACACGCGCCGCGCCATGTCAGCGGCCGAACGCGAGGCCGACCTCGCGGAGGCGCTCGCCTTCACCCGGCTTCACCTGGCGTCCTCCGCGCAGGCACCCCGCTCATGACTCCGGGCACGGACGGCCCGGCTCCCCGCCGCCGGGGCCGCCCCTCCCGTACGGCGAAGACCGCCGGCCCCGACGCCAGGACGCGGATCCTCGAGGCGGCCCGTGCCGAATTCGCCGAGCGCGGCTACGACAAGACCTCGATGCGTGGCATCGCCAAGGCGGCGGGCGTCGACGCGGCCCTGGTGCACCACTACTTCGGTACGAAGGACGAGGTCTTCGCGGCGGCCATCGAGGTCTCCTTCGAGCCCGCGCTCGTCATCCCCGAGATCCTCGGCGGTCCCATGGACGGCGTCGGCGAGCGGCTGGCCAGGTACTTCATCGGGGTCTGGGAGAACCCGGTGTCCCGCGCGCCGATGCTGGCGATCCTGCGCTCCGCGCTCACGCACGAGGCGGCCGCGAAGGTCCTGCGCGGCTTCGTGCTGCGACGGCTGCTGGAGCGGATCGCGGGGGACCTGGACGTACCCGACCCGACCTTCCGCGCCGAACTGGCCGCCTCGCACATGATCGGGATCGCGATCCTGCGCTACGTGATCCAGGCGGAACCACTGGCGTCGGCGGACCCGGAGAAGATCATCGCCATGGTGGCTCCGACGCTCCAGCGCTACCTCTCGGGGCAGGACGTCCCGTAGGACCCATCGGGTGGCGTGACTGCCCGGACACTGGGCACCGCGTCCCGGAATCCGGACACGCTGTCCAGATCCTGGAGCGGGGCGTACGCTCGGAGACAGTCTTTATCTGTCGAAGGAGCGATCGGCGATGCCCCACCTGAGGTCCCGCACTGTCACCCACGGCCGCAACATGGCGGGCGCCCGCGCCCTTATGCGGGCGTCCGGCGTAGCCAGTGAGGACATCGGCAAGCCGATCATCGCGGTCGCCAACTCCTTCACCGAGTTCGTCCCCGGTCACACCCACCTCGCCCCCGTCGGCCGGATCGTCTCCGAGGCGATCAAGGCCGCGGGCGCGGTGCCCCGCGAGTTCAACACGATCGCGGTGGACGACGGCATCGCGATGGGGCACGGCGGCATGCTCTACAGCCTGCCCTCCCGCGACCTCATCGCGGACAGCGTCGAGTACATGGTCGAGGCCCACTGCGCCGACGCGCTGATCTGCATCTCCAACTGCGACAAGATCACCCCCGGCATGCTGATGGCGGCCCTCCGCCTCAACATCCCCACGATCTTCGTCTCCGGCGGCCCGATGGAGGCCGGCAAGGCCACCCTCGTCGACGGCACGGTCCGCAGCCTCGACCTGGTCGACGCGATCTCCGACGCGGTGAACGACAAGATCTCGGACGAGGACATCCTCCGCATCGAGGAGAACGCCTGTCCGACCTGTGGCAGCTGCTCCGGCATGTTCACCGCCAACTCGATGAACTGCCTCGCCGAAGCGATCGGCCTGGCCCTGCCCGGCAACGGCTCGGTCCTCGCCACGCACACCGCCCGCAAGGCGCTGTACGAGGACGCCGGCCGGACGATCGTCGAGATCACCAAGCGCCACTACGAGCAGGACGACGAGACGGTCCTCCCGCGGAACATCGCCTCGCGAGCGGCCTTCGAGAACGCCATGGCCCTGGACATCGCCATGGGCGGCTCCACCAACACGATCCTGCACCTGCTGGCCGCCGCCCAGGAGGCCGAGCTCGACTTCGGCCTCCCGGAGATGGACGCGATCTCGCGCCGCGTGCCCTGCCTCGCGAAGGTCGCGCCGAACGTCGCGCCCGGCGGCACGTACTACATGGAGGACATCCACCGGGCCGGCGGCATCCCCGCGATCCTCGGCGAGCTCTACCGCGGCGGCCTCCTCAACGAGGACGTCCACTCCGTCCACTCCGACTCCCTCGCGGACTGGCTGAAGTCCTGGGACGTGCGGGGCGGCTCCCCGTCCCCCGACGCGATCGAGCTGTGGCACGCGGCCCCCGGCTGCGTCCGCTCCGCGACCGCCTTCTCGCAGTCCGAGCGCTGGGACACCCTCGACCTCGACGCCGAGGGCGGCTGCATCCGCTCCATGGAGCACGCGTACTCGAAGGACGGCGGCCTCGCGGTCCTCAAGGGCAACCTCGCGGTCGACGGCTGTGTCGTCAAGACGGCCGGTGTGGACGAATCGATCTGGACCTTCGAAGGCCCGGCGGTGGTCTGCGAGTCCCAGGACGAGGCGGTGGACAAGATCCTCCGGAAGGAGATCACCCACGGCGACGTCGTCGTCATCCGCTACGAGGGCCCGCGCGGCGGCCCCGGCATGCAGGAGATGCTCTACCCGACGTCGTTCCTGAAGGGCCGCGGTCTCGGCAAGACCTGCGCGCTCGTCACCGACGGCCGCTTCTCCGGCGGTACGTCGGGCCTGTCCATCGGGCACGCCTCGCCGGAGGCGGCGTCCGGCGGCACGATCGCGCTCGTCGAGGACGGCGACCGGATCCGGATCGACATCCCGAACCGCTCGATCGAGCTCCTCGTCCCCGACACCGAGCTGGCCACCCGCCGAGCGGCCCTGAACGGCGCGTACGCGCCGAAGAACCGCGACCGCAAGGTCTCGGCGGCGCTGCGGGCCTACGCGGCCATGGCGACGAGCGCGGACCGCGGCGCCGTCCGCGACGTCTCCCGGCTCGGCTGACACAACCGCACGTCCGACCCCGCCCCCGGTATCACCAGTGGGCGGGGTCGTTCGCGTCCACGGCAAAAACGGAACCGTCCGGGGAGGTCCCGTACACGGCCGTGCCGAGGACCACCGGAGCGGGCAGCGACGAGGCGTGACTGAGCTTCCCCGCCCGCAGCCGCGGACGGGTCTGCCCGAGCAGCGTGCCGTGTTCCGCGTCGACGGCGAGCAGCCGCCCGTCGGCCGCGGAGAAGTACAGCCGGTCGCCCTCTCCGAGAACGGGCGAGGACGTGAGCCCGACAGCCGTCTCCAGGCGCCACCGTTCCGCTGTCCCGCTGCTCGGACGGATCCCGACGGCCAGCAGGGTGCCGCCGCGTTCCAGCAGGTACGCGGTGTCGCCTTCGAGCACGACCTCCGGTTCGTTCATCCGGAAGGGCAGCGTCGTCCGGGTGGCACTCCGCAGCACAGGGTCGTAGCGCACCAGCCCGGTGGTCTGGGCGTTCTCGTTCATGGACGTGAGGACGAGCACCCCGTCGGATGCCCCGGCCGGGGTGAGCGTCCCGTCCAGCCGGCGCTGCCAGGCGGTGCGCCCGGTCTGCGCCTCGACCGCAGTGACGAGTGTGGTGGTCCCGTGCGCCGAGTTCTCGAAGACGTACGCGAGTCCCGTCCCGCTCTCGTACAGCGCGTAGCCCGGCTGCCGGTGGCCGGGGACGGAGCGCTGCCAGAGGGACGCGCCGGTCGTGGCGTCGAGGCCCCGCGCGGTGCCGTCCCGCCCGACCATCAGCAGCGTGTCACCGGCAGGGAAGGGGACGTCGAGGTACGCGGAGAGGTCCGCGTCCCAGAGCGGTGTGCCCCGGCCGGGGTCATGGGCCCGGAGGGTTCCGCCCGGCACGGCGGTGTACGCAGGTCCGCCGGCCGCCGCTCCCAGTTCGGGGGCCTCCGGCGAGGCATCCCGGTGCGACCAGATCACCCGGCCGTCCGACGGGTCCAGCCGCGCCGTGCCGAAGCCCGCGGCCACGCAGTACAGCGCGGCGTCCGCACCCGTCCCGGACGGGGAACAGGACGGCGTCGAGCCCTCCGAGGACGGCAGCGGTGTCTGCCACGGTACGAAAGCCGCAGCGCTCTTCCTCTTCCCCTCGGCCCCGACCGTGTCCGGGCTCCCGCTGCTGTGCCACGCGCCGGCCGCCCACACGCAGCCGGCGACCAGGGCGAGCACCCCCGTGGTCACCGCGAGCCGCCGACCCGTCCGCCGCCCGCGCCTCGCCCCGGGAGGCGGCTCCGCGGCCCGTACGTGGGTCGCCGTCTCCTGTGCGGGCTCCCGCGCGCCGGACCCCGCCACGGACGAGACGGAGGACGGGCGCCGCTGGGCCGGAACGAACGCCGTGGCCTCGTACGACGGGGGATGCAGCGCCGCCATGATCTCGTCGGGGGTCGGACGCTCCGCGGGATCCTTCGCCAGGCACCGGCCGACCAGCGGAGCCAGATCGGCGGGCACCCCGGTCAGATCGGCCTCGTCGTGCACCACCTGGTAGGCCACGATGTACGGGCTGTCCGAGTCGAAGGGCCCACGGCCGGTCGCCGCGTGGACCAGCACCGCGCCCAGCGCGAACACATCCGCGGCGGGGCCGACCTCACGCGGCCGCTGGAACTGCTCGGGCGCCATGTACGGGGGCGAGCCGATCAGCTTTCCCGTCTCGGTGCGCAGATCACTGTCGTACGGCCGGGAGATCCCGAAGTCGATGACCTTGGGGCCGGAGTCGGGGAGCATCACGTTGCTCGGCTTGAGGTCGCGGTGGATGACACCGGCCCGATGGATGTCACGCAGTGCCTCGGCCAGCCCCGCCGTGAGCCTGCGCAGCGCGGCCGGGCTCATCGGTCCGTTCCGCTTCACCTGTGCGGAGAGCGTCGGGCCCGGTACGTAGAGCGTGGCCATCCAGGGCAGTTCGGCTGTCGGGTCGGCATCCACGACCGGCGCGGTGAACGCGCCGCTGACCCGGCGGGCCGCCGCGACCTCCTGCCGGAACCGTGCCCGGAACTCGGGGTCCGCCGCATGCTGGCGGTGCACCACCTTGACCGCGAGCTGCAGCCCGGAGGCGGAGCGAGCCAGGTGCACCACACCCATGCCGCCCGCACCGAGACATGCCTCGAGCCGGTACCGCCCGGCGTACTCAGGTTGTTCCGCTTCCGGATGCGATCCGGTACCTCGCAGCGGCGGCACCGCCCACCCCCGTGTGTTCGTCCGCAAGCGCGACGCACGGAGCCTAGTCGATAGTGCGTGCGAGTCGGGTGGGGCTTGTTAGCCTGCGCGTCGTACGCATCGGTTTTTCAACGGGGGAGGCCCTCATGGGCGTTGGAGAGAACACCGGCATCATCGACAGTGCGGCAGCGGACGACGAGGGGGTGACGACGCTCGCCGCGAGCGTCGTCAGATATCCCATCGCTCCCGGCTACCGCGTCAACGTCCGCAAGGGCCCCGGCACGCAGTACGGGATCGTCAGGACGCTGCCGTACGGAATGAGCGTCCCGGTCTACTGCCAGAAGCCGGGGGAGAGGGTCAGCGGCCCGTACGGCACGACGAACCTCTGGGACAACATCGCCAGCGGCGAGTTCGTGTCCGACGCGTACGTGCACACGGGCAGTGACGGCTACATCGCCCCGCGCTGCGACTGACACGCACGGCGCTCGCCCAGGGATAATCGATTCCGTGAGCGAGAACAGCGAAGCATCCGGCACGCCCTCAGGCAGCACGACGTCCGGCGGCAGCACGCCGGGGCCGCAGCCCGAGCCCCTTCGTTTCTTCGGTACGACCTGGGTCGACCACGACGGTGGCTACGGGCTGCGGCGGGCCGGGGCCGCCGTCGGCTCGCTCGCGGCAGCCGTCGCCTCGTGCTTCGTCCTCCGCTTCGCGTACCAGGGCCTGGAGATCGCCGAGGTCGGCAGCATCGTCGGCATGCTCGTGGTCCTGATGTTCGCGGTGTGCAGTGCCATCGCCTTCCGCAGGACGTGGGACGGCTTCAGCCGCCGTCCCGCCGACCCGTCCCGCGAGGACAGCCTGCGCGGCCTCAAGTCCATCGGCTTCATCGGCTCGCTCCTCGCGTACTTCTTCCGCTCGCTCCTGGAGGCGCCGGGCGAGAAGCTCCGGCGCACGGAGTACGAGACGGCGCTCGCCCAGTACGTGAAGCGCCGCTCGACCCGCACGGGAAACCCGGCGGCCCGCAGGAGCGCCAGGGGCAAGCGCACCGGGCGGAAGTAGCGCTTGCCGAAACCGCTCCCGCGTATGCCGGGGCCGAGGCACGATGAATCCATGTCCTCTGCCCGCGCCCTCTCGTTCGACCGGGCCGCAGCCCAGTACGCGGCGGCCCGCCCCGACTACCCGCCCGCCCTCTTCGACGCCGTCGAGGAACTGGCGGGCCGTCCCCTGCGGGGCGCCCGCACCGTCGACATCGGCGCCGGAACGGGTATCGCCACCCGGCTGCTCCACGCCCGGGGTGCCAGGGTCACGGCCGTGGAGCCGGGCCCCGGAATGGCGGCCGAACTGCACCGGACGCTGCCGTCCGTACCGGTCGTGCGGGGCGACGGCAACTGTCTGCCCCTGGCCACCGCGTCGGCCGACCTGATCACCTACGCACAGTCGTGGCACTGGACGGACCCGGAGCGCTCGATGCCCGAGGCGTTCCGCGTTCTGCGCCCCGGAGGCGCCCTGGCGCTGTGGTGGAACGTCTCCGACCACTCCGTCCCCTGGATCGCGGACCAGGACACCCGTCTGCGCCGCCACCTGGGCGCCGACGACAGTGCCCACGGCTCATCACCCGCGTCCCCGGTCCCCGGCAGCCGGTTCCGGGAGCTGCCCGGGCCGGCCGGCAGCAGCTTCGCGCAGCGCCTGCTCCCCTGGTCCCGGAAGGTGCCGGTCGAGACCCACCTCGCCAACCTCGCCAGCCATTCCGCGTTCCTCGTGCTCGGTAGGGCCGGCGAGGAGGCCACCCGCCGTTTCCTCGGCGCGGAGCGCGGCCACCTCGCAGCGCTCTTTCCGAACGGCACGGTAGAGGAGCACTACGTGGCCGACCTCATCGTGGCGATCCGCTGACCGCGCCGGTCTCCTGGTCCCGCCGTGCCTCGTGGGACTCGGCCCATCCCTCCAGAGCGGCCGCACACGCGTGGTCGGTGTGCCGGAGCCCGGCCAGATCCAGCTCCACCACCCGGTCGCGCGGCAGGGCATCCAGGGCGTCCAGCAGTTTCGGAAGGCGCAGGAACGTGGCATTGCCCGCCACCCGGACGCGCAGCACACCACCGACGCCCTCCTCCACCTCCACATGCACATGGCTGATGTCCCAGGCGGTCTTGGCGACGGCCAGCACCAGTCCGACCACGACCCCCTCGAACAGGCTCGTCGCCACGATGGTCCCGGCCGTCACTGCCAGCACCACCGCCTCACCGCGGTGCTCACGCCACAGCGGCACCAGTGTCCGTACGGGAATGAGCTTGTAGCCGGCGTGGACGAGCACGCCCGCCAGGGCCGCCACCGGAATAATCCCCAGCGCGATCGGCAGGGCCGCGGCGAAGAGCAGCAGCCATACGCCGTGCAGGATCCGGGACGCCTTCGTCCGCGCACCGGCCTGCACGTTGGCGACGCTGCGCACGATCACGGCGGTCATCGGCAGGGCGCCCAGCACCCCGCACACCGCGTTGCCCGCCCCCTGCGCGATCAGCTCCTTGTCGTAGTCCGTCCGCTTCCCGTTGTGCAGCCGGTCCACCGCCGCCGCGCTGAACAGTGACTCCGCCGAGGCGATCAGCGCGAAGGCGAGGACGGTGCCGAGGACCCCGGCTTCGAGGAGCCGCGCCCAGTCGGCGATGCCGGGCGGCTGTACGGCGTCGAGCAGGCCGTTCACCTCCAGTCGGCGCACCGGCAGACCGAACACCGCGGTCGCCCCGGCCGCGAGCCCCACCGCCACCAGCGGTGCGGGCACCACGCGCGCCGCACGCCGCCACTTCGGCCAGAGCGTCAGGACGACGACGGTCCCCACCCCCAACGCGACGGCCGGACCGGACACCCCCTTGCCGAGCAGAAGGCCGGGCAGCCCGGCGATCTTCTGCCCCATGGAGCCGGGAGCCGTCGCGTCGGCGAGCACGTACACCTGACCGGAGATCAGGACCAGCCCGATCCCGGCGAGCATCCCGTGCACCACGGCGACGGACACGGCACGGAACCACCGTCCGAGCCGCATGACGCCCAGAGCCACCTGCAGTGCGCCGGCGGTGAGGACCAGTACCCCGAGGGCGCCGATCCCGTAGAGCGCGACCGCCTCGTACACCAGCACGGTCAGCCCGGCCGCGGGACCGCTGACCTGCAGGCTGCTGCCAGGGAGCAGCCCCGCGACGATTCCTCCGACGATCCCGGTGATCAGTCCGAGCTCGGCCGGCACGCCCGAGGCGACGGCCACGCCCACGCACAGGGGCAGGGCAACGAGAAAGACGACGAGTGAAGCGGTGAAGTCGGCGCGAGAGACCGGGATGCCACGCAAAGAAGGTGCCTCCGTCGGTAGTGGGCGGTGAGAAGCATGGGTGCAGAACGGGGTGGAACGGGAGGGGACCACTCATTCCGATCACGCCCCGGGCCGACTGCGCCCCACGCCACGCCGATCCCTTGACGCGGGACCTCCGGCGGGACGAAAATTCATCACATGATGAATTCTCCGCACGGTGCGGGTGCCGGGCACGCGCCCACCGCCGCAGCTGCCGTCGAAGCCCGCGCCCTCACCGTCGAACGAGGCGACCGCACCGTCCTGCGCAGCCTCGACTTCGCCGTCGAACCCGGCAGGATCACCGGACTTCTCGGCCCCTCGGGCTGCGGGAAATCCACACTCATGCGCGCCGTCGTCGGCACCCAGGCCAAGGTCACCGGCACCCTCGACGTCCTCGGCCGACCCGCCGGGCACCCCGCACTGCGCCCCCGCATCGGCTACGTCACCCAGGCCCCGTCCGTCTACACCGACCTCACCGTCCGGCAGAACCTGGACTACTTCGCGGCCGTGCTCCAGCCGGGACGCAGCCACCGGAACGCCCGCGGGGAAGCCGTCACCCGCGCCATCCAGGACGTCGACCTCACCACCCACGCCGACGCCCTGGCCGGGAACCTCTCCGGTGGCCAGCTCAGCCGCGTCTCCCTCGCGGTCGCCCTGCTCGGCACCCCCGAACTCCTGGTCCTCGACGAACCGACCGTGGGTCTCGACCCCGTACTCCGCCGGGACCTCTGGAACCTCTTCCACACCCTCGCCGCCGACCGGGGCACCACGATCCTCGTCTCCTCGCACGTCATGGACGAGGCCGAGCGCTGCCACCGGCTGCTGCTCATGCGCGCGGGCGAGATCCTCGCCTCCGACACCCCGGAAAGCCTGCGCACCCGCACCGACTCCGCCACCGTCGAAGAGGCCTTCCTCCACCTCGTGGACGAAGCCGCCGATGCCACCCGCCAGGAGACGACCCGATGAGCACCACAGCCCCGGCGCCCACCCCGCAGCCGCTGAGCCCCGCCCGCACCCTGGCCACCGCCGCCCGCGTCCTGCGCCAGCTCCGGCACGACCCCCGCACCATCGCGCTGCTGCTGATCGTCCCGGTCCTGATGATCACGCTGCTGCGCTACGTCTTCGACGGCAGCCCGCAGACCTTCGACGCCATCGGCGCCTCGCTGCTCGGCATCTTCCCGCTCATCACCATGTTCCTGGTGACCTCGATCGCCACGCTGCGCGAACGCACATCGGGCACCCTCGAACGTCTCCTCGCCATGCCCCTGGGCAAAGGCGACCTGATCGCGGGCTACGCACTCGCCTTCGGCACGGTCGCCGTCGTCCAGTCCCTGCTGGCCACCGCACTCTCCGTGTGGGTGCTCGGCCTGGACGTCATCGGATCGCCCTGGCTGCTGCTCCTGGTCGCCCTGCTCGACGCGCTGCTCGGCACGGCGCTCGGCCTGTTCGTCTCGGCCTTCGCCGCCTCCGAGTTCCAGGCGGTCCAGTTCATGCCGGCCGTGATCTTCCCCCAGCTGCTCCTGTGCGGACTGTTCACCCCGCGCGACCAGATGCACCCCGTCCTGGAAGCCATCTCGAACGTCATGCCGATGTCGTACGCCGTCGACGGCATGAACGAGGTCCTCACCCACACCGACATCACCGCCGACTTCTTCCGCGACATCGTGATCGTCGCGGGCTGCGCCCTGCTCGTCCTCTGCCTGGGCGCGGCCACCCTCCGCCGCCGCACCACCTGAGCGCCCGGTGCGAGGATGGCGGCAACGACGAGAACCGCCACCCGGAGGGTGAAACCGCATGACCCAGACAGTCGCAGTCCTCGGTACAGGAAAGATCGGCGAGGCTCTGCTCAGCGGCATGATCCGGGCGGGCTGGCGCGCCGCCGATCTCCTGGTGACCACACGGCGCTCCGAGCGCGCCGAAGAGCTCCGCACCCGCTACGGCGTCGAGTCCGTCAGCAACGCCGAAGCGGCCAAGAGCGCGGACATCCTCATCCTCGCGGTCAAGCCGCAGGACATGGGCAAGCTCCTCGACGAACTCGCCCCGCACGTCACCGCCGACCGTCTCGTCATCACCGCCGCCGCCGGCATCCCGACCGCGTTCATCGAGGAGCGCCTCACCGAGGGCACCCCGGTCGTACGTGTCATGCCGAACACCCCCGTCGTCGTGGACGAGGGCATGTCCGTGATCTCCGCGGGCAGCCACGCCACCCCCGGACACCTCGCCCACGCCGAGGCGATCTTCGGCGGTGTCGGCAAGACCCTCCGCGTCCCGGAGTCCCAGCAGGACGCCGCCACCGCACTCTCCGGCTCCGGACCCGCGTACTTCTACTTCCTCGTCGAGGCCATGACCGACGCGGGCATCCTGCTCGGCCTGCCCCGCGCCCAGGCCCACGACCTGATCGTCCAGGCCGCCATCGGCGCCGCGATCATGCTCCGGGACAGCGGTGAGCACCCGGTCAAGCTCCGCGAGGCCGTCACCAGCCCGGCCGGCACCACCATCAGCGCCATCAGGGAACTGGAGAACCACGGCGTACGGGCCGCCCTCATCGCCGCACTCGAAGCAGCCCGCGACCGCAGCCGCGAGCTCGCCTCCGGCAACGGCTGACCTGACGAGCCCCTGCCCCACCCACCTCACCTACGTCACTCGCCTACTTCACCGCAGCAACCAGCTCCGCACTGCGCACCACGCTCGCGAACCCACCGCCGTGCAACGTCACGGCGGTGGCCCGCGCCAGGTCGTCCGCGCCCAGGGCCCATTCCCACGGCCCCACCGCGTCGAAGGTGTACGTCGCGTCGAAGGCGAAGAACACCTCGTACCCGAGATTGCCGCCCATGCGCGCTGTCGTCTCCGCGCACATATTGGTCTGGATCCCGGCCACCACAATCTGCCGCACCCCGGCTTCCCGCAGCCAGGCATCCAGATCGGGCGTCCCGTAGAAGGCTGAGTTCACCGATTTCGTCAGGAACAACTCCGCCCCGCTCCCCTTTCCGCGACGCTCCTCCACGTACTCCTTGAACGCGTTGCCCGGGCGGCCCACCCGCAGGGGCGAGCCCGGCTCGGTCGAGTCATGCCGCACGAACACGACGGGCCGGCCGCTCGCCTGCCAGACATCGATCAGCCCCGCGATGTTCCTGTCGGCATCCGGATTGTTCCGCGGTCCCCAGTACGCCTCCTCCTCGAACCCCTGCTGCACATCCACCACGACCAGCGCTGCGTTCCCTGCGATCTCCATGCCTCCACTGTCCGCCCACGGCCGGCCATCTCCCAGAGCAGGGAAAGTCATCGATCGATGCTTTACTGCCAAGATGACCGCGCCGCCGAACCGCCCCGTCCGCATCGCCCTGGTCTCGTTCCCGGGAGTCAGGGCGTTCGACGTCTCCGTCATCACCGAGGTCTGGGGCGTGGACCGCACCGACCGAGGTGTCCCCGCCTTCGACCTGCGCCGCACTGCCGCCGACCCGGCACCCATTCCGCTCCGCGGTGGTCTGTCCCTCACCCCTGACCGGACGCTGACCTGGCTGTCCCGCTGCGACCTGGTCGTGGTGCCCGGCCTCGACGACCACCTCACACCGGCCCCGCCCGCGGTGCTCGAAGCCCTGCGCGGTGTCCACGCGCGGGGCACGCCCATCGCCGCGCTCTGCGGCGGCGCCTTCACGCTCGCGCAGGCGGGGCTGCTCGACGGCCGCCAGGCCGTCACCCACTGGAACCTCACTGACCTCCTCCATGCCCATCACCCCCAGGTCACCGTGGTGCCGGACGCCCTCTTCCTCCGCGACGGAAACATCTGGACCTCGGCGGGCACGGCGGCCGGCATCGACCTCTGCCTCCATCTCGTCCGCATCACCCAGGGCGCCGAAGCGGCAGCCACGATCGCCCGTTCGATGGTCACGGCCCCGTTCCGGACCGGAACCCAGGCCCAGTTCATCGAGCACCCCACCCCGGAGTCCGACCGGGACGCCGACACGCTCGCCTCGGTCCGGGCCCACGCGCTGGCCCACCTGGCGGAACCGCACACCGTGGCCGGCCTCGCCGCCCGAGCCGGCATGTCCGCGCGCACCTTCGCCCGGCACTTCCAGGCAACCGCCGGGACCACCCCACTGCGCTGGCTGATCTCGCAACGCATCGCCGCAGCCCAGAAGCTCCTCGAACGCACGGACCTTCCCCTCCCGGAGGTGGCCCGCCGCACGGGGTTCGGCAGCGAGGTCACCATGCGCCAGCGCTTCGCGGCACACCTCTCCACCAGTCCGCGCGACTACCGGACAGCTTTCCGCGACGCGGGGGCCGGGCCGGAGGTTGACACCGTCCGTACGGATCCGTAGTGTGCTCCGAGTTGTCCGACGTGAGCGCCGACCCCGGTCGGTCCCCGGACAGCCATTCCGTAGTGAACACAAGAAACCGGCGACCTGTGTCGCACGTTTTCTGTGTGCACGTTCGGAATGAGGAATCCACGTTCGAAGGAACGATGCCCCGATTAGCGTCGGGGCCCCGGATTCCGCTAAAGTCTCACTCGTCGGAACGGCCCAACAGCCGGGAAGACAAGCCCCACTGACTGGGAATCAGGCCCGAAAGGATCTGATAGAGTCGGACTCGCCGGAAAGGGAAACGCGAAAGCGAAGAACTGGAAAGCGCAGTAACAATTCTCTTGCTTCGCAGGGGGCCCGCTTCGACCGGGAATCGGACACGAAAGAGTCTGATAGAGTCGGAAACGCAAGAACGAAGGGAAGCGCCCGGAGGGCCCCGGTGAAACGGGAC